>QHQO01000156.1 GCA_003221195.1 Verrucomicrobiota bacterium
CGAGTGTGAGGTAAAGCACGGGCTGAGGCTGCACCTGGTTAATCTCTACAAAGACAATCTCGGCAACCCACATGTTCCGGACAAACTCAAGCGAAGAAGATGGAAGCAGGCGTCCGGTGTTAGCGTCCGTCCAGTCATTACGCCGCGTTGGTCCAAGTATGTGCTTACCGCTGTTTTGCTCCTTTCAGCTGTGGCTTTGACGATCAGCTTTTCAGTCTTTTACCGACGAGGCTCACCGGCGGTTGCCCGCTCCTCTTCGGGGAAAGTCGCCGACGGAGGACTTCCTATTCCGGAAAAAAGCATCGCGGTGCTTCCGTTTGAAAGCCGGAGCGAAGATAAAGCCAACGCCTACTTTGCTGATGGTATTCAGGATGAAATTCTGACGCGCTTGTCCAAAATCGCAGATCTAAAAGTAATCTCGCGCACATCGACGCAGCATTACAAAAGCGCGCCGGAAAATCTGCCCGAGATCGCCAGGCAACTTGGCGTCGCCCACGTCCTGGAAGGCAGCGTGCAAAAGAGCGGCGAGGCCGTGCGCGTGAACGTGCAGCTTATCAAAGCAGTCAATGATTCCCATCTTTGGGCTGACACCTTTGATCGCAAACTGACCGATATCTTTTCGGTCGAGAGTGAGGTAGCCAAAGCCATCGCCGACCAGTTGCGAGCGCACCTTACTGGCCAGGAAGAGCAAGTCATCGCCGCGAAGCCGACGGACAATGTTGAAGCCTACGATGCCTATCTGCGCGGGCTGGCTTATACGCTGAAAACGGCCAACACACCCGCGAACGCCCTTGGCGCACAGAAATATCTCAGAGAAGCGGTGCGGTTGGACCCGAAGTTCGCCCTCGGTTGGGCGCTACTCTCATACGTGCAAGCACGCGGCTACATCACACTGACTCTTCAACCAACAGTGGCTCTGCGTGAAGAGGCACGGCAGGCAGCCGAAACCGCAGTCACTCTTCAGCCTAACCTTGGCGAGGCCCTGATGGCGAAGGGCCATTATCACTACGCCTGCCTGAAGGATTACGACACCGCGGTGCATTACTTTGAGCAAGCACGTCTGCTTCTGCCCAATAGCAGCCAGATTCCTGCCTCGCTGGCCTATGTCGCACGGAGGCGAGGCCAGTGGGACCGGAGCGAGAGTTACTTCAACGAAGCCGAGCGGCTCGACCCGCGCAACGTCAACCTACTCAGCCAGCATGCGATTTCCTATATCTGTCTTCGGCGTTTCCCGGAAGCGTTGCGGAAGCTTGATCAGGTTCTCGATATCACACCGGACGACCTCGATACCCTCGTGTACAAGGCCGCTATTTTACAAGCCGAGGGCGATCTGCCGCACGCTGCGGCGCTGCTCGCTCCGCTGCATCCGAACGCCGACGACACCCCCGCGTTGGAAACACAGGTTTACCAGGCGATCCTGGAGCGACGCCCTGCACAAATCATTCCTCGGCTAAAGGAAATACTTGCCAAGCCTGATCCAGCGTTGGGTTATAACAATGGCGAACTGCGCTTTTGGTTAGGCTGGGCGCAAGAAGTCGCCGGTGATCACGCTGCCGCCCAGGAAAGCTGGCGGCAGGCGCGCAGCGAACTGGACCTTTTTCTCAAAGAACAGCCGGAAAATGATATCCTGATTGGCGATCTCGCGCTGACCAATATGGTTCTCGGTGACAAAGCCGCTGGGTTGGCTCTGTCAGAGCGGAACATGGCCGCGAACCCGATCGAGAAAGACGCGGTGCTTGGTCCCGCTCCGATCGAGATCTTCGCCCGGGTTGCGGCGGGCATCGGGGAGCCCGACCGCGCCATCGCCGCTTTACAGAAATTACTCTCGACACCGTACAATAGCCCGCTGGCTGAAAACGTGCCGCTCACTCCCGCGCTGCTCCGGCTCGATCCCATGTTCGATCCGCTCCGGAACGATCCGCGCTTCCAAAAACTCGCCGCGTCGCCCGCGACCAACAATACAAAGCGGTAGGATTCGAACCTACGACCAATCGGTTAATCCCGACTGCGTCGGGACTCTACGACTGAGCTACGCCTTGACGCTTAGCAGATATTCTCGAATCAGACGGGCAGATTTCCAGTTCTTAATTTCGCGCTCGCGGCGCATGGCGCTTGCGCGATCGGGATGCTGTTCCGACCAGACTAAAGTCCAAGGCCCGTTTTTCCTTGTGAATTTTCCATTAATCTTGTCGGTTCGATTATGACTGGTGACTCGGTTCCTGAGATTCTCGGTGTGGCCGACATAGAAGTGACCCTGCGGATTTTGGAGAATAAACCCAAAACATTTGAAATGGCTCCAGCGGTAGGATTCGAACCTACGACCAATCGGTTAACAGCCGACCGCTCTACCACTGAGCTACGCTGGATTACATTTTTGGCCGAACGGCGGGCATACAGTTTGCCAAGAGAATCACGGGCGGCAAGTCGTTTCCAAATCTGCAAAATTAATTTGGTTGCGGGGGCGGGATTTGAACCCGCGGTCCGGCAGCTGCCGGATTATGAGCTGTCTCGATGCAAACCAGTGATCGTAAAAAAACCTTTCCCTCGTCCTTGCCCTTTCGGCCGGTTCTCTAATTTCCTCGCATCAGTCAGCGACAACTCCTCACTTTGCCAAGCAATTGCCCATGGACCGCGTCCCTGTGTCCAACGTGATTGGCCGGTGTTATGTTGTTCGACTCTACGCGCTGCATCGTTGGATAAGCCGATGTAGAATTTTCCCTCGCGATTTTGGATAACGTAAACGCGATAACGCACCGCTGATTAGCAGAAATTTGGTTGCGGGGGCGGGATTTGAACCCGCGGCCTTCAGGTTATGAGCCTGACGAGCTACCAGGCTGCTCCACCCCGCGCGCCTAAAATAGTTCGGGATCGCTCCTGTGCAAATCGAAAAACTAATTCTACGAAACAGAAACGGCCGCTTTCGAGCCGCTCTACGAATGATCTCTATCCGCCTTAGGCTGGAGCGAGGAACCAAGAAAAACTTGCTTTGAACAAGACTCTGGGAACCGTTCCAGTCGAACGGCGGTCTTCGGTAGGGTATCAAATGGTCATCCGGGCATTCTTTGAACGACTTTTCACCAGCGAGTTTGCCCGGCGCGCATTGCTTGCATTTCTCGTCGTCGCGCTTTTCCTCGCCGGAGTTCAGCTACGCCGCTGGATTGGAGAAAGCACGAGGCACGTGCGTTATCAGCACGACATCGTCAACGCTTTTTACTGGGGCAGCGAAACCCTGAAAGAAGCGCGTCGCTTATCGCCTAACGAAAGTGCGGCTAATTCATTCACAGGATTCTGCCGCGGCTACTTCGCACTTTATGATCGGGTCAAGGGTAAGGCCTATGAGAAGGATTACGGTCTCGACTATCCGCCTCTCCGACTTCTGGTCATGGCGATCTGGGCGAAGGAGGTGCGTAATCAATTTCCCGGAGTCGATGACGGGCATCCAAAGCTGGTCAACCCGTTATTGAAGATCAATCTGTTATGCGAACTGCTTTCCGCTGTGGCAATTTTTTTCCTGGTGCGTCTGTGCGTGCAGCGATGCTCACGAACAACGCGGCCATCCTTGCTTCCTGGTTTGCCGTTAAGAGATCGCGCTTCGATCTGCGGCCTCGCTGCGGCGAGCGTGGCATGGCTTGAACCCTCCATGATTCTTGACGCGCACGGCTGGCCGCAGTGGGATGTATGGATCCTGCCGTTTTATCTCTTCGCTGCGCTCGCAGCGCTCAAGAAACGCTGGTTCGTGTGCGGTTGTCTGTTGGCCGCAGGCGCAATGTTTAAGGGGCAACTGTTATTCGTGACGCCGTTCTTTATTCTTTGGCCATTATGGCAAAAAAGATGGAACTACGCGCTGTCTGTACTCACGGGATTCACGGCCACTGCGGCTGTAATCGCGTCACCATGGCTTCTACGCACGCCGGCGGCCTGGCTCGCACTTGCTGCTGTCACCGGTGCTAGCTGGTCATTCATTCTGCAACGCAAGTTGCCACATCAAATTGCCTGGATCAGCGGGATTACCGGATGCGCTGTGTTTGTGATTGGCGCCTTCGCTGGCGGAAGCTTCGCGTGGTTGCAAGTCGGTTTTCTGTACGGCAGCGAGCATTATCCCTACCTTGTCATCAGTTCGTGTTACAACCTTCCATCACTTCTCTCCCAGCTAGGCTGGTCATTGAAGGATCCATTCTGTTCGGTCCATTTTGGATCTCTGCATTTCCATCTCACACTGCAATGGACGTTGCGGCTGCTCTACCTTGCCGCACTCACGGTATGCGCGTACGGGGCTGCGCAGCAGGTTCGCGATCGCGACCCTCGCGTGTTGATTGCGATCACCGCTCCGTGGCTGCTGATGTTTGCGCTGCTGGGACAGATGCATGAGCGCTACTTCGTCTGGGGTGCGGTAGTTAGTGCCGTCGCCTTGGGAGTCAGTTTCAGATTGAGCATCATTCATTTCATTATCTCCGCGGCGAGCACGGCAATGATTGTGCATGTGATGCTGATCGATAAGAAGCTCGAAGCAACGCTCTGGGCGATTGACCTGCTCAAGCACATCCGACCTTATGCGTCCGTTTTGGTTCTGGCCTGCGTGGCTGTTTACGTACGGAACACATTACGGATGCCAGTCTTCGAACGTCGAGCACCTCGCCCAGCAGCGTCACCTTCGCTCTCGCTGGGACCGGAGCCCGAGGAAGCCTGAGTTGCACGCAACTCCGGAGTGCAATTCGGCCGTTTAGCTGCGCTAACGCTGTAGCCACGACCCTGTGGGCCGTTTGCCTAGTGGGAGTAGTAGCGCAAAGATCGACCGGCCACAGGCCCGTGGCTACAATACTTGTGAAATCGCGCTAACCCATTCGGCTGAGCATAAATCGATGCACCTGCCGAACATGTCCGAGAGATCAAGATGCGGCGGGCTTATTGGCGTGCTAGCCGGCGGAACAAGAACACGCCAAGGATGATGAAAAGAACATTGGGAAACCAGACGAGCAGTTCCGGATGCGCATGCGGATTTCCACGCAGCGTATCGCCGATGATGACAAAGAGAAAGTAGGTCGTAGCTACGATCAAACCCATGGCGAACCCGATTGAGGTCTCCCGGCGATGCGCTGTGACGCCAAGCGGGACTCCGATTATTGCGAACGCAACACACGCAAACGGAAATGAAAACCGTTTATTGATTTCGGTACGGCTGGCACTGCGTTCGCGTTTGTCCTCGCTTTTCAATTGCTCCAGCAATTGTTCGATGGACAACGCAGATCGGCTCGGTCGCTTTTTCTCTTTGTTGTAAAGTTCCTCGAGGCTGATAGGCAATGTGCCTTCGACCATATTGATTCCGTCGCGTATCTTTCGCAGGTTGGTCGGGTCTTTCGGGTCGCGCTCCTGGTAGCGCGCCTGGTAAAGGTGCATAAGAATTTGCTTGTTCGCCAAGTCGGCTTCAAGCATGCCGGTGCGCGCGTAAGTCACCTTCACCGGCATGGAGTTCTGGCTCAGCTCAAATACGGTGATGTTCTCGAGCTTGTTGCCCTCTTTTTTCCCAACATAGATTTTGCGCCCGGGAAACTGATCGATCACCTGATCGCTGCCAAAGAGCGCCATTGGATTGCGCGTGGCGAGATCGAAAATGGTGCTTCGCAATTTTTCCTGCGCGGCGGGCGCGACCTGCACATTGAGCCAGAGACACATCACAGTGCACACCAGCGCGACGCCCCAAAGCGAAAGGCACACACGTGGAACACTGACACCGTTTGCGCGCAGCGCGATCAATTCGTTGTCCGCGGAAAGCCGCCCGAACACGAGCAGAATCGCCGTCAACAATCCCCAGGGAATCGTGAAGATGAGTGAGAATGGCAATACGTATGCGATGAAAGTAATCAAGTATTCCATCGGCACATCGTGATTCACCAGCAATGGAAGAAGCTTGCGGAAAATATTTCCAACCACGAGCACAAGGCTCAGCACCGCGATGGCGAATAACACGTTCACAATTAGCTCACGACTAACAAATCGATCGATCAACTTCATCTTCTGCCGCAGAAGTTAGCACAAATCGATAGGCGCGCCGCGCTGCAGCGCTGGAGAGTCCAACAGCCCGTTCCTACAAAAATCTGGGTAATTTGCTAACATCACAGACGATGGTGCCGGCAACGCGCAGGCTGCGCTCCGCCTCTCCCTTGAACAAGGGAGAGGGTAGGGTGAGGGTTCCAATGCGTCGTGAGCAAGTCGAAATCGCAAATCCCCTCACCTCCCGCCTGCGCGTTACTACGGCGTGGCAGGCAAGCCTCTCCCGTTTTGCAAAGGGGCGACGCGAATCCGCTGCAATCCAATCTTACTCGATTGCGCAAGCGCCGCCGTTACTTTGCTACGGGTATTTTCTTCGTTATCGCTTTTTACGTAACAAATTGCGCAACCGTTTCACACCACGACTTTTCCGAGCCAGTTACTGCATGGCAGATTAGAAGCGGTCAGCTCATGTATCGCGCACCAAACACAACGCTCGTTGGTGAGGCGCTTGTGCGCTTTTCTAAAACCGGCGACTTCGAATTAACCGTCTCGAAAGGCCCTGGAATCACGCTGCTTTCACTGCGGCAGGATGCGACCTTCGCCGAAGTTAAAGGAGGATTGGCCCGCCAAGGATGGTCTGGATCGTTAGCACAAGCTCCACCCCAATTGCGCGGGTGGCTCGGGTTGCGAGATCAATTCCTTCAGGTGCCGGACCGAAAGACCCTGCGATACACGGCCGGCAACGAGACTTTTGTATTCCGATTCTGATTAACGCGAGCGTTTAAGCCAGTGACCGTGAATCCCTGGCTGTTACTCCTCGCGTGCGATACGGGTCGACAAGGCTGGCATGTTTTTAGCGCCACAGGCGCTATTTCACTTTCAGCCTGGGGCAACGCCCCAGTAATTGATTAGGCCGTAAACAAGCGTTGAAAGCGCGATTCAATCGGCGACTCATCCTTCAGTCGCAGACGTAGCGTTCGTCGAAATCCACTCCGTGCTTGCGCAACAACTCACAATATTCCTCTTCGAATGTACGCGTGCAATGGTGTTCTTGCTGCTTGTTTATGTATTCCAACACGGAGCTGAGCTGACTTGGCTCACCGGAAACGCGCCGTACCCGCGCTGCCAGAAAAAGCCGCGATACCGAAAATCAAGCGCTTTGATCCATTTTGACGACACTTTCTTTATCTGTTCGATGAATTGAGCTGGGAAAGTGTTCGTGGCAGCGTTGCCACAATGTGGACGTGATCTGCAACACCGCCGACGCGGACAAATTCGGCGCCGAGATCGCGGCAGATTGTCGCCAGATAAGCGTGCACGCGCGGCCGTACGTCTGAATCGAGCCAAGGCTCGCGATTTCTGGTGCTAAAGATGACGTGGAGAATGACTTTGCTTAACGACTGAGGGCATGCTGCGAATGATGGATCGAACCTAGCTGAAAGTGAATCGCGCTTTCAGCGCTCGTCTCTCTGGGATCCTGCAAATCCTGGGGCGTTGCCCTAGGCTAAGGATGAATGCTGCGCCTTTGGCGCTAAACACATACACACAGAGAAGCTGTCTTCATGATGACAAACGGTGTCAGGCGTTGTAAAGCCGCCGCGATTACAGAACACTACCGCCGTTCATGCGCATTAGTGATTTCCTCGCCCAAACCATAACCCAGCGACGCGCGCTGGTGTGGAGCAGCGTGGCTTTGCTGACCGTTGCCTGCATCGCAATTCTGGTTACGTCGCTGCAACTTGATTCTGAAATCTTCAACGTTTTACCCGGCAAGTTTTCGTCGGTGCAAGGTCTAAAGATTTACGATCGCGATTTTGAGCAGACGCGGGAGCTGACGTTTGCGCTCCAGTGCGACCCGAAGGACGTGGATAAACTGGACGAGTTCGCGCCGGTGTTTGCGGAAAGATTGCGACAGCAGCCCTGGTGCACGCGCGTGCTCGCCGGTTCGCCAATGTCCGCCCCTGATGGAATCCGCGATCTTCAATTAATCGCGGTACCCCTGCTTCTTAATCTCGAGCCAAACGCCTTCCGCGAGACCATAGCGGTCCTGCAACCGGAGAAAATTCGCGATCGCCTTCATCGCTTGCGCGAACAGATCGAAGCAGGCTCACCGCGCCCAGAGTTCGAGCTTTCCTTTGATCCCCTCGGTCTGATCGCGCCGGCGCTGAAGCCTTTTGCAGAGAGCACGATCATTGAGCAGGAGCAACCGCTCACATCGACAGATCGCACGATGCGCGTTTTCCTGGTGGTGACGAATCAGCAGTCCATCAGTGCCTTCGAATGCCAGCGTTTAATGCGCGAAGTAAACAAGTTTCGCGCAATCGCCGCCGAGGGATGGAATCCCAAATCGCATTCGGGATTACAGGTCCTCGTGACCGGTCGCTCGGCCTTTGCATCGGAAATTTCGCTGAGCATGCGCTACGACGTCGTGGCGACGTTGCTGGGTTCGGTCATCCTGGTAGGCACAATTTTCTTTGTTGGTTTTCGCCGATGGCTTCCGCTACTGGGCATGGCTCTTTGCCTGCTCCTCTCTTGCCTGGTTGCTCTAACTCTCGGGCAACTTCTTTTCGGGCGACTCAGCATGATCAGCGTCGGTTTTTGCGCGATTCTCGTCGGTCTTGGAGTCGACTTCTCGATTCTCACTATCGGACGTTATCACCAGGCGCGCTCAGATGGAGAACCGCATCGGCAAGCAATCGCAACATCGATAGCAAAACTTGGACGCGCGATTTTTTTCGGTGCACTCACCACAGCAGTCGGTTTTCTTGCCCTGGTGCTAAGTGGTTCCATGGCTTTCTCACAGTTGGGCGTGCTAATTGCCATCGGCATTTTCGTCGCCGGACTCTTTATGTGTTCGATTTTGTTTTTGTTTGTTCGCGAGCGACAGGCAATTCCTCATGATTGGCTTTTCGAGGGCGTAAGAAAGTATGTGCGCTGGATCGTGCGAAAGCCCGTGCCGATGCTGCTTTTTTCAACTGTGCTTTTGTTAGTCCTGACTGCGATCGGCTTTTCGCCAAATCCGCCGCTTCATTTCGAGACCAACACTCGTTCGCTGCAACCCAGGAACATTCGCGCAAGTCAGGCGCTGGAGGCAATCATGCATGAAATGCCAGTACGCTGGGAGCCGGTATTGGCGATTGTGCGCTCGGCGAATCCGCAGGAGCTGCACGATTACTGGCAGAAAATTGTCGCCCATTGGCGAGGACTCCAGGCAGCAGGAAAGATCAAGGGCTTCTCCACTCCGGCTGCGCTTTGTCTTTCTCCAGATTGGATGGAGACAAATCGGCGACAGTTGAGCGCGATCAATTTCCTAGCAGCACGCGAGACACTAGACCAAACTCTCGATGCTGAAGGATTCAGCCGCGATTCGTTCGCGCCAGCGTTCACCCTGCTTGACGACTTAAAGCGCCTGACCGATCCCAACGTTCCCCTGCCGAACTGGCGCGATCAGCTGCCAAAATCATCCAGCTGGTGGTTCCTGGTTGATCGCTACTTTGGTCACGATCCCGCGTTGACTACGGGGTTCGTTACAACTAACCAACCGATCTCAGCCCACGCCCAAAGCAAAGACCTGGAACGCGACCTGCAAGTACCCGAGGTGCCGATGATTCTCTCGGGGTGGAGTTATGCGCTCGCCGATTTGCTGCCATGGTCGCATCACCAACTCCTGCTCGTCAGCGCCCTGATGGCGATCTTCGACATCTCGTTGCTGGCTCTTTTGTACCGGGATTTTCGTTTGTGGACGATCCAGTTGATCACACTGGCGTTCGGGATTGGAGCAATGATCGCTTCGATGAAGTTGCTGCATATCAATTTGAATCTTCTTAATGTGCTCTCGTTCCGCCTTGTACTAGCAATCGGCGTGGACTACGGGATATATGTTGTATTGGTCTGGCAAAAGACGCGGGAGATTGAGCATGACGTTGCCGGCGTGCTGAAGCCCGTCTTACTCGCTGGTTTGACGGCAGTGAGCGGGTTCGGCTCGCTCGCCCTTGCACGGAACCCAGCGCTTACTAGTCTTGGTATTGCGTGTGCCATTGGGATTTTCTGGAGCTTGATGGCTACGATTTTCTTTGCGCTCCCCGCAATGGCGGCCAACCGGCCAAAAACCTAATTCGGGAAGCGCGCGGACGGTCATGCCTCTGCAAAAGCTTTCCGGTCAATGAAACGCTGCTAGACTGGAAGCAAAATGCGCTTGCGCGGGTTACTGTGGTTTAACGCAGTATTTTCCATCATGCCTGTTGCGCTTTGGGCGAGCGCAGTCGTCGAAGGACGCGTAGAACTTCCGAAATCACATACGGCTCCGGTCCAGGCAAAACGCTACGAGATCGTCACCAAAGGCGGCGTACTTTCCACGCAACCTCCCCTCGCGGTAGTTTACCTCGACGGTGCTTTCCCGAACCTAGCTTCGCTGCCGACGAAACAGGTCGCGCAAAAAGATTTGACGTTCGTTCCAGCACTGCTCCCAGTCCCGGCTGGAACCAAGGTTGAATTCCCGAATCTCGACGACACTTATCACAACATCTTTTCCTATTCGCCTGCCAAACGGTTCGACCTCGGCCGTTATCGCGCCGAGGAACGTCCTATTCCGACACAAATTTTCGATAAACCGGGTCTGGTCACATTACGGTGCGATATTCACGAACATATGCGCGGGCTGATCCTGGTTTTGAATACTCCGTATTTTGTGATGACAGATACGGACGGACACTTTCGATTAAGCGGACTTCCTGCAGGTCGTTACACGCTTAAGGCTTGGATCGATAGCAGGACCACGCGGGATAAACCCGTAGAACTGAAAAACGGCCAGACGCTGCACGTTGATTTCCCATGAGATCGGCGGTTCAAGCCAGAGACGAAGGTGTAGCAAGCTTTCGAACCCGGCTGTTCACCGCCATAATGGTCATCGTCGCAACGCTGACTGCTTTTGGTTTCTACCTCGCACAGCGCAAAGTCACAGCCGACGCGGAACGAAATTTACAGGAGAATTTCCAAGCGGAGCTTTCCTCGCTGCATAAACTCGAAGAATTACGCCACGCAGCGTTGGCGGAGCGCTGTGATGTGCTTGCGGCCAAGCCACGGATCCATGCGGCCATGGAAGACAATGCAATCGACCTTTTGTATCCCAGTGCAAAAGACGAACTGCGCGACCTAATGGAAGGCGACGAACCGCCGCCCGAGCTGGCGGCGCAATCGTTGCACGCGAAATTTTATCGTTTTCTCGACAGCACAGGCGCGGTCATCAAGCCGCCAAATCCGTACGACGTGGGTGAACTGGATGCGAAAACGGAAACGCAACTGGCCTTGAGCAGGTTGCCCGACACGCAACAAATCGGTTACATCCGGAAAAATACCGAAACCGGCGAAGGAACTATCGACGAAGTGATAGCTGTGCCGATCTTCTCGAGCTACACGGGCGACGTGATTTCGGCGCTCGTGATCGGGTTCAAACCGCTTGAGCTTGAAGAGAAAAACGCTGAGGTGGGAATGAGAAGTGGCGTCTGGGCTAATGGACAATTGTATTTGCCCTCGCTTCCGAAATCTGCACAAGCATCGCTCAACGAAAAGATAGCCAGTGCGGTCGCAAATTCTGATCGCGAGCAAGACAACTTTCGCGTCAATGTCGACGGCGCGCCTCAGCTCTTATTTTACAAGCGGCTTAATTCTGGATCGCTCTTTCCAGCAGCTTACGAGATTTGCGTTTATCCGCTGGCCCATTCGATGGCTCAGTTGCATCGCCTCCGCTGGCAGATTGGCGGCGCAGGCGCGTTGCTCTTGTTAGGCGGTTTCGTCGCAAGCCACGCAGTTGCGCTCAGGTTCTCGGCCCCAGTAAAGAAACTTGCGCTGGATTCAGAGCAAAATCGTGCGCAACGAAAACGCGCTGAAGCCGCGCTTGCTTCAACGACGCAGGAGTTGGAAAGGTCGGCCCGATATTCTGCCGATGCCTCCCATCAGTTAAAGAGCCCGGTCACGGTTCTTCGCATCGGCTTGGAAACATTGCTGACGCGCGAAGGTTTTAAGCCGGAAGTTTATGAGGAGCTATCCGCCCTTCTCCATCAAACGCATCGTTTGACTGGCGTGATCGACGATTTGCTTCTTTTGTCGCGCATGGATGCTGGACATCTTCAAATTGCGTCCACACCGGTAAATCTGAGTCAGCTGGTTGATGAGTGGCTTGACGATCTTAGCGCGCTTCCAGATTCGCCTGATGTGAAAATCGAGAAGGAATTTACCGCCGGCTTATTTGTGGCCGGAGAAGAACGGTACACCTCCCTCATTGTGCAGAATCTCCTTGAGAACGCACGCAAGTACAATCGGCCCGGTGGGCTGATTCGAGTCAGCGCGTCCCGCGGCTGCGGGAGCAGGAACGTTGTGCTGAAGATTGGGAACACAGGCCGCACCATTCCGCCCGGTGAAAACATCTTCGAGCGCTTTCATCATCGCTCGACTCCCTCCCCCGCGTCGGGTCACGGGATCGGTTTAAATTTGGCGCGCGAGCTCGCCAGACTGCACGGTGGCGATTTATGCCTGATTCGCTCGGAAAACGATTGGACTGAATTTGAAGTGCGCTTTCCTGCTTCGGACGGGGTTAATGCAGTTGCATGAAGCTGCGCGTCCTTAGCCTGTGCGCCTTTGCCTGCACGGCGTGCGCATTCGATATCGATGATTTTTTCGACCGGCTCGATACCGCGCTTACGATTTCAGCATTTCACGATAATCTGCGGGCGCGATTGAGCGGCACTCTCGATTTGGAATTTTACAATTTCGAACAGCCGCCGGCCGGCCTCATCATTAGCGATGTTGATAATCTCTTTAATCCGCGACTTACGCTTTTTCTCGACGCCCAAATCGGATCGCAGATTTATTTCTTTGCACAATCGCGGCTCGATCGCGGCTTTGATCCTAGCGATAACGGCGCTCAAATTCGGCTCGACGAATACGCGCTGCGTGCCACGCCTTGGGATGATGGTCGTTTCACGGCGCAAATCGGTAAGTTCGCCACGGTCGTCGGCAATTGGGTTCCGCGGCATCTCTCCTGGGAAAATCCATTCATCAACGCGCCGCTAGTTTATGAAAACGTCACGTCAATTAGGGACAAATCCGCCCCGGTTTCAGTGTTCGATTTCATCTACGGACCCTACTACTACGAAAAGTACGCGTTCAACCCGGTGATCTGGGGACCCAGTTATGCTAGTGGCATCTCTCTGTCCGGCCGGCTGGATCGATTTGATTACGCGGTGGAAATGAAGAATGCGTCGCTGTCGTCGCGTCCGGAATCGTGGAGGGTTACAGAGAGCGGATTTGAGCCTCCTACTTTCAGCACGCGCGTCGGTTTCCGGCCTAACGAGGCGTGGAATTTTGGTTTCTCAGCGAGCGAGGGTCCATACTTTCGGCGCGAGGCTCAGTCTACGCTGCCGCCGGGGCGCGATATCGGCGATTACAAGGAATTCGTTCTCGGGCAGGACGCCAGCTTTGCCTGGCGACATCTACAAGTGTGGGTTGAGTTTTATGAAGCGCGCTTTCAAGTGCCCCGAGTGGGAGACGCTGACACCTTTGCTTACTACATTGAAGCGAAATACAAGTTTACGCCGCAGTTCTTTGGTGCGATTCGCTGGAATCAGCAACTCTTCGGCGACGTTAGTAATGGCTACGGACAAAGCACTCGCTGGAGTCCAGACCTTGCCCGAATCGATATCGCTGTAGCCTATCGTTTCACATCACACACGCAGTTGAAATTGCAGTATGATTACCAACATGAGACGACGGCACCTGGTGATGACAATCATCTGCTGGCTGCGCAATTTACGGTGCGTTTCTAATCATCCACTCAGCTTTAAGAATCCATGCATATCGTGGTAGTTGAAGACGACGTTGCATTAGCACGGCAAATTGCATCAGCACTGACGGAAGCCGGGCACGACCCAGTCGTCGTCCACGACGGTGAAAAAGCTCTGGATAAAATAAAGGCCGCGCCGTTCGATTTGATTGTGCTGGATATTATTCTGCCCGGAATGGACGGCTTTGAAGTCCTCCGGCATCTGCGTGCGCAACGTCTCGTCAGTCGTGTGCTGATGTTGACGGCGCGCGGCGAAGTGAAAGATCGTGTTACCGGGCTACGACTCGGCGCGGATGATTACTTGCCAAAGCCATTTGCAATGGGGGAATTGGTGGCACGCGTAAATGCTCTGGGACGACGCTACCCGGAAGAACCTGTACTTAAGCTTCGTGTTGCTGATTTGACGCTCGATCTGGCAAGCCATGAGGTGCATCGCGGCTTGCGCCATATTCATTTGTCGGCGCGCGAGCTAATGCTCTTAAAGGTACTTATGCGGGAACCGGGTCGTGTGTTCACGCGTACTGAGTTATGCGAACGGGTATGGGAACACCCGCACGAATATGACACCAAGCTGGTGGAGGTTTTCATCGGACGCCTGAGAAGAAAAATCAGCGATCCTCCGCTGATTCACACCGTTCGGCACGTGGGCTATACCATCGATTCGCGCGACCGCCGTTGAGAGATCGCGAACACTCTCCTTACACCGCGTCTCTGTAGCCACGATGCTACCTGCGACGACGAAGCCGGACGCAGGCGGGTGCCGCCGTGCTCCCACGGGTAACAACGCCGGAGCGCCTCGACAGAGCGAGGCGGCTACAACGTAATGAGATGGCTTCCGGGAAAAGTAACAACGGCGTTACTTTTCCGATGCGGCTACTCAACATGGATCGGTGCGATTCTCCTTACACTAAAACAATCACCAAACCTATGAAAACAACTTATCTTTATATCAAAACTGCTCTGTTCCTGTTTGCAGTAGCAGTCCTAACGGCCGTGCCTGCGCGCGCGGATACCTATTCAAATACAAACTTCCAGTCTGATATACCCGGTGTTGCGCCGCACACCGATCCAAATCTTGTCAATCCCTGGGGCATGGCGGCCTCGTCATCTGGCACGATTTGGGTGAGCGACAACGGCACCGGTGTTTCCACCCTTTACCATCAGGATGGCACAGCGGTTTCGCTGGTCGTAGCGATTCCAGCGAAACATCCCCGCCAAGGAGCCAATCCCACGGGTATTGTATTTAATAGTACTCCCTTCTTCCAGGTAACGAAAAATGGAAACTCGGCGCCCGCCTTTTTCATTTTCGTCAGTGAAGATGGAACAGTCTCCGGCTGGAACCCGACTCTGGACCAGACCAACGCCATTGTAGCTGTTGGAGGCAGTGAGGATAATATCTATAAGGGTCTGACTATAGGCATGGCCAATGGCCATAATTTTCTTTACGCCACCAACTTTCATCGCGGCCGAGTGGACGTATTTGACGAAAATTTCCACAGGGTAGCCATGAGCGGCTTTGTCGATCCAAATCTTCCGGCAGGTTACGCGCCGTTCGGCATTGGGAATATCAATGGCGAAATTTTTGTCACCTATGCCAAGCAGGATGATGCAAAGGAGGATGATGTTGCTGGTCCTCACCATGGTTTCGTCAATGTGTTCGATACCAGCGGCAATTTGCTCAGGCGGCTAATCTCACGCGGCAAGCTCAATTCCCCATGGGGCCTTGCTCTGGTGGAAGGCAAACTCTGGGTTGGCAATTTCGGGGACGGCCTCATCAACAATTACGATCCGGTGACCGGCGCGTTTATCGAAACGCTGATGCGCGCCGATGGAACGCCGCTCCAAATCGATGGCCTCTGGGCTCTTCTACCTCTGGGAGACGGAGTCTTTTTCACCGCTGGAATCGCAGACGAAGAACACGGTCTCTTTGGCATCATTACTGAGGACTAGAATCGACGATAACAATAGGTCAACGAGCGCGCGCATCATGAGTCCGGCACCGAGGAGGACTCGTGCCGTAACAATGGCGTGCGCTCGCCATTTCCGCGCAGACCTGGTCGCGCCGAAGTTCTCGTTGCCAGCGTAGCCTGCTAGCAGCCTTTGGCCCTACTTTGCCTTCTTGTTCCCACTAAGTTGACTCTATTGGGATCCGAAAGAGGCAAAGAACCTAGCGGAGAAAAATCCTTCGCCTGATGCAGAGGTTTTTAATTTAGATATATTTGCAACGACCGCGCGAAATCGGCCAGCTAAGTGTCACCTGATTTTTATGTAAGGCTTCACCTGACTTGCGCCCTCCTTCCGGGACCTAACTGCCAGGTATTGGCATCTTCCCGCGTCGTTGCAGCAAAGGGCCAGATCAGTATTTCGGAAACTTGGTTCCGTCATTACCGTAGAAACGAGATAGGAGCTTGGAAGGCGTGTTTCCTTCCCGCGCGGTTGCAAAAAGGCCGCGCGTCAGGAAACACGAGGGGATGATAAGTGTTTATGGAATACCTAGTGCGTGCGACCTATGACGCTCTCTTGCACCGGGTGATTCTCTTCGGCGGACAAGACAACAACGGATATTTCAATGATGCTTGGGAACTCATTCCCTAAAGCTTCGTCTGCTTCGGATCCGATTGGCGAAATGCTAGCCCAGTTTGCGCTTGGTTAAGCAAGATAATGACTCTATCATCACGGCTGCTTTTCCTCGCACAATTTTTGGAAAGCAGGATCGGCGCGCAAGGGGTCCCAGAGCGGATCGAGATTAAGAATAGCCGGCGTGATTGGCGCGGGGCTATAAATCCAACCACCATAGGGCGTGTGTAACAAGCGCGTGAGAGCTGAGATCGCACGGCTATTCTCGCCAATGATCATCTCGACTAGCGCCAGGTTCTCTTCGAACCCGGGTCCGGACAGTCGATCTTTGCTACTCGGCACCAGCGTGATTGCACGCTGCGCTTCGTTGAGGGCTGAGCCCTTCTCGTCGAGTATGGCATAAACCACGGCCAGTGCTGCCGCAACGAAGGCGTTGTCTGGTTGATCCTTGCTCAACGGCTCAAGCGTGTTGCGCGCCTGTTCAGCGGCAGCTTTTGCTGATGCGGTGTCGCCGGCTACGCGATTGAGCAACGCTAGCCCGCCTTGCTTGATGCCCTTGTCCATCCCGGAAGAAAAATGGAGTCGAGCTTGTCGGAGTTGCACAAAGCGGATGGCCTCGATTTGATTTCGTTCAAGTCTCAATTGGGCCAGCTTGATCCGAACAGCCACGTCCGAATTCGTTTGTGCGTTTACCTGGGCCAGTAATTTAGCGGCTTCTGGCAGGTTACCTTCGGCCTGGTAGATACTGGCTTTTAACGCCATTAAAGATAACTCATTAGGAAGGATATCCAGTGCCCGATCGTAGAGCTTGAGAGCTGTGGGGAATTGCCGGAGCGCGTCGTAAGTCCATGCCACTTCAGTGAGTAACGCCGTGTTCAGCGGATCGAGAGCGAGGCCCCGTTCCCAGTAGACAACACTTTCATCCCAAAGTCCCTCGCGTCGGGCAACTGCGCCAAGGGCGTATGAGACCTCGCCGTTATCTGGCAACATTTTGCTGACGTGCTCGAAGGTGGTCTTGGCCAGATCGTAATCGCGCTGCACCCAATATTGATAATAACCCACGAAGAGCAAGGTTTCGGGCGAGTTCGGCTGCAATTTCTGCGCATTTTCTAAGGCTATTTTGGCTGCATCGCGGCGAGCGGCAGTCGTGTCGTTACGGTTAAAGTAAAGAAGCGCATTCGCACCAGAAAGCCGCGCCCAAGCGATGGCAAACTTCGGGTCAAGCTGCACCGCCCGTTCATAAAGACCGATGGCTTTCAGCAAGGCATCGCTCGAGTAGTTGCTACGTGCTTCAAAAACTAACCCGCGCAAATAGGCATCGTAAGCTTCGGGATTGTTTGTGGGCTTGGCAGCCAAGGCTTGCTCCTCACGACCGGTCAGCTTCGCTTGCAACGATTCTGCGATTCTTTTGGCGATCTCGCTCTCGACGCTAAAGATGTCATTCAACTTTCGATCATAGGTCTCGGCCCAGAGCTGAGAGTCCGTTTGGACATTAACTAACTGAACATTGACTCGAACCTGATCCGCCGCTTTCTGGACGCTACCCTCAAGAATGTGCGCCACACGGAGCTGCTTCGCGATCTCCGCAAGATTGCCGCGTTTGCTTTGATACCGTTGTGTGGAATTGCGCGAAATGACTTTCAAATCAGCAATCCTGGCGAGGCGCGTCCGGATTTCCTCTTCAATACCATCTGCAAAATAGGCGTTATCTGGATCGCTGCTCAGATTCTCAAACGGCAGCACGGCAACGCTTTTTTCGAGGATTTCTGGCATTGTCGCAGGCGCTGATTGTGAAGCAGTCACAGCTTTGGGCCACGGATGCCGCAGCCAGTAAGCGCCGATTGCAAGCGCACTGATGATTAAACCCAAAGCAGCGAGCAGCCAGACTCGACGCTTGTTCGCACCGGAAATGGTCGCGATAGTGGACTCCGGAGCCTTCTTAATCGCGCCTCCTTTTATGTCAAAAGCCCAGGCGAGCACGAGCGCCACTGGGAAACCGAGCGCAATTGCAGTGATGAGAAGCGGCAAAATCCACTCCGGCGCGTGGTAAGCCGGGATGACCGTCGCGCTAATCTGGACGACGAGCCAGGCAACTACTGCATAGCCTACCGCGACGCGATAGACCTTCCGTTGTTTCAACTCACGGAAGAAGGAGCTCATCTAAATCCCCTCGCATACGTAGTGTCCGAGTATGCAACGCACGACGTGGGGCCGCAAATGGGGCTACGTCAAATTCTCTACCCGTTCACATTGCGATGTGATTCGCGTTTATGACGCGGCTGACAATTTGATTGAGATGCCCGAGTAAAAAGGTCGGGGCAAAGAGTAGTAAGCTTGCGGCGAATTGCCTCGACAAGCTCGCGAGATTTTTCCGGAACTCTCCGGATATGAAAACAAGCGTTCCACCAGTTCTAATTTCATTTTCACTTGTCTGCTTTGCTCTTATCCAAAACACACAGGCGTTAAATCTGCCACCGGATGGAGGCTATCCCGATGGCAACACGGCAGAAGGGCAGGCCGCCCTTTTTAGCCTCACCACCGGCGTTGCGAACACAGCGGTCGGTTGGCTTTCGCTCAACACCCTCGACAGCGGCAAATTCAACACGGCGATTGGCGCAGGCACTCTCATCGGTAACACTGCAAACCAAAATACAGCCACTGGCGCTGGTGCGCTCTTCAACACTTTTATCGGCGGCAACAATACGGCCAATGGAGCATTTGCGCTTTTTAACAACTTACAAGGTGGCGACAACACGGCCATCGGTATTGGTGCACTCTCTAACAACACTACCGGCAGCAACAATGTTGCATTGGGCAGCGGCGCCGGCGCCAGTGCGACAACCGGTTCAAATAACGTCTATGTTGGCGCAGGGATGCAGGGTGTGGCTGGCGAAAGCGACGCCTGTTACGTCAAGAGCATCTTTGGCCAGACTTCTGCCACCGGAATCCCGGTCCTCATTAACTCAAACAACAAGTTGGGAACCACCATGTCCTCAAAGCGCTTTAAGAAAGAGATCAGACCGATGGACAAAGCGAGCGACTCACTCCTGGCGCTAAAGCCAGTCACCTTCCGTTACAAGGAAGAAATTGATCCGACAGGCACTACGCAGTTCGGACTTGTGGCCGAACAGGTAGAAAAGGTGCATCCCGACCTGGTAGTGCGCGACGCGGAAAGAAAACCCTACAGCGTGCGCTACGACCAGGTGAACGCGATGTTGCTCAATGAATGCCTCAAAGCGCACAGCAAAATGGAGGAACAGGAAGCGACCATCGACCACCTAAAGCAGGAGTTGCAAGCGACGGCCGCGCATCAGCAAAAGCAGATTAAAGCACTTACTGCGGGCCTGCAGAAATTGAGCGCAGAGCTTGAACAACGAAGCCCGCACCGCAAACGGTTCTAAACAACACTAAAGCAGCTAGGTCGCTGCGCTTTGGTTGTTCAGCTCTAACTTCATTACATCAAGCAGGCAAAGCCGGTTTCACGGTCCGACCAAGCTCCAACCGGCTGGAAGGGATGGGCCTAATGCCGCACTAACGAAAATGTTGTTAAAAAGATACCAGATAGCTGTCTGACGAGTGGCCGGATTATAAACGACATAGTCCGGATGCCCGTCCCCGTTGAAGTCGGCGGTAGCCACTAACGCCCACCCACTGGGGATGGTCGGACCAAACGCGCCTCTGATGAATGTCGATCCTGATAGGTACCAAATCGCTGTTTGGTGATTACTGACATTGAACAACACATAATCTCTATGGCCGTTGCCATCAAAATCTGCTACACCCACCAGGCTCCAGTTGACCGGAAGAGTTGGCCCGAAGGCGCCACGAACATAAAGGTTGTTATTCAGATACCAGATCGCCGTTTGGTTACTGGTCGAATTGAACAGTACATAATCCGGAAAACCGTCGCCGTTAAAGTCGGCTGTTTGCCTCAATTCCCAGCCATCAGGAAGGGTTGACCCAAACGCGGTTGAGACGCGCGTTGGCCCTGACATATACCAAATCGCTGTTTGATCGGTGCCGGGATTGAACAGTGCGTAATCCGGATGCGCGTTTCGATTGAAATCCGCGACACCATCCAGGCTCCAGCCGGCTCTAATGCTTGGCCCGAGAGCGCCGGTGATAAAAACATTATTGTTGAGATACCATATCGCTGTTTGAAGGGTGCTGCCGTTTCGAAGCACGTAGTCCGGGTGACCGTCACTGTTAAAATCACCCAGGGTAGCCCAGGTCTCTGTCAGCACGTCGTCACCGATACCCGCCGCAGCTTCACTTGGGTCTGCAGGCTGGGGCGCGGTTTGCAAGTCCGTCTGTGTTTGTTCTGTTGTCCCACCGGGTTGCAGCGCGTTGCTGGAAACCGTGTTTTGCTCCGGCAAATTCATGTTACTGGCGAGCGCAGAGAGTCCGAGTGCAACGCTACTCGCGAAAATGATTGAACCCGCTCTCAAAAAGCCCGGCCGTTGCATGCGTTTGCCTGTTATCGAACTTGTCTTTCTGATCATAATTTTAACCCCTTCAACACATGAGGTTCGCATCAGCGTCGATCGCTGCTCGTATTGATTTTCGGCGAAATACGCCGACGGGCTCACAATGCCAAATGTTCGTACAATGTCGTCGTGTCGCCGCTCCGGCCGAAGCTTGGAGCAAATTTCGAATCCCCAAACCGTTCTTTATTCGCAGGTGTTGGTGCGCTATCCAACAATACCGAAAGCGATGATAACAGAGCCATCGGTGCTGACGCCCTGTTTTTCAACATCAGCGGCGACAACAATGCAGCGTTGGGACGTTCGGCCGGTGTGAGCACGCAGTTCGCCGTAGCAGCGAGTCCGTCCGGTGACAGAATTGAAATGGGCAAGAGTGCACACAAACGGCCTTGAATAGTCAGTAAAAGCAGCCGCGTCCCTGCGCCATTTGAGCGGCTCAACAAACTGGCAAAATTTCTTCGAAATTCCTCGGATAGGAAACCAAGCATTCCATCAACTCTAATTACAATTGCACTCGTCTGCTTTGGGCTCTTACCAAACAGGCAGGCGATAAGTCCGCCCCGGATGGAGGCCACGCTGGAGGCAACACAGCGGAGGGACAGAATGCGCTCATCAGACTTACGAGCGGCACCTACAACACTGCAGTTGGTGTGTTTTCGCTGGAAAGTTTAACAGGTGGCAACTTCAACACGGCCATTGGCGCTGGGACCCTTTTTGCCAATACCGCAGACAGCAATACTGCCACGGGCGCCGGGGCGCTTTTAAGCAACACCACTGGCGTGAACAACACGGCCACTGGTGAAAGTGCGCTCTTTTCTAACACCACTGGCTCCAGCAATACAGCTAACGGTGTTTCCGCGCTCCAAACCAACACCGCCGGCGGGAGCAACTGTTGTTCACGTTCGCACCAAAGCTGCCGATACAGACGATTTTCTCAAAGCACACCGCCAAATTGAGGAGCAAGGAACGATGATTGCACAGCAGCAAAAACAAATTGAAGCGCTCACCGCGGGCTTGCAAAATGTGAGCGCACAGCTCGAAATGGGAAAGACTGCCCCGCAAACAGTCCTCAACAATGAGTGAACCAGCCGGGGTGCCCCGACAACTCTTCAAATTCGATGGGTAAAAGCCGTGCCATTTCCGCCGCATTAAGAATTCGCACCCGGCGCGGCAGTGCCAGGTTCTAGATGGAAGAAATAATTTGTGTCAATAGTGAGGACCGACCCCTATTGACTATGAGGAGTGGCTATAGCTTGGTCAGGATACTACGGGCAACATAATTTAAGACCATGAGCAGCCGGCGACTTCGAAAACTAGTAACGTTCACTTTTTCTCATCGTGCCCGGCATGTCGTTGGTGCTGTTTATTTTGGCGCGAGCGAGTCGACGATTTTTTCGAAGCACGGATCTTTCCGCAGTGGATCCCAAAACGGCAGTAGTTTCAGTTGGCCATAGCTGACAGTGCTCGGGGAACGGACGGCGATTGCAAGCTGTTCGCACGCGAGATTTTTCTCGCCAACCCATGCAGCGATCATTGCCAAATACTTGATCATAAGTGGACCGTTGATTGCATCTTTCTCCACTGGAAGAAGCTCGACCGCGCGTCGTCCTTCGCGTAGCGCTTCTTCTTTGCGACCGAGGCCGGCATCGATCAAACCAAGCACGCACAGCGGCGGGCCGTAATTTGGTTGAGCCTCAACCGCTTTCTCCTGCTCCACGCGTGCAAGGGTGAATGCCGCTCGCGCCGATTCGTGATCATTCGTCATGCGAGCAATAACGCCCTCCATTAGCGGGCGATTTGAGTGAACTGCATAGTCGGTCAAAGGAATTTCACCGAACGCGTTTAAGGCATCTGTTGCCGCAGCAACGTCGCGCTCGGCCAGCGCACAACTCAACCAATCATTAGCGATGTTCGGCAAGGCAGCGGGATTCCTCACCCGAATTGAATCGATTGTTTGATGCAGGGATCGCGTATCGGCTTTCCAGTGAAATTCCACGGCTGCGCGGGCTACTTTCGTATCCACATCGTCCGGCGCGATGGATAGCGCGCGATCTAACACGGATTTTTCTTCATCGTAGCGCCGGAGAACTCCATAACTGATCGCAGTCTGCTGGAGCGTAAAAAAGTCGCGCGGGTCGAGATCAATCGCACGCTCCAGGTTCCGCGTCGATTCTTCCCAACGCCCCTGACGCCTCTCGATATAACCCTTCAAGGCAAATAGGCGGGGAGAATTGGGCAGGGTCTCGCTCGCCGCGGCGAGTTCAGCCAAAGCTCCTTCATAATCGAGGTATCCTCTATAAAGATTTTCTGCGCGTGCCAGGTGTGTATCTCCAGCGTCAGGCCGGAGGCGAAACGCCGCCTGGATCGCAGTTTCCGCTAGCGCCAGCCGTGCAGGGCTATGGTCGAAGCCAAAAAAGTAAAGTAGGTCATGAGTGTAGGCTAGCTGGCAATAGGCTTGGAAAAAGGAAGGATCACGGACGACAGCCTGACTCAGCAGATCGGCGGCTTGGAGCAGGTCTTCCCTAGCCCTGCTGCTAAATAGGGTCAAAAGAAGGTCTCTCGCCCGCAGGTAAAAATCGTAGGCCACAAAATCCGAGGTCGGTGGTTCTTCAATGGCGGCTTTCTCGACAGCCGAGACCTTGGCTTCAAGGTGAGCTGCGACTTCTTTTGCAATCTCGCTTTGGGTTAGAAACACGTTAGCTAAATCCTGATCGTATTCTTCCGCCCAAACTTGATTGTCGGTGCGAGTATCTATTAACTGGGCCTTCAAATAAATCCTGCCCGCCTCCCAGCGGACGCTTCCCCTTAGCACATGAGAGACGTTCAGTGCCCGCCCGATTTGCCGGGTGTTACGTGCGCCACGATATGCCATGACGCTGGCGCGGCTAATTACTCTGAGCTCGGCCACCCGGCCTAGCTTGGTCAAGATGCCGTCTTGGATAACATCGGCCAAAAAAGCGCTCTCCTTGGTTTGGCTCAGATTTTCAAAGGGCAGTACCGCTATTACAATATTCGCTGGGCGGCGAAGCAACCCATTTTCCCAAGTCATTATCCCGATGACTATTCCGAAAGCCAACAACAGCACAGCCATTCCCGCAACAGCCGGATTGCGGCGCGACCAACGGCTTATGCGCACTGGAATCGAAACCGATCGTGCGATGATGGGGCGATCTGCCAGCCAGCGTTCAAGGTCTTCGGCCAGGTCCCCGGCCGAGCAATAACGCGCGTTCGGTTCGCGCTCCAGACATTTTGCGCAAATGATTTCCAGATCGCGGTCGAGCGCTGGCGCGAGAGAGCGCAGTTTTGGCGCCGGCTTTTCGGCAGCTTGTTGGATAACAGCGAGCGCGTTGTCACCCAGGAAAGGTGGCCGGCCCGTCAAAAGATCGAACAAAATTGCCCCGAGGCTGTAAACATCTGTGCTCGGCCTCAAACCCTGTGTTGAGCCCTCGGCTTGTTCGGGTGCAACATAACCCGGTGTGCCAAAAATCGTCAGGGTACGGGTAAGATCGCTCGCCGTATCGAGCCATTTGGCCAATCCGAAATCGCTCACCAGTGGTTCGCCACGCCCATCAAGCAAAATGTTTCCCGGTTTTAGATCACGATGAAGAATTCCTTGAGCGTGCGCGTACTGGACAGCGCGCGCGACCTTCGCCATCAGCTCCACGCTGCGGAATGGTTCGCTGCGTAAATAAGGTGCGGCATCGCGCAAGCTGCCACCTGCGGCGAATTTCATACTGAAGAACGGGAGCCCGTCCTCATCCTCACCAACTTCGTAAATAGGGAGGATGTTCGGATGATCCAGGCTCGCCGCGGCTAGTGCTTCGCGCCGAAAGCGAATCAGCGTTTCCCGCGAATCCTCGTACCCTAAAATCCGTTTCAACGCGACGATACGCCGCGAATGCCGTTGGCGGGCGCGATAAATAACTCCCATGCCGCCATGCCCGATCTGGTCGAGCATTTGATAATTGCCAATACGCCGATCGGGATCGCGCACATCGATCTCAGCGAGCACATCTTCCAGCGTTTCATTATTGGAAGTATCGGCTCCAAAACCTCGATGGAGCAGACAATTCAGACAAAGGCCGCGTCCAACGCGTGATCTTGATCCACATTCTGCGCACGGGATCGGCTCCGCTCGGAGCGGTGCCCAAACAGGCGTGCCTGCGGGGTTCATGGTGACGTCGAAAAAGTTAAAACGGACGCGATGCATTCGGCATCGTTCCCCACACCTCCTCTATGTCCTTCTACGGAAGCTACCGAGCGAAGTTCATTACGAAGTTGAAAATCGTCGGAAACGCTCGTCCCGGATGTTGGTGAAGAAGGCTCGCCTTCGCGCGGCAGTTCCGCCTCAACCCCCAATTGCAATCTTTGCCAGGCAGTTACTGCGAACCAATTCGTGCTCGGATCTGCCGGACGAAGATTAATACATGTGAAGAGATAATAAGTGGCACCAGAAACGTCGGGAGAAGACTGAGCGGAAGTTCACGCAGCGCGTGCATCGACTGCCAGTCTTGTAAGCCAAACCGGAGCGCGCTCGCGACGACAAAAACAATGTCGATAAGGCCTAACGTGTTCCAGCTAAGCAAAAACGTCTTCGCAAATTGAGTGGGGCGCATAGCGCTAACCACAGCTACCGCCAGGACACCAATTCCGATGTCGCCCCAGCCCGCTGGTGTTGCGAACGCGCAAGGTAATTGGCCGCTCTGGCAAAGCACCAGAAAATACGCGCCAGCAAATAACCGTGTTAGGTGAAGTAACGCCAGCCAACGGAGATCGATATTAAACATACACGCCCTGATTGTCCTGACTTTCCAACACCCCAGAAGGACGAGCGCGGTCAATGTCCATACTGTCGCGGCCACGGCTAATGCGCTTGCATTCTGAAACCAGCCGGCCAGTCCTACCGCAAAGCATAGCCAGGCAAGAAGAACCAGGATGACGACCCTGTTCGGATTCTCCTTCATAACCGTACGCAGCTGAGGCGTCGTTTAGGATAACATTTCAGTCACCGCGGCTTCACAGTGGATCTCTGTCGTATCGAGAAACGGAATCCCGTTGTATTCTGAATCACGCAGAATCAGGGGTAATTCGGTGCCAGCGAGAATCACACCGTCGATCTGGCTGTTTGCTTTCATGCGATCAACGATTGCTAGCAAACCAGCGCGCGTCTCGGGCAAAAACTTCCCGGAGACCAGCTCCTTGAAGTATTTATCGTGGATATAGTCCTGATCCTTGGCGTCGGGCAAGAGAAGTTCGATTCCCACTCGCGAGAAGACCTTCGGATAGAAAGTTGCCTGCATCGTGTAACGCGTCCCGAACAAGGCGAGCCGCTTCAACTTCCGCGTTTTGGCTGCCGCGCAAGTCGCTTCGACGATACTGATCAACGGGATCGTCGACTGGGACGCAACTTCATCGAAAACAATATGCGGCGTGTTCGCTGAAATCAGGCCGAAGGTTGCACCAGCCTGCGCGAGTCTGCCGATTTCCTCGAGCAAATACTCAGCCATACCGGCGAGATTGTTTGCGTCCATGAAATCGAGTCCTTCTTCATGTTAATGCTGTTGATGATGAACTGCGGATAACTGCCATCCGCCGTCCGCTCCCGGTAAAGCGCAATGATTCTCCCGTAATAATCGATTGTGCTTTCAGGGCCGAGGCCGCCAATGATTCCGAGAGTCCTCATTTGTTAACCACGAATGGACACGAATAAACACGAGTTCAGAAAATGACGAAATCCAAATGACGAATGTCGAAGGAATGACTAAATGCCCAATGCCGAACAGACACCACCCCTTCATTCTAGCTTCGTCATTAATTCGTCGTTCGACATTCCAGCTTTGGCATTTAATAACTCGTGTTCATTAGTGATTAGATGAAAAATAGATCGGCGTTGCATTTTGTCCTCATCATCGGCATCGCAAATTTCTTCGCCGATTTCACCTATGAAGGTGCGCGCGGAATTATCGGTCCGTTTCTTGGCTCGTTAGGCGCGAGCGCGGCGATTGTCGGGTTGGTTGCGGGCGTCGGCGAACTAATGGGCTATGGGTTACGATCGGTCTCAGGATATTTCGCGGACAAATCGCATCGACATTGGGCATTTGCCTTCCTGGGGTACACGATCAACATGCTCGCAGTCCCGGCGCTAGCGCTTACCGGACAATGGCCGCTCGCAGCCAGTCTCGTGGTTTCGGAACGTATCGGTCGAGGCATTCGCAAACCAACTGTAGAAGCGATGCTTTCGTACGCCGGCAGATCAATTGGCGCCGGCTGGGTATTTGGACTGAATGAAGCACTCGATCAGGCAGGCGCGACGATCGGGCCGTTACTTATGGCGCTAATTCTTTATTTTAATGGCGGGTATCGAACCGGTTTTGCCACGCTCCTCATTCCAGCTTTGCTTTGCCTCGGAACTTTGGTCCTGGCACGGCTTCTTCATCCGCGGCCGCACGAATTGGAAAAAGGCGCTGGGCATACCCTCACGACACCTAATCTGACGCAAGCTTACTGGATTTATCTCGCCGCGGGTGGGTTGCTTGCCGCTGGGTTCGCCGATTTCGCATTGATCGGTTTTCACTTTCAAAAGGCGAACGTGGTGCGGGGAAACGTGATTCCCGTGTTTTATGCAGTTGCAATGGCAGCCAGCGCTCTTGCTTCCATTCCACTGGGCCGGTTATTTGACAGACTTGGTCCGAATGTGTCGTTGTTCGCGTTTTTGATTTCGGCCGCGGCTGCGCCATTTGTTTTTCTAGGCACATCGGGCTTCGCATTGATCGGAATGATTTTTTGGGGAGTTGGAATGAGCGCGCAGGGTTCGCTGTTTCAAGCGATGCTTACCGGCGTTATTCCACCACACAAACGAAGCACGGCTTTTGGCTTGTTTGATACGGGATACGGAGTTGCATGGTTTTTAGGAAGCGCAGCGATGGGCTTGCTATACGAGACATCGATCCTGGCTGTGGTACTGTTCTCAGTCATTCTTCAACTTGCTGCTATTCCCGTTCTTTTTATCGCGAACAAGAAGCGCTAGCGTTTCCCCGTGGATCCCTACGCCAAACCGAAGGAACGAAAGATCGGTGCGCAGCGACCGAAGATTACCCACTTGCCAAGTTCCGCAGAACGCCGGACGCGAAGAGAACGCCATGCAGAGAAAGAAGCCGTGGCAGCTGAGCGGCGCGCAATCAAAAAGGCGGCGCGTCGCCACCTGAAACAGCAGTTGCTCGAAGAATTGGAAGAGAGCAAATGACGAAGCCAGAACCAGCGAATCCTTCGCATTGCGATTTGTGATTCGGCGGGAGGGATTACAGTTCATCCCATGCGTCCGATGAATTTGTCATCACTCGTCTGCTCACTATTCGCAGTAGCTCCGGTTGTCGTCCTCGCACAAACGCCACCCCAACGTAACCCGGATGTTTCAAACAAAGCGCTGATCACAAAGTCAACGCCCGGTATAAGCAACGACGCTTTTAAAAATCAGAGTGCGAACGCAACTGACACGCTTCGCAAGATGGCGAACGATTATTACGCCTGGCGGAACGAGAATTATCCAGTCCGCAGTAGCGAAGCCGGACTTCATACCTGGGACGACCGGCTGACCGATTATTCGCCGGCGAAAATCGCAGAGCGCCCGCAACATGTTCATTCGCTGCTGGAGAAGGTGCGCGCAATGAAGACAGACAATTGGCCGAAGAACGATCGCATCGACTGGATCCTGTTCCGAGCCCAATTGGAGAATATCGATTTTGGAGATCGCATTCTGAAATTCGAGCGGACAAATCCGCAGGTCTACATCCGCGAATGCACGGACGGAATCTTTTCCCTGCTGAAAAAGGAATACGACACGCCGAGAAAACGCGCGCTTGCTGCCACTGCCCGTCTCAAAGAAATGCCTGCACTGTTGAAGCAAGCCCTGGCTAATTTGCAAGGACCGGTAAAACTTTACGCGAAGCTTGCGATCCAATCGGCGCGCTCAATCGATCCGCTCTTAAACAAAAGCTTAATGGCGCTGGATGTCGGGCTCGCGCCTAACGAGCACGATGACTTGATCAAAGCGCGCGACGCCGCCCTTACCGCGGTGCACAGCTACGCCGATGAGCTGGAGAAGCGCTTGCCGAAGATGGTCGATTTCGTGCCGATGGGCGAAGCAAACTATAACTATTATCTCAAGCACGTTTTGCTTCTGCCGCTCGACGCCATACAGGTAGAGATGATTGGGCGAGCAGAGCTGGCGCGTTATCGCGCCCTCGAAGCGCTCTTGCCTGATCCCAAATTAGCCGATCCAGATCCGAAACGGGCTGCTGACATTCCGCCCGATCAGAAATCTTTCCTGAAAGCGTACGAAGGCCGAGAGGCAGAAATGATTAGTTTCTTGAAGGAACACAATCTGGTATCCCTGCCGGACTATCTCGGGCCGTTTCAAATTCGACAATTGCCCGAAGCTTTTAAGCCGACCAGCCCTGGCGGTTTCATGAATCCTCCCGGTGTTTACGACAAGGACCCAACCGGATTCTTTTTCATTCCCACCTATGATCCGGAATCGAAGAATTTTTATATTCGCGCGGCGATTGAAGATCCACGACCCATTCTTGGGCACGAAGGCATTCCCGGACATTTTCTTCAACTCTCAATCGCCAATCATTTAAGCGACGAGATCCGCCGCCAGCACGACGACTCCGTGTTCATCGAAGGCTGGGCGCTTTACGGCGAAGAGATGTTGATGCGGACCGGTGCCTATCCGAATAACTCACCGGCACAGGGACAAATCCTGCGTCTGTCCCGCTATCGCGCAGCTCGCATTGGAGTTGATGTGAATCTGCACACCGGCCGATGGAGTTTTGAGCAAGCCGTCAAATATTTCATGGACGCAGGCGGATTGGATCGTGAGGCAGCGGAGGGCGAAGCAGCAGGAGCAGCTTCCAGCCCAACGCAGAAGATCAGCTACATCACCGGCAAATGGCAGATCATGAATCTGCTCGGCCGTTACAAAGATAAGCAAGGCGATAACTTCCGGCTTGGTCAATTCCATGACGACCTGATCAAGAACGGAAGCCTGCCGGTATCCGTGGTCGAATGGATCCTGCTCGATGATTCGACCGCGCTACAGCAAGCGACAAAATAAGAGCAGATAGCTTTCAAGACCTTTCGGGTCTTGACATGCAAAAGCCGGTAGGCGCAAGATCGTGAACCTAACGACTCGCGCCTTATGAATCCCAACGCCGCGAAGGACCTCATTGTTCGAAACGCGTTCCTCTGTGCTGCGGCCGTAGTCATTACGAGTTGCGGCACTGCGACTTTCAGTAAGACTGGAAGCGACGCGCAAATCGAAAGCCTGCGGAATTTTGAACTCGCATTCATCGACGAGTTCGCCGTACCTGGCAAACGCTTCAATGCTGCCGCGTTCGACACCAAATTAAACCAAGGCAATGCGAAATTTCAGCAGGCCATCAGCGATGAAAAATTCACTGCGCGCCGCCCAGTGCTAGTCGATCTTAAAGGACAATTCGATGCGGATGCCGCGCATCTGCGAAGCAAAGCAAGCCGCGGCAAAGTCACTCCGGCGCTGGCAAGCGAGATGAAAAAGGATGTTAACAAGATCTACGATCATGCCCTCGGCCGGTAAAACTAAGCGCAAGAAATCTTCCAGGAAGAGATCAGAACTCGACTCAGCGCTCGATCAGGTCACTGATGAATCGGTCGCGGCTTCGATGAAAGAATTTCAGGATTTACTCGCGCAAGCGAAAGGCGACACGAGCGAGCTAATCCGCCAAAACGCCCAGGAACTTGAAGAGCGCCTGGTTCTTTTGAAGCAGAAAAAGATCGATAAGGAAGACTTCAATTTCTTCGTAGAAAATCAAAAACGCGATCTCCGAGTTTTCGTCGACAGCCAGCCAGCGCAGTCGCAGGAACGCGCTGAGAAGTTAACCCTCCATATTCTCGAGATAGCTGCGACGAAGATTGTGCCGGTGTTGATCATGATGATCTAGTTGCAGCCGTCAGGAGGAGGAGCCCAGCCATCTTGGCTGTGAGGCTGGCGGGCATCCTGGCTGCCAAAGAGAAGCAGTAAACCAGGCGAGACGCCCGATTGCCCCACAGGCAAGATGCCTGTGCTACGCAGTTTTCAGCGGCGACGATTCATGATTTGGCCAAGGCGATCGTGCGGCAGCGCTTCGACCCGATGATTGTCGCGTCCGGTCATAGAGTTGTTATCAACTAACGCGTTCACGGCCGCTTCTTCAGTCGCCTGAACGACTCCGGCAAAAATCGGATCCATCAGATCATTGGGAACTGTTTGCACTTGATGTGTAACTTGATCCGGATTGACGACGTTCGGATTCGCTGTTGAAAACGCGATGAACAAATCACCGGAGCCGTTCCCGGAAATTGTTCCGGTCCGAGCGAGCCCGAGCGACACCCGGCGCGCGAGCCGCTTCAGCTGGTTTGGCAGTAGCGGTGCGTCAGTTGCAACTACAGCGATGCACGAGCCGCTTTCTTGTTTATAGACGTCACCGGGAATTTCTTTGCCGACCGGGACGCCAGCTATCGTGAGTTGTGGGCGTCGACCGAAATTTGCCTGTAGAAACACGCCGACGATAAAACTTTGCGGTGAACTGTTTTTGTCGGCGCCTTCTGGACGAATCTCGACTTTACGCGAGGCGGTCCCGTTTCCACCTTTGAACTCGTAACAGATCATTCCTGTTCCGCCGCCCACGCTCCCCTCCTCTAGCGCGCCGCCATGCGCGCTATCGAGAGCATGCCAGACATCCGCCGGCTTCACGTGAAAACCATTGATGTCGTTAAGCCAGCCGTCCCATGTCTCGGCAACTACAGGCAGACTCCACCAGTAGCCGGTCTTGTCTGCTGCACCGTGATTAATCCGCCAGGCGATGACTGCGTCGCGCGCCACTCCAACGCTATGTGTGTTTGTGATGACAATCGGCCCTTCGAGAAATCCGCTCTCATCAACCCACGCTGTGCCAGTCATTTCGCCGTTGCCATTTAAGCTAAAGAATCCGGCGTAAACCGGATCATTCAACGAAGCGTGCCCGCGCGGAAGGATCGCAGTAACACCGGTGCGCACCGGCCCTTTACCGACCTTAAGTTTTCCTTCGCCGCTGATCAACGTTGTGTAGCCGACTTCAACACCAGGGACGTCGGTGATCGCATTGAACTTTCCAGGGGTTCCTTCAAACGGAATTCCCAGATCGCGAGCGCGAACGATCTTGCTTACGATGGCTGGTCTCGGTGGCGGAGATTTCTGCGGCTCACGTGCTGAAGAATCGAGCACGATTGCGAGCACGAGCAGGAGCACAACGGGGGTTAAGCTTTTCGATTTCATTTTCGATCCATCAACTATCAGCTACCAACCATCAACTTTTCTATTAGGTTAAGCGTGTGAGTTACGAGGTTTTCGCCAGAAAATATCGACCCCAAACGTTCGACGATCTGGTCGGGCAGGCGCATGTCTCGCGTACGTTGAAGAATGCTGTGGCGCAAAACCGCCTCGCCCATGCGTATCTGTTTGTTGGCCCACGCGGTGTTGGCAAGACATCGACGGCACGGATTCTGGCGAAGTCACTCAATTGCGTAAAAGGACCTACCATCACGCCATGTGGTGAATGCGACAATTGCCGCGAGATTGCCGGCGGCAATAGCCTCGACGTGATCGAGATTGACGGTGCCAGCAACAACAGCGTGGAAGATGTACGACAACTGCGCGAGAACGTTCGATACGCGACGGCCAAGGGCCGTTACAAGATTTATCTGATCGATGAAGTGCACATGCTTTCCTCAGCGGCGTTCAATGCGCTTCTAAAGACCCTCGAGGAGCCGCCCGAGCATGTGAAGTTCATCTTCGCGACCACTGAGCCGCAGAAAGTTCTCCCAACCATTCTGAGTCGGTGCCAGCGGTTTGATCTCCACCGCATTCCGGCGAACCTGATCGCGAAACATCTGCAATTTATTGCGGGAAACGAGAACATCGCGCTGGAGCCCGCGGCTGCACATGCGATTGCACGCGGCGCAGAGGGTGGCTTGCGCGACGCGGAATCGATGCTCGATCAGCTGGTTGCATTTTGCGGGGAGAAAATCAGTGAGAACGATGTGCTCGATGTTTTCGGATTCACAAGCGAACAAACAGTTGCCGATCTGACAGGACGGATTTTGCGCGGTGAGACTCCGGGCGCGATCGATCTGCTGCATCAGCAGAGCGACGCCGGCAAGGACATGATGCGGCTTATGTCGGACTTGATCGCTTACCTGCGTGATCTCCTCGTATTCAAGGCAAAGCCTGATGCGCTTAAGGAAGATGTCGAGCCTGATGTGCAAACGTCACTCGCGAGGCATGCCGAGCTGGTCACGACCGGCCATTTGCTTGAATTGCTTGACCAATTTGCCGCCGCAGAAGGCCGCATGAAGTGGGCTCCGAACAAAAAGCTGCATCTCGAAGTAGCAATTATCAAGGCTATCCAAAGCCTGGGACAGGCAACATTGGATGAGGTAATCGAAAAACTTGGCGAGCTTCGCAATGGTGGGGGCGCGGGACCGTCCGCGCAACCTGTAGCCGCGCGGGCTGACCGCGGTCGTGAGGAGTCGCGCACTGCGAAGGCCGGGGTTAGCGACCCCGGCTACAGCGAGACCCCCTCGCGCGTAGCTGAAACTTCACCTGATGCGAATGAACTGTGGCAAAAGATTCTTGCAAAAATTCCGGGGCAAAAAGCTTTCGTGCGCAATTCTGCTTCGGCCGCACATGTTCTCGGAATCGACGGGCGCAATTTCCAGATCGGTTTCGCGCCTGGCGACAAAGCGATGATGGATATTTTGGCTACACAAGCTAATCGCAAACTTCTTGAAACATTGCTGCACGAGATCACCGGGAAAGACTGGAGTGTGAGGCTCACCCTAAAGGAGGGTCTTCCCAGCAGGCAGGAATCGGTTTCGGAGCATTCTCAATCCGAAAAATTCAAAGAGGACCCGCTTATTCAAGAAGCCATCGGGCTGTTCAATGCTCAAATAAAATCCTGAATCCGACGTTGCGACCTTGTCATGTTGAGCGAAGCGAAGTGGAGTCGAAACATCTCTGGCATTGCATTCGAAATCAGAGATTCCTCCATCCTTCGCATAAAGCTACGGCTTGGCAGGCGACTTCGCTCGGAATGACAAAAGGCTGATCCAAATCCTATGAACATCAATAAATTAATGAAGCAGGCGCAGAAGATGCAGGAGCAAATGGCCAAAACTCAGGCTGAGCTGGAGAACAAGACGGTCGAAGTAAGCGCGGCTGGCGGCAAGGTGAAAGTGACGGCAAACGGCGCAGGTGACGTTCTCGCCATCAAAATCGACAAAGAAGTCGTTGACCCAAACGATGTGGAATTTCTCGAAGAAATGGTTCTTAGCGCGGTTCAGCAGGCTGTGGAACAAGGCAAAGCGCTCGCGCAATCAGAAATGACGAGAATCACGGGCGGGCTCGGCATACCTGGATTGCAATAATGACGAAATCCGAATGACGAATCGCTTTTCGCCACGTTCGACCGTTGAATCGTTAAAATCACGCGGGCCCCGACTTCGCCCATTCGTGGCTAATCATCTCCGCGCCAAAATAGGGCTGTAACTTTTCCGGAATCTGCACCGAACCATCCGGCCGCTGATAGCTCTCGATTAAGGCTGCAAACAATCTGGGCAACGCCACGCCAGAACCATTCAATGTATGGCAGAACCGGTTTTTCCCGTCGCGATCTTTGAATCGAAGCTGCATCCGGCGCGCCTGGAAGTCTTCGCAGTTTGAGCAACTTGATACTTCCAAATAACCATCTTGTCCCGGCGACCAGACTTCAATGTCGTAGCTCTTAGCTGCAGCAAAACCCAGATCGCCGGAGCAAAGCTCGACCACTCGATAATGCAGGCCGAGCAGTTGCAACACGCGTTCCGCATTTTCCGTAAGGGATTCCAATTCGTCGTACGATTTTTCCGGCGTTGTAACTTTGACCAGCTCCACCTTGTCGAATTGATGCACCCGGAGAATGCCACGGGTCTCGCGACCCGCTGCGCCCGCTTCGCGTCGGAAGCACGGGGTGTAAGCAACAAATTTCCTGGGAAGATCATCAACGCTCAAAATCTCTTCCCGATGAAGGTTCGTTAGTGGAACTTCCGCAGTTGGCGCAAGAAAAAGTAGCCCTGGAGTGGGATCTGTTTCGATTGCGTACATGTCTTCCTCGAACTTCGGCAATTGCGATGTGCCGACCATGCAATCGCGCCGGACCAAAAATGGCGGGCTGATTTCCATGTAAGCATGCTCCCGCGTGTGCAAATCGACCATGAAATTAATGAGCGCGCGCTCCAGCCTCGCGCCAGCGCCCGTAAAACAAATAAAACCGCTGCCGCTCAATTTTGCGGCCCGTTCCATGTCTAAAAAGCGCAGCTTCGCGCCGAGAGCGATGTGATCGTCGGGTTTGCTTAATAGCGGTTTCTCGCCCCAGGTACGCACTACACGATTGGCGGTTGCGTCTTTGCCAATTGGAACACTTTCGTGTGGCAGGTTTGCGATCCGAAGAAGCAAATCATTTTGCTCGTCTTCAGCAGCCGTTGCGCGCGTACTTATGTCGGCGATCTGTTCGCCGATTTGTCGAACCTGTTGCTCCAGTTCGTCCGTCGATTCGCCGCGCGATTTTTTGCCGCCGATCTCCTTGCTCAATTTTTTGCGATCGGCGTTCAACTGTTGCAACTTGGTTTCCGCTTTCCGACGCTCGACGTCCACGCGCAACACGTCGTCGATTCTGGCTTCGTCTCCTCCGCCCCGCGTCGCAAGTCGCTCGTGAACAAAATCCGGTTTCTCCCGAATCAGGCGAATGTCGAGCATGGCGCAGTATGAATGACGAATAACGAATGTCTAATGACGAAGGAATGCCAAATCCGAATGATCAAAATGCGCTTCAGGATGGCTTGTTGTGCTTCGTCATTGTCATTGTTTCGTCATTCGTCATTGAGCTTCGTCATTTAATTCTTGCTTAAGCTAGCGCGTGACAACGAGTGCACTGGTAGGATATTCTCCGCGTGGAAAAACTACATCTGCTTGCCGTCGCGCTCGGTCTCGCCGCGCTTGCCGGGATCAATCTTTACCTGACAGTTTTCGCCACCGGCCTGGCTATCCATTTTCACTGGATCGCCCTGGCGCCGCAGTACCAATCGCTGGAGGTCCTCGGTAATCCGTGGATCATCACCATCGCCGGCGTTCTCTATTTCCTGGAGTTCTTTGCCGATAAAATTCCGTGGGTCGATTCGGCGTGGGATGCCGTTCACACGGTGATTCGGCCCATTGGCGGCGCGCTCCTTGCAATTCAGGTGCTTGGCCATCCAAGTCCCGCATTTACTGTGATCGTGGCTTTGCTCGCGGGTGGCACGAGCTTGGTCGCACATACCGCAAAGGCGGCTACGCGTCTCGCCAGTAACTCGTCACCGGAACCATTTTCAAATATTGGACTAAGTCTCGGTGAAGATGCGGCCGTGCTCGGTGGACTCGCTCTCGTGCACTTCAATCCCGTCCTTGCCCTGGTCATCTTTCTGATCTGTATCGGTGCATTCTTCTATTTTGCGCCAAGAATTTTACGCGCGATGAAAGTGAAGATTTGGCTGGCCTGGAGGAAACTGAATGGCCCAGCTGATCACGACGCACCGGTAAATCTACCATCGGCATTGCCGGCCCGGCTGGCGCCTATTTTCGCCAGGGAAAACGTTCTCGGTGAGACCATCCTGTGGGCGGTGCCATGCGTAAGCGGACGCGGCCGGCGGATTCCCGCGAATTTGTTTGGCGCGCTCGTCGCTACGAGTGAAGAGCCGCGCAGAATCACTTTTGTCGCGCGCAAGGCAGGGCGGCCATTTGCGGGTACGATCGATCTGGAGGGTTTCGACGTCGGTCGTGAGCCAAAATTTCTATCCGAAAACCTGGTAATTTTTTCTGCCGGCGGAAAAGGCCCAAAGTATATGTTTGTTTTCGCGCGACCGCACGCGGCTCTGGTCGAACAGATCGTTCAGGATTTGCACCGCCGTCTCAGCGAACCCGCGATACAGGAGCAAGTCGCCGCGGAATCCGCCAGCCCGGCTGGATAGCGCGCGCGTCCCGCATGTTAATGCCAGTCCGGCTCGGACTTTCGGCGTCGCGCCGAAACGATCTTTCTCTAAAATCAGATTCTCACGAATTAGCCTAGCACAAAGAAAGTCCGCGATCGCGAGGACGCACTCGGTCCGAGCCGGACTGGCATCCGCACGCGACACGCGGGCGCTACCCGAAAACCGAATCACGCCGCGCGTGACATTTATAGCTGCCTTTCTCATAATCTGCGCGTGACTAGCCTTGCCGATCGTTACGCACAATTGCGCGATACGGA
>QHQO01000078.1 GCA_003221195.1 Verrucomicrobiota bacterium
CGCGAATGCGCTGGCGTCGCTCGCGATACCATTGCCAAACTAATTTCGGATCGCGCGCGAACGCTTCCGGTGTCGCTAGCTTTATCGGATCGAGATTGCGCCAGTAGCCCTCTTTACCACGAAAGGTTGGAATCCCGCTTTCAGCCGAAACACCCGCCCCTGTTATGACGAGAACACGCACCACATAAGATCGATAAACAGCAGCGATTTCCAAGTCCGTCTCTGCAGAATTGCGGGCGTTATGACAGTTAATGTTCCTACTCGGTGCTGGCTCGCCAGACTCGCGCTAAACAGACAGAAATACCTGCTAGAAAAAGATCGCCTTGTTGCCAGCGAACCTCTATCACTCGGTTGCCATGCGAAAACAAACTTTCACCCTGACAATTCTCACCCTGTTCATCTCATGTGGTTTGGCTTTCAGCGCGCCTGACACTCCCGAAACCCGGCGTCACGAAGCCGAGCGTTACCTTCAGGCTACTCCGCCGAAAGCTTTGTTCGAGGACATGGCCGACAAGATGGCCGCGAATCTGCCGCCGGACCAACGCGATCAATTCAAGAAGCTAATGACTTCGCAACTCGACATCGCGGCATTAACCAAAGCGATGATAGACGCCATGGTAAAGAATTTCACCACCGAAGAGTTAAAGGCATTGGCAGATTTTTACGGCTCGCCTGTCGGGAAATCGGCGATGCAAAAGTTCGGCACCTATATGGCAGATATAATGCCGACCATGGAAGCCGAGATCATGAAAGCGCAGGCAAAGGTCAACCAATCGATGCCAAATAAATCGCCGAAATAAGACGAACAATTCACGCCGATCGTTTAGGACTCAACGATTCGCCAGGCGAGTCGCCCGCCGGGGCCACGGGCAAGATGCCTGTACTACTCCCACCCGATCTGCCGGCCTTTGTTCTGTTCTTCCAGCCAGCTCATAAGCGGCTTGAAGTAATCCATCATTGCGCGGGTAGAGATGTCTTCGCCGGTGGCCTCCTTCAAGACTTTGCGCCATCTTCGGTTCCACCTTTTTAAAGAATGTTATTCAGCCAGGTGCCAACCTCTTTGTTGTCGGCATAGTTACATGATTGCGGTGGTTGATGGAGAATCTTGCGAGCGATATAATCGTGTAACTGAAACTGGAACACCGTCGCGAACGCATAGTTGTAGTAATAGGCCGGATTATCGTTGATATGTGTTTTGGTGGCGGCATCGCAAAATTCTTCGCCACGCGCCGACGGCGGCTCGATTCCTTGAAAATCGGAAACGTATTTCCACCAGCGCGCGTTCCACTGATCTGGCGGAAGATTGCGCGCGTAAATATCTGCTTCCCAATGCGGCATCGTGCCGCAGGAGAAATAAATAAACGGGACCGAGCGCGCGAGCGCGTCGTCGAGCAGAAATGCCGTCTTGTCCGCGTTAAATTCGTGCGGCAACACACCTCGCGATTGCAGGTAGGGCACCTGACTTGAGGCGAGCGCGATCAATTCGCCCACGCCCTCGTGAAAGCCCGGCGCTGCGCCGAGTCGTAACAAATAGGGAACTTCCGGGCGCGAATAGGCTTTGAAGTAATATCCGTGACCAAGTTCATGATGCGCGGTGAAAAACCAGCGCGCGTTGGGCTCGATGCTTTGCAGCGAGCGAATGTCATTCTGGAGATCGACGTGCCAACAGGACGCGTGCGTGTTTTTCTTTCGCTTTGAATCCGGCGGCAGCGGATACAAGTCTGACCTTTCCCAGAAACTCTGCTGTAACGGCGAGAAACCGAGTCCCGTGTAAAATTGTTCGGCCGAGGTGTGCAATTGCAAATAAAGCGGACGCAACGTCGTCATCCAATCTTCCAACATCTTGAGCATCTCTTCGGTGGTCATTCCGTAAGCAGCCACCTCGAGCGAGAAGTAATCGGGATACTTCATTTCTTTGGCGACGCCGTTACGCAGATCGCGCAGAGTTATGAGATTCGGTTTTAACGCTGGGCCAGATTGTTTCGATGCTTCCCAAACAGCTTTGCGTTCATTGAGATCGACGCTCTTCTCCAATTTGTCATCGATCTGGTTCACAGAAATCGGCTGACCGTTGAGCTTGAATTCGAAACCATTGAGGATCGACGCCTGCTTTGTCTCTGCTGCAACCCTTTTCGCCACCAGATCCGGATTTGTCATCAGACCTTCTGCGGCGTTTAAGAGAAGCTGTTACAACTGGCAAACGGTAAGTTAGCTGAGTTCTTTTTCATGCGTGAGCAACTCGCTTGCCTCGCTGATGATTGCCGGATTTCCGTTAAACGCAGCGTACGCCTTGCCTGTGGCTTCGGCGGCAGCATCGTGCTGAGGAGTCACATCCGTAACTGCGAGCCATTGCGCCTCGCTGTTCACCCGATACAAGGCCTGATAACCGGCATTGGCCAGCGCTAGGATCGATCTGCGCGTTCCTGGATAGGCGAGGCAGCGAAGGCGACGGGCAATCGGAGTAAGAGTAAGAGCAAGAGGAAGAGGAAGAATGTACAGCGATGCATAAATGACCAGAGATTCTTCGCTTTGCTCAGAATGACAAGAGGAAGGCTTGTAATTCGATTGATTCGCATAGGTCGTGGGTAGAACGGTGTCCGTTTTCTTCTGTTAGAGACACTAATTTCACGAACCGACACGAATGCAGAGTCAAAATTCGTGCTGGTCAGATTCGTGATAATTGGTGTAATTCGGGCCTGCGATGGAACTGCTGGCCACCGATCCGCTATTACCTGTCCGTATCGTTGCGGCAATCGCTTTCGTCGCGATGATCTGTGCTTACGTTTACGTGCTGCGGCATCTGCGCAAAATCGAGAAAAACATCGTCGCGGATAATCTAGTGCCGAACGAATTGGGACCGCGCAATAACATGGTGCTCATGGTCTGCCTGATTCCGCTGATCGCGACTGCGCTGTTACTCTATCTTGTCATTGAGACGTAACTTTCAAAAGAGTGTCAGTTTGCGATCTGCACCGGCTGCCGATATTCGCCGAAATCATGATGCACGGAATGCATTCCCGCGTTCCAGCGCCACTTCGGCTTTGAGATTTTCCACGTCACGGCCAATGCTCGCGACGGCGGTTACGTTTTGGTCAGCGCGGAAAATCACAGACGCATCTTTCGCCTTCACATTACCCGAGACGGTGCTGCGGTCATCGCCCCCGCCGTGACCAACGTAATGGATGTGCAGATCAAAATGGTTGCTCCAGAAAAATGGCGGAAGATTGAATACTTCGTCGGCGCCTAAAATATTGCGCGCCGCTGTTTGACCCTGACGTTGCGCCACCACCCAGTGCTCGACACGAATTTGCCCGGCGCGCGGATCGGGCCAGCGCGCGATATCGCCGGCCGCAAAAATGCCAGGCACGTTCGTCTTCAAAAATTCATCGACCAACACGCCGTTGTCGGTCGCGATGCCTGCTTGTTTGGCAATGGCGGTGTTGGGGCGCACACCGATCCCGACGACCACCAAATCGCAATCCAATTTGGTCCCGTCATCGAGTTCCACATGGCGATCTTGAATTGCCGCGGGCTTTCGACCCAGGTGGAATTTCACGCCATTCGCTTCGTGTGTTTCGCGAATCACGGTGCCCAATTCGCCTCCCAGAACTTTTTCCAGGGGAAGCGACCCTTTTCCCACTACTGCGATTTCGAGTTTGCGCTCCCGCAATGACCACGCCACTTCCAGCCCGATGAAGCTCGCCCCGATTACCACCGCACGCTTCGAGCTTTTCGCTTTATCAATAATCCGCCGGCTATCGGTAAGAGTTCGCAAATAATAAACATGCGACAAATCGCCTCCCGGAATTGCCAGGCGCACCGGCTCTGCACCGGTCGCCAGCAACAGCGCGCCGTAGCCTAACGAACGGCCATCCGTTAGCGTGACCTTTTTCTCTTGCGGGTCAATTGCCGTGACGGATGTGTTTGTGAACGTGTCGATCTTTTGTTCGCGGTAAAAATCCGCTGAGCGCAGCGGAATCCACTCTTCCGACGCCGTGCCCGCGAGATAATCCTTGGAAAGGTTTGGTCGATCGTACGGTAAAAACTCATCAGCGCCGATTAACCTGACGGGTCGGTCGTAACCTTCCCGCCGCAACATTTCAGCCGCCGCTCCGCCAGCTGCACCCGCGCCAACGATCACCACGCTCGCTGGCGATGATTTGGGTTTGCGCACCGGCTTCTCATCGATCTTGCTCGTGACGAAAAACTGCGCCTCGCGTTTATCGATCTTGTAACATGCGACGTTGTTCAGCGCCGGCGCGGCAATCGCCTCGCCCGTGCGCAGATCAAAACGCGCATGGTGCCATGGGCAGTGCACGGTGCAATCCACCAGCAAACCTTTTGCCAGCGGACCCCCGTAATGCGTGCACGTCGCGCCAATGGCAAAAAGCTCATCACCGCGCCGCGCGACGAGAACCTGCTCGCCAAATGCGTGTCCCAAAAACATCTCTCCATCGGCTACCTGATCAATTTTGCAGCCCTTCTCGAAATCCGGACCCTCGAGCTCGCCCGAAGCTTCAGCCATAGAATCTCCTGCGTTACGTCACATTAGAATCGCGTCGACGTCGCACATCGCGTGTGACGTGCGCGCACTCGCATGTCTGATTAAAACAGACATGGCAGATGGCGCAATTCAGCGGCTGGTCTAGTGAGGACTGCTCCTCCCTAACGATTGCGCCGACCCACTTTTTGTTCCTGAAAGCAGATCTACGCGAATGAGCGGATCGGTCGGTAGCACAACGGGGCCTTCCCACCGAAGAAAGCCAGCTGGCGCAGGATTTGTCAGCCAAATGTTTGTGTCGGGCACATCGACAAACAATCTTGCGAGGAAAAAAATTTCCGGATGAACGATGAAGCGATCGCCTTTCAGCGAGCGCCCCGACATTCTCATGCGGTCAAGTCCACCGTGGGAAATTGTCACTGTGACAACTTGTGGGCTAAGCGTTGGAAATGGCGAAAAACCGACTGCCTTGAGCTGAACTTGTTCGCCACTAAGCAGGCGTTTGCGCAGATTACTCAATGCGATGGTAAATCCGAATCCGGCAAACGTACGACCCGGCTCAACGTTTATCTTTTCCGATACGTCCTTGTGCTCTTCGCGGACGTGTGCACTGGCGATTCCAGACAGAAAATCTGCGGCGAATTCACGTTGCGACTCTCCATCCTTCGATTCTTTCCAGGACCATTTTTCCTGGATCAGTTCTGGCTGTTGTCGAAATTGCGTCTGTTCCTCATAGAATTCCCCGTCTGGGAACTTATAAGTGATCATTACGTGTAGTCGCTTGTTCTCCACCCACTGCCGGAATTCGCCATCGGCGATTTTCTTGCCGTCAATGCTGCACAGTCCCGGATAACCATGCGCGGCGCCTGCCAACTCGGTTACCTCGAGTGCAAAGATCGATGTCGCGAAGAATCCAGCGGGAAAGATCAAGAAACAAGCTATCAATTTTTTCACGAGCGTGCGCATCACGGGTATCGCGAAACGCAATCCAGACGGCTGCATTACCGGATGGTGGACTTCGTGATTTTGGTAACACAGATGTTACCATCTGACCCGAAATCGGACTCGACATCTGCAAGATCGTCGTTATTATTTTCGTCGATGAGCGTCGACATTCTTTTAGACCTTCGAAGGCCGCTCGCCTTCGCGTTGGCGCTCGTGTGGTGGCGATAAAAAGCGACCGTTTCTCAACGGGACGCTGATTTTCTCTCTTTGTCTCAAGCGAGAGATCTGGCGTTTGCACCAATGAAAATAAACCAAGGATTGTAACCATATGTTAATCGTGATGAAACCCGGCGCTGATGCGCAGGAAATCGACGCAGTTGTAAACGTGATCCAAGAAATTGGGCTGCGCCCTCATTCGATGCCAGGGGCGACGCGAACAGCCATCGGGATCACTGGCAACCAGGGTCCTATTGATGGAAGGCGATTCGAAAATCTGCCTGGCGTAGCGGAAGTCATCCGGGTCACCAAGCCGTACAAGTTGATCACGCTCGACTTGCGCCCGGAAAAAACAGTGGTGCGAGTCGGGAATGCTACCATCGGAGAAAGTGAACTCGCTATTATCGCGGGACCGTGCGCGATCGAGAGTCACGATCAGGCATTCGCTGTGGCGGAAGCGGTGCTGCAAAGTGGTGCGCGGTTCTTTCGAGGTGGTGTGTGGAAGCCCCGAAGTTCTCCCTACGCATTTCAAGGCCTGGGGGAGAAAGGCTGGAAAATCATGTCCGAGGTCCGCGAGACGTTTGGGTTAAAGATTGTTACCGAAGCACTCGAAGAACCTCATATCGATCTGATCGAACAGTACGGCGACGTCATTCAAATCGGCGCTCGTAACATGCAGAACTTTTCACTGCTCAGGCGAGCTGGCCGGTCGCAACTGCCGGTCCTGTTGAAGCGAGGAATGGCTGCAACACTCGAAGAATGGTTACTCGCGGCGGAATACATCATGGCCGAGGGCAATTACAACGTAATCTTGTGCGAGCGCGGCGTTCGGACTTTCACCCAGCATACGCGTAACACACTCGATCTTGCTTCTGTGCCGGCGATCCGGCGAATTTCTCATCTGCCGGTAATCGTGGATCCATCACACGGCACAGGCAGCGCGTACATGGTGACGCCGCTTGCGCGCGCAGGCGTTGCAGTCGGAGCCGACGGACTCATGGTGGAAGTTCATGACCATCCAGAGCTCGCCCTTTCGGATGGGGCACAAGCTCTGACGCCCTCGGAGTATGCCCAACTCGTCAAAGAAGTTCGTGCGCTCCGTGAGATTGCCACTCCGACAGTTACTGAGAGTCCGACACAGCACCAAGCGGCCTAACGAATTCAAGTTAATGCTTCTCCTGATCGATAACTACGACTCCTTCACTTACAACCTGGCCCAATATTTTGGCGAGCTTGGATGCGAGCTTGTTATTAAGCGGAACGACGAAATCTCACCTGATGAAATCGCTGTGTTAGCGCCCAAACATATCTGTATCTCGCCGGGACCCTGCACTCCGCATGAAGCGGGAATCAGCAAAGACATCGTCCTGCGATTCGGGTCGAAGATTCCAATGCTCGGCGTTTGTCTTGGACATCAATGCATCGCCGAAGCGTACGGCGGGAAAATCGTGCGTGCTTCGACTCTCATGCATGGGAAGTCATCTACGATCAGACATAACGGAAGCGGGCTCTTTGCCGATTTGTCCACACGGTTTGAAGCCGGTCGATACCATTCGCTGGCCGTCGAGCGGAGTTCCTTTCCAAGGTGCCTCGAGATCATCGCTGAAAGCGACGACGGCGAAATCATGGCGTTGCGTC
>QHQO01000079.1 GCA_003221195.1 Verrucomicrobiota bacterium
CTCCTGCGATTAGCCAGATACCTGACCACCATGTCACCCGCTTCGCTTCGTGCTTTGCTCGCGCATTCAATTGATTACGCGGGAATGTTTCCACCCTGTAGTCTCGGCCTCGGCCCAGCGCTGAGAAATCAGGCGGAGTATGTCCGCTCTTCAGACGCATGGATGCTTGGCGGTTTCGTTCTCTCTACTGAACAATTCGATGCGACCAGACAACTGCTTTCGCAATTTGATGCTCAACACCCACTGCGGGTTGCTGCGCTCGGACCAAAGAGTGCGAGCGCTGATGCTTTTCTTGAAGCGCTCGATGATGCGGAGGCGGCGATTCGATCGTTATCGAGACATAACGTCGATCTAATATCAATCAGTCACCTTGAGATGTTTCTGCCGCACGACGTCGACGTCGCGTCACTGCAGGAGGCAAAATCGATTCTCGGCGATTTGCCGGTTTTCTGGGAAGCGCCCCCCGATAGAGCGGAACAGACTATCGCGTTGCTTGCCGGATTTAACTCTGACGCCGACTTGGCGACGTTCGGTTACAAACTACGCACCGGCGGAGTGACTGCGGATGCGTTTCCAACTTCAATGCAGATTGCCAAGGCAATGGTGACCCCGTCTACGCATCAACTGCCGATCAAGTTTACAGCCGGTCTTCATCATCCACTGCGACAATACCGAGAGGAAGTCCAAACAAAGATGCATGGTTTCCTGAACGTGCTGGGGGCGGCGGCGCTTGCTGCCGAGCATCGATGGGATACGAATCAAACCGCGACGATGCTCGAAGACGAAAACGTAGAGTCGTTTTCCTTCACTGACGATTTTTTTGGGTGGCGCGAATGGCGGATCGAGACCAAACGGCTGCAATATCGCCGGCGATTTGTTGTATCGTTTGGCAGTTGCAGCTTCGATGAGCCACGCGAAGATTTGCGCGCACTGAATTTGCTGTAGGGTACGGACTGCGCGCTGCGCTATTCGGACGCCGCGGCGCGGCGTCCCAGCCATCATGTCACTCAAATCATTCATCGACGTTTCGCCTGATTCGCATTTTCCCATCCAAAATCTTCCCTTCGGCATCTTTCAGCCGAAAGGAGGCAAACCGCGCGCCGGTGTCGCCATTGGCGATTTGATTGTCGATCTTTCTGCTCTCGAAGAACTCGGCCATTTCCGCTCACCGGAATTTCGGGGCCAAAAACCTTTTTCGGAAGACTCGTTGAATGCGTTCCTCGCTCTCGGTCGTCCGGCATGGCGCAAGGCGCGCGCAGTTCTTGAACGTCTTCTGTCATCTAAAACGCCGATTCTGCGCGACAACGCGAGGCTCAGGGCGCGGGTGTTTCATGCGCAAAAGAGCGTCACCATGAAATTGCCCGTGCGCATCGCCAATTACACCGATTTCTATTCGTCCTATCACCATGCGCACAACGTGGGCACAATGTTGCGCGGGCCGGAAAACGCGCTGATGCCAAATTGGAAATGGTTGCCTGTGGCGTATCACGGCCGCGCCAGCTCGGTTGTGATCAGCGGAACCGATGTGCGGAGGCCAAAAGGCCAGGTCAAACCGCCCGACGCTTCGGTGCCGACTTTCGGTCCGACAAAGAGTCTCGATTACGAGCTCGAAATGGCGTTCCTGATTGGCCCCGGAAATTCGTTAGGCGAACCGGTGCCGATTGATCGCGCGGTCGATCATATCTTCGGCCTGGTTTTGATGAACGATTGGAGCGCGCGGGATATTCAGGCATGGGAGTACCAGCCGCTCGGCCCGTTCCTGGCGAAGAATTTTTGCACCAGCATCTCACCATGGGTGGTGACGCTGGAGTCCCTTGAGCCTTTCCGAAGAGCGCTTCCGATGCAGGATCCCGCGCCGATGCCATACTTGCGAGCAAAGGATGATTTCACGTTCGACATTCAACTCGAAGCGAGCTTGCAAACTTCATCGATGAATGCGGCGCACGTCATCTCGCGGACCAATTTTCAAAATCTGTACTGGAGCATTGCCCAACAGCTCGCCCATCACACAATTAGCGGCTGCAATCTGCAGCCCGGCGATCTGCTGGCGAGCGGAACAATCAGCGGCCCGACAGAAGAATCGCGCGGCTGCATGTTGGAATTGACCTGGCGCGGCGCGCATCCCTTAAAGCTGCCCAACAGCGAAACGCGCAAATGGCTCGAAAACGGAGATATTCTTGCAATTAGTGGCTGGTGCCAGGGTGATGCTTACCGCGTCGGGTTTGGTGAAGTAAGCGGGCGCATTATTGGAAGTAACAAGTGACAAGTGAATCGTGACAAGATCGACCTCAAGCCGACTGTTGTCTTTGCACGATGGGTTTCTTGGATTGGGCACCCGTTGGTTTTCATCAGTCTTTCCGTGGGCATTATCATTGCCTTGCGCCTCGCTAACCGCGCCGGGTTGGCACTTTCACTGACTCTGTTGGCGACCGTAATTTTGCCGATGGCACTCTTACTGTTTCGCGGATTCCAATCAGGCCGGTGGAGCGATCCAGATGTTTCCATTCACGCTGAACGCGTCCGATTTTATCCGCGGGCGATTTCAATTTCGGCGGTTGCCGTGCTCGTACTTTTGCTATCCCGCGCGCCGGCTTTCGCATTGCGCGGGGCCACGATGACGTTGTTTCTTCTGATTATTGCTGCGTTAATCAATTTTCGGATCAAGCTGTCGTTGCATGCACTTTTTGGTTTCTATAGCGCGGTCATTCTGTTTGTGGTCAATCCGGTTGTCGGCGCCGTAGCCTCGGCGGTGGCTCTCCTCGTTTTTTGGTCGCGCCTTTATCTAAAGCGCCATGATCTTCTGGAAACGCTCGTTGGCGCTTTTCTCGGTTTGCTGGGCGGGCTGGTCACGGCTTGGTAGCCCCGCTGACGTGGCGGCGCAGCGCCCAAGGAATAGTAGCCAGAACGTACGTTGCCCGTGGTGCAGATGCGGAATTACGACGGTTTTGTTCCCGACCTCCGGCCTGACGTGAAGTAGGCAACACCCATCATGTTCCTTTTCGGCCCTGACAAATAAAGTAGGCACCGAATAACTCTTCTTCGACAGTGACCTCGTCGGTGAGGCTTCTTAGATCTGCGCAAGCATTGTGGTCAGGGTCACCCAGGACGGTGGCTTTCATCTCCAAAATCACCAATGGATGAAGCAAACGCCCCGCGATACCGGGCATGGTTTTGCCGTCTACAATCACAGCGCAGCCTCCAGCACGAAGCTGTGACCAGGCATGATTCAATATTCGTTTGCCATTCTGCATAACAGCATATGAGAGACCAAACAAAACAGCATCGAGTATCCGAGGCGCGCGATAGTCGAGCGCGTCCGTGCGAACGAGAGTCACATTCTTCCAGCCGGTGCGCTCGCACAACGCCTGCGACCGAGCCAGCATCCTTTCGGAAACATCGACACCAAAAATGTGGCCATTCGATCCGACGGCGTCCTGAAGGTATGGGAAATTTCGTCCGGTTCCGCAACCAATCTCAAGAACGGCGTCGCCTTGTCGAAGCTCAAGCTTTCGAATCGCCCGACCGCGGATTCCTCGCAGAAGCCAGAAGATCCACTCGAACAGGCGACCAAGGAGCTAATCGGTCTAGCGCCGCCTAACAAGTTCAGGCGGGTACGGAAGTGACGCGTTGCGACTTAGCGGACCGCTCTTAACGCTCATGATCTGCTACACATGCGCGCTTCGTCCGACTGTTGCGGAGCCGACCCAGACCCAGTTTAGTATCCTCGCGCGACGTAATGGCCGTGTATCCAGACTCTCTGGCCGTATCGATACCTCCAATGTCCTGGCCTCCAAACGTAATACACGCGGCCCGACCAGTAGCCGGGACCACGCACGTAATACGGCCGATCCCCAACGTCGACCACGACAGCGCCTCCTCCGTAGTAAGGGCCGGGACCGTAACCATAATTAGGTCCGTAATATCCTGGATTAGCGGTGTAATAGCCTTCACAGCCTCCAGTCCAGAACAGGGCTGAAAGCAGAAGAACCAACAGAATCAATCGTCTCGATCTGGTTTCTGTTTCATTCACAGTTGCTTGATCAACAATGCTCGTCTTCATATAATAATTCACGAAGCCAGCGATGTTCGCGCCAACTACGAGATTGCCCGGGTATCCGTATTCCTCGGCTGTTTCCCATGCGTTCTTGTGAATCGTGAACATGATATGGCGCAAACGCGAATCAACTTCTTCGCGTGGCCATGGTAATCGCATCGAGTTTTGGCTCATCTCCAGACCGGATGTCGCCACGCCACCTGCATTCGCCGCTTTACCAGGGCCGAAGAGAATTTTTTTCTCGAGGAAAAGATCGACGCCCGCCGGCACGGTCGGCATGTTGGCCGCTTCGGAGACAACATAGCAACCGTTCTCCACGAGTTTTTTTGCGTCTTCGCCGGTGATCTCGTTTTGGGTAGCGCAGGGAAACGCGCAATCACATTTGATCTTCCAAGGACGCTGACCAGCCACATATTTGGCGCGAAACTTCTTCGCGTATTCCGCAATGCGACCGCGCCGGACGTTTTTAATGCTTTTGACCCAAGCCAGTTTTTCTTCCGTGATCCCGTTCTTGTCGTAAATATAGCCGCCTGAATCAGACATGGTGATCGGCTTGGCGCCGCACTCGATTAATTTTTCAACGGTAAATTGGGCGGCGTTGCCGGCGCCGGAGACGATGCAAGTTTTTCCTTCGATTGTTTCGTTGCGCGTTTTAAGCATTTCCTGCGCGAAATAAACTGCGCCGTATCCCGTGGCTTCCGGGCGCATCAGCGAGCCGCCCCAGTTAAGCCTTTTGCCCGTCAATACGCCTGTGAATTCGTTTGCCAGACGCTTGTATTGGCCAAAAAGATATCCGATCTCGCGACCGCCCACGCCGATGTCGCCGGCCGGTACATCGGTGTGCGGACCAACATGGCGGAATAGCTCGGTCATGAACGATTGACAAAAACGCATGACTTCCGTGTCGGATTTTCCTTTGGGATCAAAATCCGCGCCACCTTTACCACCGCCCATTGGCAGACCCGTGAGCGAGTTTTTAAAAACCTGTTCGAACGCGAGGAATTTAACGATGCTGGCGCAGACCGTCGGATGGAAACGCAGGCCTCCTTTATAAGGACCGAGCGCGCTGTTCATCTGAACGCGGAATCCGCGATTAACCTGAATCTGGCCTTTGTCATCGATCCAGGGAACTCGGAACTGAATCATGCGCTCGGGTTCGACAAGGCGATCAAGGATCTTTCCGTCTCGATACTTCTTGTGCCGCTCGATCACTGGCCGGATCGATTCCAGCACTTCAGTCACAGCCTGAAGAAACTCCGGCTCGTTGGGGTTACGTTTTTTAACAACTTCGAGAACTTGCTGCACCAGGCCCATAAGGATGATATTTCTGCAGGTTATTTCCCTCGCGGGCAAACAAAAAGAATGCTGCGCGATGCAGCCGCGCCCGCATCGCTACGCGAAGGGTTGCAGGCGGGGTTCGCGATTCACCTTCCAAACGCCGCTTCAAATATGCTCGTCCGAATCCAGTCTTGAGCTGCTTCTCGCGAAGCCGAGCCTTGAGCTCAGAACGACACGCCTCATAGTACTCTAATTTTACTGGCAATCGATGCGCAGTTGCGCGCACTCGGCCAGCGCGATGCTGAGCGATTCGTTTACGCAGGTCAAGCGCCGAACCGACGTATAATTTGCCATCACGACATCTCAGCACGTAGGTGTAGAACATACAGAGATCAGACGGCGAATGCGCGATGCAGGGTTCGAACCTGCGACTTGTCGCCGCGGCGACCGCTCTATCCTGATATGGCGCTTCAGGTTTCCAGCGAAAGGTAAGAGAATGCGCGATGCAGGGTTCGAACCTGCGACTTGTCGCCGCGGCGACCGCTCTATCCTGATATGGCGCTTCAGGTTTCCAGCGAAAGGTAAGAAAATGCGCGATGCAGGGTTCGAACCTGCGACTTCTTGCGTGTGAAGCAAGCGCTCTACCACTGAGCTAATCGCGCGTCTTTTCAAGAAGCGGACAAAATAAAGCGTCCGCCGGGCAGCGCAAGCAAGGTGCCGGAATTGTAGGGCAGCCGCGTCGGCTGCCAACCGAGGGTGCCGGCAAGCGAAGCGCTTGCCCTACAACAGATGCCATTCTATTTAGAAGCATGTCCGAACATAAAATTACTCTTACCTGGAAACGCGGCGAGACGCCGTTCGAGTATCAGAAATATTCGCGCGATCATACTTGGAATTTTGAGGGCGGACACGAGATGCAAGCGTCGGCTGCTCCTGCGTATCTGGGCAATCCGAAGCTCGTGGATCCGGAAGAGGCATTCGTGGCGTCGCTCTCGAGTTGCCACATGCTCACGTTTCTTGCCATAGCAGCGAAGAAAAAGTTCGTGCTCGATGAGTATATCGATGACGCGGTCGGCCACATGGAAAAAAATGCCGAAGGCAGGCTCGCGATTACGCGAGCGACCCTAAACCAGAAATTGAAGTTCTCCGGCGATAAACAACCCACAGCGCAAGAGATCGAAGAGATGAATCATGCGGCACACGAGCAGTGTTTCATTGCGAATTCGGTGAAGACCGAAATCACGGTCGAAGCACAGCCGTAAGTCGCTTGCTCCTGACGTAGCGCGCCGTTGCCTATTGTCATGTCGAGCGGAGTCGAGACATCTCTCGATATTTCCGAAATAGAAACAGAGATTCCTCGACTTCGCTCGGAATGACAAGAAACTGCGTTAATCGTTCGTCGAAAACATGAGCACACTGCCCAACCCTCAACTCATGGAAAAGATCGTCAGCCTGTGCAAACGACGAGGTTTCATTTTCCAATCGAGCGAAATTTACGGTGGTCTGAACGGCCTCTGGGATTACGGCCCGCTCGGCGTCGAGTTAAAGCGGAATCTGAAAAATTATTGGTGGCGCGTGACGGTGCACGAGCGCGACAACGTGGTCGGAATGGATGGTTCGATTCTGACTGCTCCCGCTGTTCTCAAAGCGTCCGGTCACGTTGAGGGATTTTCCGATCCGATGATCGATTGTCGATCTTGCAAGGCGCGATTGCGGGCCGATCAGATCATCAATAAGAAAGGCGAGAAGCAATGTCCGGTCTGTGGCGGCAAAGATCTTACCGAGCCAAGGGCTTTTAACCTGATGTTTAAGACCCGCGTCGGTCCTGTTGACCCGCGCTGGTCTGGGACTGCGATATTTCCCGTATCCCTGCAAGGGGCTACTGGCCCGGCGGGACCATCCCAGCCAACGCAACCCTCGACAATGACGGCTGGTACCACAATTGTGCCCGCGAGCGGTCCAGTCGTGTCCGCAGCCGATGAGACTGCGATCGCGTACCTCCGTCCTGAGACTGCGCAATCGATTTTTGTTCAATTCAAGAACATCCTCGACGTTTCGCGCAAAAAATTACCTTTCGGGATCGCGCAAATCGGCAAGGCGTTTCGCAATGAGATCAATCCCCGCAATTTCACCTTTCGGTCTCGTGAGTTCGAGCAGATGGAACTGGAATATTTTTGCCGCGCGGAGGAGGGGATGCAGTGGCTCGATTACTGGAAGAACGAGCGGCTCAAGTTCTACGAGAACATTGGGATTCCACGCACAAAGCTGCACGCGCGAAAAGTTCCAGACGAAGAGCGCGCCTTTTACTCAAAAGGGACCTACGACATCGAATACGATTTCCCCTTTGGCTGCCAAGAGCTGGAGGGCGTTGCCTATCGGACCGATTACGATTTATCCCAGCATCAAAAAGCCAGCGGCAAATCGCTCGAATATTTTGATGAGGAAACCAAGCAGCGATTTGTTCCGCACGTTGTCGAGCCGAGCGCGGGCGTGGATCGCACCGTGCTAGCACTGATCTGCGAAGCCTATTCGGAAGACGAGGCGCCAGACGAAAAAGGGAAAATGGAAACCCGCGTGGTGTTGCGTTTCCATCCCCGCGTGGCGCCTATCAAATGCGCGGTGTTCCCGCTCTTGAAAAACAAGGAGCCGCTGGTCGCCAAAGCAAAGGAGATTGTCGATTTGTTACGGCCACACATGTTTGTTTTCTACGATGAGAGCGGCGCGATCGGACGGCGTTACCGTCGCCAGGACGAAATTGGAACGCCGTTCGGCGTGACCGTTGATTTCGAAACGCTTGGGGAAAAAGATGCGGCGTTGCGAGACACCGTCACATTGCGCGACCGCGATTCGATGAAACAAGAACGTGTTAAGATTTCCGACTTGCTAGAGTTGCTTTCGGTGCGAATTGCATAGTCGAACCAATGAACGTTCAGATCTTTACATTATGCGATGCAGCGACGCTCGATGCTGCGGGCAAACTGAACATCCTAGGATCATTCGATCGCTTAAGCGGCGCAGCGGAACCGATCGTGCACATGCACTGTGCGTTGGCACTCAAATTACGTTTTGAGCGCGTGGAGGAAGGGCAGAAAAAACTCCGTCTTGCGTTTATCGATTCAGATGGAACGGCCGTAATGCCGCCCATCGACGGTATCGCTGAAGTACGCTTCCAAGACAATGATTCCAGTAGTAGCGTTTCGCTGGCTCTCGGTATTCAGCAATTGAAGCTGCCGAAATTCGGCGAGTATTCGATCGATCTGGCTATAGATGGTCGACACGAGGCCTCGATTCCGCTGTTTGTAAAGCCGTCCGCACCCGTGACTTCACCTAGATAGGAACGCGTCGCGATCAAAGATTTGGCGAACATTCTTCTTTCGCGAATCTCCTAATGGATCTCGCGCAGTTCCGCAAATACTGTCTGGGCAAACCACGCGCCACCGAGAGCGCGCCATTCGGGCCGGATGTTCTCGTGTTCAAAGTCAGCGACAAGATGTTCGCACTAGCAGCCCTCGACGAAATGCCGACCACTGTGAACCTAAAGTGCGATCCTGACTTGGCACTCGAGTTACGTGATCGTTACGAGCAAGTCACGCCGGGTTATCACATGAACAAAAAACACTGGAACAGTGTTGGGATTGAGAGCGGCATTCCTGACGCCAAGTTGCGAAAAATGATTGACCACTCCTACGATCTCGTGACCAAAGGGCTGCCAAAACCTAGGGCAAAGGTTGCAGCTCGATCTCGCCGAAACTCAACTGCAGCGCGTCGCGGGCGACGTTGAGGAAATTGTCGGCAGCGTCAGTGAGAGCGACATGTAACTCACCGCGGCTTGGCGGCGTCGCCCGAAGTGACTGTTGGTCCAATGTTTCTTCCACGGCGCGTGCACAATTTTGCGCGGAATCGACGAGCATGACCTGGCGTTTGAGCATTCGACTGATGGCGTCGGTGAGCAGCGGGTAATGCGTACAACCGAGGACTAGAGTGTCGATCCCATCTGCAAGCATAGGCTCGAGATAGCGCATAATCATTCGATCTGTCACATCGTCGTTGAGTAGTCCTTCTTCGATTAACGGGACGAGCAACGGACATGCGCGACTGCTCACGCGCACATTGTTATCGGCTGCGCGCAGCGTCTTTTCGTAGGCGCCGCTGCGAATCGTCGCACGAGTTCCGATCACGCCGATGTGCCGGTTGCGTGTCGCCTGCAACGCAGCTCGCGCTCCCGGCTCGATCACACCAATCACAGGCATGGAAAATTTCTTTGTTAGCAACGGCAACGCGACTGAGGAAACTGTATTACACGCGACAACCAACGCCTTCGCGTTTTTCCGCGTCAGGATTCCCGCCAGTTCCACGGCGTAGCGCTGCACGGTTTCCGGACTTTTCGGGCCGTAAGGAACACGCGCCGTGTCGCCGAGATAAAAAATGTTTTCGTTTGGCAACAAATCGCGCAGCGCCTTCACTACCGTAAGGCCGCCGATGCCAGAATCGAAAACGCCGATTGGGCGCGAATCACTCATGCAGCGGGAAGGTGGCGGTTAGGGCATCGCGATGCAAGCATGTGGTAGGGTGCGACCGCCGGGCGCGCTGTCGATTTGCAAAGCTTTCGCGCCTTTGGATGATTGATCGCCATGGCAGAGCTTCCGAAGAGATACGATCCAAAGTCAGTTGAACCGAAATGGTATCAGCGGTGGATGGAAAATCGCGATTTCGTTGCGAATCCGATTTCGTCGAAGCCGCCGTTCTCGATCGTGATGCCCCCGCCGAACATTACCGGCGTGCTAACGCTTGGCCACGTTCTCAACAACTCCATCCAGGACATTCTTGCGCGACGCGCGCGAATGCAGGGGTTTGAAGTTCTTTGGCTGCCGGGCGTGGATCATGCGGGAATTGGTACGCAAACGGCAGTCGAGAAACATCTGCGGCGGACAGAAAACAAAACGCGGTATGATCTCGGCCGCGACGAGTTCTTGCGTCGCGTGCTCGAATGGCAGGATAAACATGGCGGCATCATCATCGAACAGCTTAAGCGGTTAGGCTGCTCCTGCGACTGGTCGCGCGAACGCTATACGCTAGATGACGCTTACGTTGCGGCTGTACAAAACGTTTTTGTCGATCTTTATCG
>QHQO01000080.1 GCA_003221195.1 Verrucomicrobiota bacterium
TCAACGGGATGAACCGTGGGCTCGGTTTCGCCATCCCAGTTAACATGGCGAAGGAGATCGGCGCCGAACTTATCGCCGGCCACAAAATCGTGCGGCCCTGGCTTGGCATTCGGATCGAGACGCTCGGCGACGATTCGGCAATCCGCGATTTGCTCAAAGACGCCGACAAGGGCGTGGTCGTGCGCACAGTTGAAGCCGACGCGCCCGCTTACAAAAGCAACTTGCGGCCTTTCGATGTGATTACGCAAGTCGATGGAACACCGGTCGAAACCGACTCGCAACTCCAGCACGAGATTTTGAAAAAGAAGATCGGCCAAAATGTCGAACTGACGGTTTGGCGCAAGGGGCAGACGATAAAAGTCCCTGTAAAGACGGGTGAATTGCCTAACGAGATCGCACGTGCTTCAAACGAGCCAATCCAGCCTGGCCAACCGAAACAAGAAGATGCCGGCAAATTTGGATTGCAGGTCCAAGAGTTAAACAAGGAAGTTGCCGAACGCCTTCACCTCAGTGTCCAACAGGGTGTCATCGTCACCGATGTCGCGGACAACAGCCTCGCCGCCCAACAGGACATCCAGCGCGAGGACATCATTACTGAAGTGGATGGTAAACCCGTTACCAACATACAATCATTTCGCGAAGCTCTCAACAAAGCCGACCCCAGACGCGGCGTCTTACTCTATCTCGATCGCAAGGGGAACAAAACGTTTGCCGTATTAAAAGCCGGTGCCGGTTAGGCAATTAGGCCCTTCGGCCGCCGACTATCACGAGAACGATTCCGCCAACGAGACAAATCCCGCCGAGCACTGGGGAAAATGGAACGTGGTGCTCTTTGTCCGCACTCACTTGCAGGGGTCCGGCATCGATCACTTTTTCGCGAGTCGTGTAGGTGAACCCGCCGTAAGCGAAGGCGATAATGCCGACAACGATAAGAATGATACCGACGATGCCAGCCGGCTTCATTGACGTAACGTTACAAGGGACGCCGGCCTTGAATCAGATTGATAATCAGCACGACAATGGCGATCACAAGCAGGATGTGAATGAATCCTCCCAAGGTGTAGGAGCTGACTAATCCAAGCAGCCAAAGCACGAGCAAGATCACAAAGATTGTCCAGAGCATAAGGTTCCTTTCGGTTGAATCTCACTTCTCCTTCGCGCCGCGCGCAAGCCTTGCGCTTATCGACATCAAAAATCGTGACTTAGGATTTCCGAGCAATCTTCAGGAACTCGCATAAAATACTTCATTTTTCATTGGTGGATCTTGTCCACAACGGCACGCAGATTCCAGTCGTTCGCTTCAAGTTGTTGGCGCGCCGAATTGTAATCCGATCCCGACAATTGAGCGACCAAGCGGATCGCACGATCACGCAGTTTCGAGTTCGACGCGTGCAGATCAATCATCAAGTTGCCGCGGACTTTGCCGAGCGCCACCATCGCGGCCGTGCTGATAACGTTGAGCGCGATCTTCGTTGCTGTACCCGCCTTCAACCTGGTCGATCCGGTGAGAACTTCCGGTCCAACCATGAGATTGATTGCAAGATCGACAGTCAACTTTTGCGAGCCTGACGGATTGCAGGTTAGCAAAATAGTCTTGGCGCCTAACGACTTCGACCGCGCAAGCGCGCCGAGGACAAAAGGCGTTCGGCCGCTGGCCGTGATACCAATCACAACATCGCTGCTCTTAATGCCGCGCTCATCCAAGGCCAACGCGCCTCCACTTTCCTCGTCTTCCGCACCCTCGATGGCTCGATAGAGCGCAGTTACCCCGCCCGCGATCACTCCCTGCACTAGATTGGGCGGGGCGCCAAAAGTCGGCGGGATTTCGCTCGCATCGAGCACCCCAATACGCCCACTGCTGCCAGCGCCGACATAAAAGAGGCGGCCGCCATTTCGCAACGATTCGGTAACGATTTCAATGGCTCGCGCAAGATCGGCAATGGCGCCTCGCAGCGCGTCCTGCACAGATTTTTCCTCCTCCACAAAGAGTTCGACCAAGGCGCGCGGACTCAGTTCTTCCAGATTCTCCGAGCGCGGATTGCGCTGCTCGGTTAGGACGGCAGCCAGATTGTCAATTTCGCTTTCGGGAAGCTTCGATTGGAAAACGACGTGATCGTTCAACTCTGCCGCCAGCCACGCCGCGCCAAGTTCGGGCGTGCGCTCCGCAATTGCCACACGAGCATCGGGAAGATTCTTCTTCAGTCTGCGCCGAAATGCGTGCGTGTAGATCGAATCGCGATGAAAAAGCCCGCCGAGGAGCACGACCTTCGGCGCGAGCAGATGAAGCCTGGACGCGACTGCCTCCGTGTATTCGCTTAGAGCCTGGGCGCCGTTTTCTACAATTTCCGTCACGCGCGCATCGCCGCTGGCTGCGGCTTCAAAAACAACCGGCGTGAGCATCGCGATCTCCATTTTGTCTGCTGTCTGGACCCACCGAACGACTTCATCAAGGTTATTCAACGAAAGTGCGTGCAAGACTTTCGCGGTGAATTGCATCTCGCCACGGTGCAAATCGTATTCACGCAAGAGGAGGCGCAGCGCCTGAATGGAAAGAAAATAACCGCCGCCTGTGTCGCCGAGGATGTGTCCCCAGCCGCCGGCGTTCTCGATTCTGTCGCCCCGCCGCCCTGTAACCGAGGAGCCACTTCCAGCGCAGACCACTATTCCGTCGCCATGTCCAAGGCCAGCTGCGAGGCCGGACTCGCGATCACTGCCAGAGACGATTCTGGCGTTTGGCCAGATTTCCGCGCAAAGCCGTGAAAGCGATTGTCGATCTTCGGCGGTCCCACAGCCGGCAAGAAAGATTCCAGCACGATCGATCTCCCTCGGAAGTTCGCAGAAGATCGCTCTCAGTCGATCTGGCGTTTCCAACCGGACGTTTGAGGGAGGCAGTCTTCCTTGATCGAGAATGCGCAGTTGCGAGCCGGGATCGGCGCCCCCGGCTCCAGTTCGCTCGACCAAAACCCAGGCAGTCTTAGTGCCGCCGCCTTCCACGCCCAAGATTTTCTCTTTGCGCTCCATTGCCGAGGATTCGACCGACTTATATCATCCCACATGACTGAGGAAGAAACGCAAGCGGCAAAACGTGCCGCGCAATTGCGTCGCAAAATCGAAGAGCACGACCGCCGTTACTACCAGGAAGCTGCGCCCATAATCAGCGATCGCGAATACGATCGGCTCTACCAGGAGCTTCTCGACCTTGAAACGCAGTTTCCGCAGTTCGTGTCAACCGATTCCCCGACACAGCGCGTCGGTGGTAAGCCACTGGAGGCCTTTGCCCAAATCGGGCATCGAGTCCCCATGCTGAGCTTGGATAACACGTACTCCGAAAAAGAAGTCGCGAGTTTTTATGCGCGGATCACGCGCCTTTTACCGAACGAGAGGATCCCGGTTGTGATCGAGCCGAAAGTGGACGGCGTCGCCGTTTCATTGCTTTATGAAAACGGGCGGCTTCGGCATGCAGCCACGCGCGGAGATGGCGCGGTGGGCGACGATATCACGCAAAATATTAAGACCATTCGTTCTATTCCTGAGCGCTTGCGCAGCGCACGACCGAGCGTTTTCGAAGTGCGCGGTGAAGTTTTCATGGATAAGCGCGGCTTCGCGAAATTAAACGAAGAACGGAGCAAGGCGGGCTTGCCTCTATTCGCGAACCCGAGGAATGCAGCGGCGGGATCCCTCAAGCAACTCGATCCAGCAATCGTTGCCAAGCGACCGCTTGGCATCCTGTTTTACGGCACGGGTGCGGTCGAAGATGTCGATCTCGAGAAACACTCCGAACTGTTTCCGCTTCTTGAAAAATTCGGCTTGCCCACGAGCGAGCGCTGGTGGCTGGCCGATTCGTTCGAGGAAATTTTGAACGCGATCCGCGAGCTGGACAAAATTCGAGGCGATTTTGCGTATCAAACCGATGGCGCAGTCGTGAAAGTAGACGCGTTCGCGCAACGGGAACGGCTTGGGTTCACGGCCAAATCGCCGCGCTGGGCGATCGCATACAAATACGAAGCGGAGCGCGTAGAGACGCGTTTGATCGACATTCTGGTTCAGGTCGGCCGGACCGGTGTGCTTACGCCAGTGGCGGTGCTTGAGCCGGTAACGGTGAGCGGCAGTCGGGTTTCGCGTGCGACCCTGCACAATGAAGACGAAATCAAACGCAAAGACATTCGCATCGGCGACACAGTTGTGATCGAGAAGGCCGGTGAAGTGATCCCAGCAGTGATCGAGGTGGTGAAATCGAAGCGGCTGCGCAACGCAAAGCCGTTCGATTTCTTCAAACACGTTCACGGCAAATGCCCTGTCTGTGGCAGCCCCGTGCGGCGCGATCCACAGTTCGTCGCCTGGCGCTGTGAAAATATTCAGTGCCCAGCCCAGACGACCCGGCGAGTGGAATTTTTTGCGGCACGCAGCGCCCTTGATATCGAAAGCATCGGCGGAATCGTTGCCGACAAATTAGTCGAGCGTGGTTTGATACGCGAGCCGATCGATTTATTTGAGTTGAAAATCGAGCAGCTTGCAACCTTGAACCTTGGCACTGAGGAGGCGCCGCGAGTTTTCGGCCAGAAGAACGCAACCAAAGCAATTCGTGCGATCGAGCGCGCGAAAACTTTGCCGCTTTCGCGCTGGCTTTTCGCCCTCGCAATTCCTGATGTCGGGAAAACGACGGCTACGCAGTTGGCGCGTTTCCACGAAACGATCGAAGATATCGCGGGCTCACAATTGTTACGGGACGTTCTGACCTGTCACGAAAAGAGCGATCAGAATCGCCAGCAAATCGCAAATCGTTTGATCGAGGCGGGTTTTGCTGAGAAGTCAAAAAGCAAAAGTGAAAAGGGAGCCGGTATCGTGACCGAGGTCGGACCGGTAGTCGCGAAAAGCGTTCTTGAGTTTTTTGAGTCGGAAGCCGGCGCCAAACTTCTGCGCCGAATGAA
>QHQO01000020.1 GCA_003221195.1 Verrucomicrobiota bacterium
CATTCAAGAGCGAGGATTTCGCGATGCGAGACTGCAGCAACGCGTCCATATGAATGCCAACGATATTGCGCATTGGACAAGGGCGATCGCGAAAGAGGAAAAGGCGCAGGGCAAGCGCGTGTGATTCGTTACAACATTACAATGGACCGAATCTACCGATTCAACGTGGCGAAGCCGCTGGCAGTGGACTCGGTTGGGCAAGAACTGGTGAAACTGCTGGCGACGGAGCTGCAGATACTCTGGCGATTTTTGCTTTCGCTTCGTCGAGCACTACTTTTTCTTCCGGATAAATCTCGTCGTCCGCAGCGGCCACGTAATCCTTGGCGGTGTCGATTTGGCCTGCGTCGGCCAGCAATAGCGCCGCGTAAACTGCCGCATGCGGGTCGCGTAATTGGTCTGCTGGCAATCCTTGAATCGTTGCAAGGGCCTCCGGGTGTCGGCCAAGGCGATACAGAGAGAACGCATAAGTCACGGCGCAGTTGGCTTCGTTCGGCGCGCGGTCATGGGCCTCTTTCGCCAGTTCATGCGAGGGTTCTACGTTTCGCTCGAGGTTCAGGCCTAGTCGCGCTAGATCCGCCGTGATCGGCGCTTCATTTGGAGAGCTATCGTGTAGACGTTGGAGAACATCGTAAAGTCTTTCGGTGTCGTTGGTCTTGCGATAAAGCCGGCGAAGCGCGTCCAGCGCCTCGCGTCGCATCGGTGGATCTTCTGCGACGCGCAGCCACAATTGTTCGGATTCTTTCTCCAGATTCCATTTCGATGCGAGACGGGCGAGGACAACTTCGCGCTCGGGATGATCGTGTGTCGACTGTTCTGCAGCGCGCCAAAGCGCATGGAATTCTATGTCCGCATTGTCTTGTCGTGATTGACGCGTGGCAATTGCCTGATATGCAAGGCGCAGGTAATCGGATTCGCCCCACATTCCTTTGCGAGTCCATCGTTTCAAACGCATCCAATTCTTCACATTGGCGTACGCGTCTGCCACCGCAACAGCGGCGGGCGGTGAAGTCAGTTTCTCTACGGGAAGTTTCTCGATCCACTTAGCAACCTCTCCGGTAAGTCCATTTTCGTTCATCCATCTCATAAGCGATGCAAGATCGGATGGATTCTTTGTGGCAAAAGGCTTTACTCGTTCCAGCAGTAGGTGGAATTTTTTTTCATCGAGCTTCCGATAAAAATTCAGGCAGAGAAGATAATCACCGAAGGTCACCTCCTGCGACATTTGGAGCTGTTGCGCGAAGTTATTCCCCGCTAAGAAGTCATTGCGTGCCACAGCATCATTAAGCAAAGCGCGCAGCGCGCCGGTCCGATAGGGAGCGAGCTTGCTGAGTCGCTCGAGATTTTCGCGGGCGTTCGCGTTCTTTTGTGCATCGCTGGAATGGATTTGCAGCGCTGCGAGATTGAACTGGTAGAGATCATTCTTGGGTTCTTTTTTTACGGCAGCGGCAAATTGTTCTTCTTGTTCGGCAAAGTTTCCTTCGGCAGAAGCCAACCAGCCTGCAACAACGTGAAAAGCGGCCCTGTGTCGGTCACTGGCTGCAATCTGATCGAGCGTCTTTCGAGCAAGATCGAGCTTTCCAAAGCGCAACGCCGCGGAAATGAGATTGAGCTGACTGTCCGGGTCTTTTGGGCGCAAACGCGCAATTTGTTCACGCCATGAAATCGTTTCTTCGAGATTCTGTTTCTCTGCTGCTTCCGCTAATATGTAGAGGATCGGCTGAGAATCGGGACGTTGTGCCAGGAGTTTTCGCGCGGTCTGTGTTGCTTCGTTGAATCTTCCCTGCTGCAGCATCAAAGCGGCTTCGTGTAACAAGCGGGTTTGGCGCCAGTCTTCATAGAGTTTCAAGCCGTACCTGAGAAAAAGAGTGCCAAGTAGAATCGCAATTGCCAATCCAGCGGCTACAAGAGCGACACGAGCTGGCCAGAGCTGTCGTTGGAAGAAGGATTCCAGACCAAAGAGAGATTGGCCGATTCTTCTATATCCAGCCTCTTCGGCTCGCTCCGCGATTTTCATGTCATGTCTCGGGGCGCAACGATCGACTTGTTCTTATCCATCACACCCGTGCTCGCTGCCGAGGCTAAGAGCGCGTGGCTACTTCTGCCTCTTTGACTACAGGAATTGATTTCACCGAGTCCTCGATTTTCTCCCTCAAACGCCGGCTCCAAACATATCGTCCCAACAACACTTTTACGGTGGCTGTAAGCGGGACGGCAAGAAGGGGACCGATTATCCCGCCAATGATCAAACCCCAGACAAAGATCGACACGATCACCGTCATTGGATGCAACCCGACGTAATTCCCAACAATTCGCGGGGCGTAAAATATGCCTTCGAGATTTTGAACAATGATGAAAATGCCAGTCACAATTAGAGGATGCGTCCAGTCGCCCCATTGGAAAGCTGCAATCAGAACGGCCGGCACCCAGCAGATGATGATCCCGATGTAGGGAATCATGGTCAGCACGACAACGAGCGCACCAATCACCGGCGCAAAATTGAGACCGGGAAATATTGTCAGCGTTGTGCCGATGAGGATCCCATCAACCAGACACACCAGTAGTTGCCCTCGAAAATACGCAGTGACGTAGCTGTTGATTTCTGACAAAAGCTCGGCGACTTCGTCTCTGAGGGGCGACGCGCGTAAAGGTAAATATTCTCTCCAGTTCGCTTCAATCCGCGGCCTTTCGTTCAACAGAAAAAAAAGGTAGATCGGCACCAGGATTAGGCTGAGCAAGAAACCTGTGACACCAAGAAAGCCACCGATGCTTTTCTTAAGGATATCCCAGAACTTTTCCATCAGCGTCGGAAGTGCCTGTTGCAAATTAGGCATTTGTTTTTCGACGTACGCCTGGATGCGCTGGCGTTCGGCAGTGGTCAGCTTTGGCGGGCTCGGCGCGATTGTTTCAGCAGCCGGGGTAGTCTCGAAAGCTTTAGGTGTAGGAGAGACAGTCGGTTGCGCATGAGGAGAAGGAGAGGGTATCGGTCCGATGAGCCAGTTGGTAAAACTTGTCGATGCAGATTTCGTACGGCCACTGCCGAGGAATCCGAAGGACTGATCGAATCGATAGATTAGATCCACAATGTAGTCGCGGGCTCGCTCGGTATAAGCAGGAACTTGCTTTGCGAAATTCGCGCTTTGTATTGAGATGGTCGGGACGAGCCACGCCGCCAATCCACCGAGAGCAAAAAAGGCAATGGCAAAAAGAAGAGCTACCGCCTTGGTGCGACTGAGCGTACCGCGAGACATTTTCGTCACCAGCGGATCCAGCAGATAAGTCAGAATAACCGCGATAGCGACTGGGATCAGGATCGGTTGGAGGAAACTAATGACATTAGCGCTGGCCCAAATCACCGTGCCGATAATCAGAATGAGGAGAACCACACAGAAGGCTGTGAGAGCCGCCCACATCACTTTGCGCTGCCACGGCGTGGGATAACCGCTTATGTTCGTCGCGAGAACGTCGGGCGTCACTGGGTTTGATTTGTCTTTGTTGGAGGACCGTTGCCAATTGGCGCCTTCGTTCTTTCGATCTTGTTCGCCAGGTTCTTATTGTTTGGATCGAGCGCCAGCGCTTTTTGCCAGGATTCCAGAGCTTCCGAAAGCCGATTCAATTTGAAATAGGCGTCACCAATGTGCTCAAAGATAACTGGATCATCGTGGTCGGCAGTTTTTGCAGCACGGAGCAGGTTGCTCAAAGCTTGATCAGGTTTGCCTTTTCGGTACTCGACCCAACCGAGGCTATCGAGGTAAGAAGCGTTATTAGGTTCTATCTCGAGCGCGCGGTTAATCATCGTTTCGGCTTCGTCCAGGTTCATGTTGTGATCGGCCCACATGTAGCCGAGATAATTGCAGGCTTCCGCAGAGTTCGCCGGGTCTAGAGCGATCGATTTGCGAAGAAGATCAGCTGCCTTTTGGTACAGGCCGGCCTGCTCTGCTGTCGCGCCATAGTTGAAATAGAACTTGGCATTTACCATGTCATTGCCCTGGTCGAGTTGCGCTTCGCGCAGTGCCTCCTCAAAGGTCGCCACGGCCTGCTGGGTCTGTTTCGCCTCGCTTTGGGCAATGGCCAGATAGTAAACGATCTCCGGCGCCCCCGGAAATCGACGCCGGGCTTCTGTCAGCAATCTGACCGCGCGATCGGCATCTTTTAAAGGGCCAAGCAGCAGTTCCGACAGATGCAAATATGTGCCCACGTGATTTGGATTAATCAGCAGGCTTTGCTCATAATTTGCGGCCACTTTCGCAAAGATTGCTTTGGCTTCGTCAACTCTTTTGGCGCGTTGGAGCGATCGCGCTTCATCATCCAGCACCTGTGCTAATAAATCGTAGGTTTGGTACTTTTCAGGATGCTCTTTGATGATTTGCTCGAGCATCTCAACTGCTTTACCGCGCTGATTCGTCAGGATAAAACCAGTTGCCAGTTTCTCTCGCGCATTTGCATCGTCAGGTTGCAACTCCAGAACGTGCAGATAAAGCGGAATTGCGTCTTTCAATTGCTGGGAGGCTGCATAGTAATCGGCGACATCTTTTAGAATCGCAGGATCATCGCCGGCGTGTTCGGCTGCCTTTTTGAAAATTTCGTTGGTCCTTTTCAGTTCGTCGGGCTTCGGCTGTGAATCGGACTTGAAAAGAATGGCCACGTAAAGTTTGCCCAGACGCATCCAGAAGTTGGCGTCGTCGCTGCGAACCTTTGTGGCACGATCCAGAATTTCCAGCGCCTTTTTCTCTTGCCCGGCCGCAACTTCGATTTCCACCAGGCGCTGGTAACCTTCGATGTCTCCGGGATTGAGGGCAACTGCCCGATTGGCATAATCGATAGCCTGATCGGTTTTCTTAAGATATTTCGCATAAATAAATGCGAGTTGTTGATACGGGTCTGCATCTTTCGGGTTTGCCTTGATTGCATCTTTCAACACGTCAATCGCCTGCGGAAAATCATCCTGCTCTATCAGCAAAGCTGCTACGCGCGAAGCGAGTTGCGATTGACCGGGATCGACATTTAGCACTTTGCGATACGCCTCCAGCGCACGATCCATCTCGCCATTTTCTTCGAATGACATTCCCTCGACAAAATGGACTAGCGCATCCGCTTTATGTGCGCCCTCCAAACGCAGGGCGAGATCGGCAGCCGGCCTGGCATAGAGCGAATCGTCCTGGCGACCAGTCTTTTTTGTTGTCGCCGACGAAGATTTCGGCGTTCGAGCGACTGCTGCACTCGCGCCAACGAGAAAAGCGAACGCAATGAAAAACCACCTGCGCAGCGAAACGCTCCGCTTTTTGGGCTTCCTCACATCTTAAATGGTAGCTTTCGGCCCAGCCTCCGCAAACCTTACCCTAACCTATAGAGGCGACCGTGCTGGCTGTGCTTCTCATGAACGCGGGTGGCAGGCCCGTTATAGCGTCGCGACAACTCCTGTTACGCTTTATATCGGAGCCGTTTCTTATGCCGATTCGCTTTCATGCGCTTGCGGCGCTTATGCTTCGCAATTTTCGCTTTTCGTCTTTTCTTGAGAGAGCCCATTCGATTTTCAAATTCGCGAGTTCCGATTCAACCATCAGATGCGCTACAATGCAACCCAGTTCTTACATTGCTCGTAACATCATCTCTTTAACATTTCATCTCGCTTCCCCTTAAACTCACTTTCAGGTTTCCACTCTGGAAATTTGTCGCCGTTCACGACCTGATAGCCAACCTCGAACAGAAGTTGAATATCCTGCACTGCGCCGGAGAGGTCCCAGTTTGGATTAACTTCGTCCGAGACCTGATGGTAGTGGTGCGCAATGTAATCGTCTTTCTTTTGCTGGCCGAAGTCTGCTGGTTTTCCGATGAAATCCTTGCCGCCGCCAGTGTAGAGCGAGGGCACGCCGCGCTTGGAAAATTCGAAATGATCGGCACGATAGAAACCGCCTTTCTCCGGTTGACTGTTCGGTTGCGTCACTCGGCCATTGCGTTTTGCGGCAGCGGTCAGCAGATCATCGAGTGTTGAATTGTTGTTGCTCAGGTCCTCGATGTCGCGCGTTTTGCCCCAGGGATTCACGGTGTCGATGTTGATGTCAGCCAGCGTTTTTTCCAGCGGATAGAGCGGATGAAGCGCGTAAAATTTCGAGCCGAGCAATCCTGCTTCTTCAGCAGTCGTGGCCATGAACAAAACTGATCGTTTCGGCGGCGGATTTAATTTTGCGAATGCCGCCGCGAGCTGGATAAGCGAAGCAACGCCGGAGGCGTTATCGACCGCGCCGTTATAGATCTGATCGCCTTGCAGATTGTGATTAAGTCCGAGGTGGTCCCAGTGCGCCGTGTAAATGATATATTCGTCGCGCAACTTCGGATCGATTCCCTCGAGTTTGCCGATGACGTTGTGCGATTTAAAGGAGCGAAGCTGTTGCTTGATGTCGATATTAGCCTTTGCATTGATCGGCACCGGCCGGAACTCTTTTGTTATCGCCGACTTCTTCAGCGCCTCGAAATCCTCACCACAAGCGGCTAGCAATTTCTTCGCGGTATCGAGCGTTATCCACGAGCGCGCTTCTACGGTGTCCGCGTTCTTATTTGGCGAATCAATCTCGTAGTTCTCCTTGCCCCAACTCGTTCTTACCACGGAATATGGGTATCCAGCCGACTCAGTCTGGTGGATGATCACAGCGGCTGCAGCGCCTTTTTGTGCTGCGATCTCATATTTGTAAGTCCAGCGACCGTAGTAGGTCATCGCTTTCCCTTTAAACATTTTTTCATCGAGTTTGGATGAATCTTTGGGATCGGGAATCGGTGGATCGCCAATCAGCATCAGCAGGGTCTTGCCGCGAACATCGACATTCTTGTAGTCGTCCCATCCGTATTCCGGTGCGACGACGCCGTACCCGACGAAGACGACTTCCGAATTATTGATCTTGATTTCCGGTTGAAGACGCGCGGAGGACGCAATGAAGTCGTCGGGGTACTTCAGGTCGATCGTCCCATCGCGTACCGCGAACGACATTCGTGGTTCGCTTTTGATTCCAGCCAACGGAACCTCCTGGGTGTAACCGCCGTCTGGGTTTCCCGGCTTCAACCCGATTTTCCTGAACTGATCCGTTATGTAATTAACGGAAAGTTCCTCGCCTTTTGTCCCCGGTGCACGTCCTTCGAATTCATCCGACGCAAGAACCTTGATGTGCGCCAGTAAACCGTCCGGCGTAATCGCCTCCAACGCCGGTTCCAGACGCAACGCCAATTCATCCACAGCGAAAAGCGAAGTCACAGCGGTAAGAGAAATCGCAATCAACCAGCCCGAAATTTTCATGTCCACTCTGTAACGACACTCTTTAAGCGCCGCAATGTTGTCGATACGGGCGTTGTGACGTCCCTCACTTCGTTTTGGTGATGACCGAAGTATTAGCGGCCTTTTTGCGATGAGCCGCCGACCGCTTCCTTTTTCTCTCGGGGAATGCCGATTTTTTTCAAGAACGGCTGGATCGATTGTTTGCGGCCGAGAAACTTCTCGATGGAAACGGTGACGTCACGCGAATCGCCCGGCTCATAGATTTCGTGGCGTAACTTCATACCAGCTTGCTTGTCGAGGTAACCATCCTTTGCCTTTTCGAAGACGGTTGCCATATCTGCGGCGATGGCGTCGGCCCATGCATAGCCGTAGTAACCGGCGTCATAGCCATTCAGATGGCCGAAGTAGGAAACGAAGGTAGTGCTGGGATCAATTGGGAGAAAGACCTTTTCCAGGATCGGATTTGAAATGGCCACACAATCGAAGGGCATATCCTCAGCATGCTGATTGTGCAATTCGAGGTCGAGCGATGCGAAGGCGAACTGGCGTCGATAAAGAACACCGGCATTCGCCAGTTTCGCGTCATTCATTTTTTTGATGATTTCCGCTGGAATTTTCTTCGATGGATCGCGGTAATCGGCCGCAAACATGTCGAGCACTTTCTTGTCCCAGACCCAGTTCTGCAGCATCTGCGATGGCGCTTCTACGAAATCCCCCGGCACATGCGTTCCGGCGAAACGGCCGTACTTCGCGCGAGTGACAATCGAATGAAGCGCGTGACCGAATTCGTGGAATAAAGTTTCGACTTCCTGGTGTGTCATCAAAGACGGCTTGTCCGCTGCCGGAGGCGAAAAATTGCAAAGCAAGGCGACAGTTGGCCGCTGGTATTTTCCGTCCGGCAACAGTTTGCCAGTGATGATTTCGAATTGGGCGAAGTGATTGAATTTTCCTTCGCGCGGAAACATATCGAGATAAAACATCCCGAGCGGCTCGCCGGTGGAGGAATCGGTCACCATGTAGAGCTGGAGATCGTCGATCCATTTGTAAGGCGCAGCGATCTTCTCAAACGTCAGACCAAAGATGCTCTGATAAATATTGAACATGCCGTCGAGCACCTTTTGGAACGGGAAATATGCGCGCAACGCTTCCTTATCGACGGCGTATTTTTGTTTGTCCCGCTGGTTAGCGTAATAGCGCCAATCCCACACCTCGATCTTAGCGTTCGGATCGTTCGTTTCAGCGGCCTTCAACTTTTGTAATTCCGCGATTTCACTCTCAAACTTGGGCTGAATTCCGATAACCAGATCGCTAATGTATTTCTCCGCGTTCGCCCCATTCTTGGCCATTTTGACTTCAGTCTGATAGTCGTCCCACGATTTGTAACCGAGCCGAAGAGCGATCTTGTTCCGAAGCGCAAGCAGCTGGTTGAGGACAGGAACATTTGCCTCTTTGGCGAGCGTCTCGCGAATGACGTAAAGCTGTTTGCGCGTCGCTTCGCTCTTTGCGTTTTCTTCGACGGTATTGAATTGCCACGTGACGTTTGCCATTACTGTGTAGGCATCGTCTCCCGTCCTGACGCCGGGCGAAGCGAAGAAGCTTTCCGGCAACCCATCCAGATCGGCCTTCGTGAAAATCACCGGCGCGTTGGCCTTAACAATGTTGGTGTCGAAGTCAGTCCCGAGTTTGGACAGGTCTTTCCGCAACTGCTCCACCTCTTTGCGCTGATCAGGAGGAAGGTCCAGGCCGGCGCGGCGATAATCGCGCAACGTTTCGTTCAGCAGTTTTTCGTCTTCACCCGAAAGCTTCGGACGCGTGTCAGCAAGGGCCTTGATTGCCTTGTAAACGTCCTCGCGATAATCAACGCTCACAGCCCAGTCTTGAAACGCCTTTATGGCGTTCTCGCCAGCAGCGCGCATTTCCGGATTCGTGTTTGTCTCTTTGATGATTGTGGCCTTGTTGGCCGCGAGTCCTGCATCGTAAGTGAGATCATCGAGCGCCACCACCGTGCTCTTAAACGTAACCTTTTTCAGATCCTGTGAGGCAATTTGATCCAATGCCTTATTCGCCTTCGCGATGGCATCGTTCATCATTGCCTCGACCGCTTTCGGCGATTGCTCCCAGTCGGGAATCGTTAAGACGGCATTGGCCTTCGCGGCCGCAGGTCGAAAGTCATCGACAGTTTTCAGTTCAGCGGCTGAAAGACTCAGGCTCGCCGCGGCGAAAACAAATGACAGGAAAACCGAGCATTTCATAGTGGTCGAAGTTGGCCCACACCTTTATGCGCACCGAGCCGCAAAGGCAAATTGGCGGCGTTGCCCACCCCAGGCGGTTGCGTTTGACGAATGCGCAAGCTAAGAAACGTGCGCCACGATGATTCAGAAATTTTTCCTTGCCTTTATTCCGATCTTTGTCGCGATCGATCCAATTGGACTTATCGCGATTTTTACGGGCCTCGCTGCCAACGCTTCACCGGAACAACGGAAACGGCAGGGGTTTCTCGGAATTCTCACAGCGCTCTGCGTGTCTGTCGGATTCATGTTTCTCGGGGAAATAATTTTCGACGCACTTGGAATAACAGACGCCGACTTTCAAGTCGCTGGTGGTCTTATTCTGCTTGCTCTGGCGGGTCGCGAATTGCTCAGTCTCAGGCCCTCTGACCAGGGCGAGAGGAACGAATTTGGAATCGTTCCGCTTGGAATGCCGCTAATCGCCGGCCCGGCCTTGCTTACGGCCCTGCTTGTTTTGGTTGATACGGTGAGCTTGGTGTTCACGCTAATCGCGCTTCTGGTTAACCTTGGTTTGGTTGCCGTGGCGTTCTGGAATGCGAATTGGTTCACTCGCTGGATGGGCCGGCAGGGATTGCGCGGTGTATCGAAGATAATCGCACTCCTTCTCGCCGCGATTGCTGTCAGCCTTATTCGTCGCGGCTGGAACACGCCAGCCTGACCGAGCGCAGCGACAATCTGGCCTTTCGAAAAACTGTTAGCCCGGCATCGCCCGCCAGATCACATCGAGATTACGCGAAGTTAAAAGGCCGTTTCAGGGCCGCTGGCAATATGCCTGCGCGATGAGGGCCAAAATTCCTTTAATTCCGCAGTCTTGTCACCATGCTGATAACGCCAGTTCAACTCAACTTCGATCGCCTTGATCTCGTCTTGCGAAGGCTGGGCTTGTCCGTGGTAGATGTAAGCAGGTACGCCTTGTCGAGTCTCAGTGAGCGGAGTCATTCCGTAGAGATCGAGACGGCGCTGCTGCAGTTGGGCAGTGGTCCAATTCCGGTACGCTGGGTTGCGGTAACCCCACACTTCTGCCGTGGTGGAATAACGGGAGTACGTATAACCAGTCGTCGCCGAGGGTGGCGCGGCTTGTTGGGCACAGCCGATAAGGCTGATGCCAAATGCTGCTAACAATATTCGTTTCATAATCTGTGGTTCCTTTATAGTTCGTTTTTGGAGACACACTTGCACCTTATTCAACCACATAAATCATCCACAGTCGCATCTTATTTGCGTTTTAGGTAACGCCCGGCTATTTTGAAAGGAATCAGAGTCCAAACGGAGGGCGGGAGCCGATTCAATTAACAAACTGAGCGCTTCAGTCGGGTGATTGACACTCCGGGACGTCCTGTTATCCTCGCTCCAATGAGATTTCCTTTACCGCTTACAGCGAAAATCGCGGGCTACGTGATTGGGCATAAGTTGCGTGGCACGAAGAAATTCGCCACGGTGCTTCAGCTCGAGCCGCTGCACACGTGCAATCTCACATGCACGGGTTGTGGGCGGATTCGAGAGTATTCCACGTCGCTCAAGGACATGATGAGCTTGGAGGACTGTCTTGGGGCGGCAAAGGAATGCAACGCCCCGATGGTTTCGATCTGCGGCGGCGAACCGCTTATCTATCCGCATATCGAGGCGCTGGTTCAGGGACTGCTCACGCAGGGGCGGATTGTTTACATTTGCACGAACGCCATGTTTATGCGCAAGAAGATGCGCGAGTGGATCGCCTCGCAGTTGTCCATTCGGCCGGAATTTGTCGAAGAAAAAATCACGGCGTTGCTCGCTGGGGGATTGTTAAGCGAAAAAGACGCAGCTGAAATTCGCAAGGGACCGAAGGATCCCGCAAAGCCAACTATTGATCCGACCAAATGGATGTACTGGAACGTGCATCTCGATGGCTTGGAACGAACACACGACCTGATCGTGGAACGCGAAGGCGTTTTCAAGGAGTGCATTCTGGCAATCAAAATGGCGAAGCTGCTCGGTTATCAAGTGGCGACGAACGCAACGATCTACAAAGAAACCGACATGCAGGAGATCGAACAAATGTTCGATTATCTTTCGGATCTTGGCGTGGATGGTCATACGATTACCCCTGGATACGATTACGACGCCGCCAAGAAGGACATGATCAAACGGCTGAACCTGCGCCCGGAAAACTTCTTTCTTACCCGCGCAATGACGATCGAGAAGTTCCAAAAAGTCGAGAAGTGGATGAATCGTTATACCTTTCTGGGAACGCCGGTCTATTTCGAGTTTCTTGCCGGCAAACGCGATCTGACCTGCTCGGCATGGGCGATCCCAACACGGAATATTCGCGGCTGGAAAGGCCCGTGCTATTTGATGACCGACGGGCACTACTCGAGCTATGCGGAGTTATTGGAAAAGACCGAGTGGGAGCGGTATGGCGTCGTGAACGGAGTCGCGCGTGATAGCCGATGCGAGAACTGCATGGTGCATTGTGGTTACGAGCCGACTGCCACATTGGGGCTGCAAGCGCAACGAGGAGACACGTGGAAAACCATCAAGTTCAATTTCGGCTCGAAACCGAAACCCTCTGGCCGCGGCAGCGAAGTTCTCGCTTTTAATGGCGTGAGCTCTGGTAACGGTCACCTGATGGGGAAACGCGCAGAAGTTGCAGCGCAAGCCTCGTAAAGATCGAATTTGCATGCCGGAATCGTCGAAGAACCTCATTGCGTTGCCGAGTGCGCGACTTGAAATAGAGGAATCATATTCGGCGAACGACGAGGAGATCGCTGGCGCGATCGCGCGCGCGCAAGAGAACCTGCTGCGCCAACAAAAGCCAGATGGCCATTGGTGCGGAGAGTTGATCGTCGATAGCACCCTTTGCTCGGATTACATCCTTTTCATGCATTGGTGCAGCGAAGTGGACGCGCAATTGCAGCGGCGCTGCGTGAGACACATTCTCAAACGCCAGCTGCCGGACGGAGGATGGAACATTTATCATGGTGGCCCGAGCGAAATTAATGCGTCGGCGAAAGCATATTTTTCGCTAAAGCTCGCTGGTTGTTCGGTGGACGCGCCGTTTATGCAGGAAGCACGCGCGACGATTATGCGTCGCGGAGGCATTCCGCAGATGAATACCTTTAGCAAGCTCTACCTTGCGTTACTGGGCCAGTTTCCGTGGAAATATCTGCCGGCAATCCCTGTGGAAATGGTGCTCCTTCCACGCTGGGCGCCATTTCACATTTACAAAATGTCGTCGTGGAGCCGTGCGATGCTCATGCCGCTGGCGATTATTAACCATTTCAAACCGACTCGAATTTTGCCTGGCGAAAAGCAATTGCACGAACTCTATCCACTCGGCACCGAGCAAAGCGATTTGCGCTTGCCCCGCAGCGAACCTTTCTGGACCTGGCGCAATTTCTTTCTTCGGCTTGACGACGTTTTTAAGTTCCTGAGCCCGCTTCGAATTCGTCCGCTGCGGCGGCGCGCCCTTGAAGAAGCAGAGCGCTGGATGCTGGAGCGTATCGGCAAGGGCAGCGATGGCCTCGCGGCAGTGTTTCCCGCAATGCTGAACTCTTTGATCGCGCTGCGCGCACTTGGTTATTCGAAAACAAATCCAGTTTACGCCAAAGCGGAACAGGATTTCGCCGGGCTCTTCGTTGACGATTCCGAAGATTTCCGGATTCAGCCTTGTCTCTCGCCGATCTGGGACACTGCAATCAATATTATCTCGCTGGCGGAATCCGGCGTTGCCCCAGACGACCCGAACCTGCAAAAGGCGGCCGAATGGCTCGTCAATAAAGAAGTGCGCATTCGTGGCGATTGGTCGGTAAACAATTCATATCCGCAAGCCAGCGGATGGGCATTCGAGTACAACAACGTTTATTATCCGGACACGGATGACACAGCGATGGTGTTAATGGCGCTGCGGCTGGTTTGTTCGAAAGATCCGCAAGCGCTCAACGAAACATTTCGACGCGCACTGGATTGGCAGCTCAGTTTCCAATGTCGCGATGGCGGTTGGGCTGCGTTTGATAAGAATGTCACCACCCCATGGCTGGAAGACATGCCGTTTGCCGATCACAATGCGATTCTCGATCCAACATGCAGTGACCTTACCGCACGCACACTCGAGCTGCTCGGTTACATTGGGTTCGATCCGAAGACGCGATCCGTCCGCGACGCCATCCAGTATTTGATCGACACTCAGGACGAGGACGGCTCGTGGTATGGACGCTGGGGCGTCAATTACATCTACGGCACCTGGCAGGTTCTGCGCGGCCTGCGCGCGATTGGCCAGGACATGACCCAGGATTGGATATTGCGCGGCCGCGATTGGCTTGAAAGCTGTCAAAATAACGACGGCGGTTGGGGTGAGACTTGCGGCACCTACGAAAATCCATCGACCAAGGGCATTGGCGAAAGCACGGCGTCGCAAACGGCATGGGCAATCATGGGCATCTGCGCGTGCGGCGATCTCGATCGGCCGAGCATTCAGCGAGGTTTGCGTTACCTGCTGAATTCGCAAAAACCCGATGGATCGTGGGATGAAGAGCAAATCACAGGCACCGGTTTCCCACGCGTGTTCTATTTGAAGTACGACATGTATCGTCAAAACTTCCCGCTGCTCGCCCTCGCGACCTATGTCAATTATCGCAGCGGCGTCGGACATCGTCCGAGTTTTTATCGTTGCGATCTGTAGTTGCCGACCTCTGGGCGGCGCGGCGGCAGCCGTGTTTATCATCTCAGCGCCTCGCTTCGCTGAGCGAAGTGTCTACAGCAGGAGAGTTTGATCTTCTTCTCGCGCGAAAAATAAAACCTGTCGCGCGGCGTAGTTCGATCTAACTGTATAGATTATGGCTTACGAATTACCAAAATTACCTTATCCGTACGATGCATTGGAACCGCATATCGATGCGAAGACGATGGAAATCCACCATACCAAGCATCACCAGGCTTACATCGACAACGTCAACAAAGCGATCAAAGGCAAAGCTGATCTCGAAAACAAGTCGGTCGAGGATTTGATCAGTGATCTCAAATCGGTGCCGGAAGACATTCGCACAGTTGTGCGGAATAACGGTGGTGGTCACGCAAATCATTCGTTCTTTTGGAAAATAATGGGACCGAATGCCGGCGGTGAACCGAAAGGCAAACTCGCTGACGACATCAAATCAACGTTCGGCAGCTTTAATGAGTTCAAAGAAAAATTTGGTGCCGCTGGTGTGGGACGTTTTGGCAGTGGCTGGGCGTGGCTGATTAAGAATAAGAACGGAAAGCTCGAAATCATTTCGACACCAAATCAAGACAGTCCGCTAATGGACGGCAACACGCCAATCCTCGGCGTCGACGTTTGGGAGCACGCCTATTATCTTAAGTATCAAAACCGGCGGCCCGATTACCTCAAAGCCTGGTGGAACGTGGTAAACTGGGACGCGGTCGCGAAGAATTACTGATTGGCGCTTGGCCAGTTCTGCTATAGCGGCGGTCGATGACCGCCGCTAAACTTGTACGGCTTCGGCGATCAAAGAGCCCAGCGATACGCGCATGGCTTATCTAAACGAAAACTATCTTAAACTTCAGGCAGGCTATCTCTTCCCGGAAGTCGCGAGACGGGTGCGCGAATTCTGCGAAGCGAATCCGGAAGCGGCCAAGGGATTGATTCGCTGCGGAATCGGGGACGTCACCGAGCCACTGCCGCGTGCGGCAATCGATGCGATGAAGCGAGCTATCGAAGAGCTTGGCCATCGCGAGACTTTTCGCGGTTATGGCCCCGAACAAGGCTACGAGTTTTTAAGATCGGCAATCGCTCAGCACGATTATCGCGATCGCAACATCGACATTGCTGACGACGAAATTTTTGTCTCTGACGGCTCAAAATGCGATTGCGGTTACCTCCTCGATATCCTCGGCGATCAAAACAAAGTCGCGGTCCCTGATCCGGTATATCCGGTTTACGTCGATACGAATGTGATGGCGGGCCACAGCGGACTGGCAAGAGAAGATGGCGGCTATGAAGGAATTCTTTATTTGGCCTGCACAGCTGGAAACGGATTTGTTCCCGACCCACCGGCGGAACACGCCGATCTGGTTTATCTCTGTTTCCCCAATAATCCGACGGGGACCGTTGCGTCACGTAAACAGCTCTCGCGCTGGGTCGATTACGCGCGCGAGCACGAAGCGTTACTTCTCTTTGATGCCGCGTACGAAGCCTATATTTCCGATCCAGAGATTCCACATTCCATATTCGAAATTCCAGAAGCCCGGGAGTGTGCGATTGAATTGCGCAGTTTTTCCAAAAACGGTGGGTTCACCGGCGTGCGTTGCGGATTTACAGTCATGCCAAAATCGGTCCTCGCGCGGACGGAGAACGGCCGCCGACTTCCGCTTCATCCACTTTGGCAGCGCCGTTGGAGCACGAAATCGAATAGCGTGAGTTATCCGGTTCAACGCGGCGCGGAAGCGCTATACTCGCCTGAAGGACGTAAAGAAATTCGCGCGCTCATTGATCATTATATGGGTAACGCCAAAATTCTTCGCTCAGCCGCAGCAAAAGATGGACTCGATGTTTTCGGCGGTGTCAACGCGCCCTACATCTGGGTGAAAACGCCCAATGGCCTAACGAGCTGGCAAATGTTCGATCGGATGCTGCGAGAGCTGAATGTCGTCATCACACCCGGCGCCGGTTTTGGCGCTCAAGGCGAAGGTTATGTTCGCATTTCGGCGTTCAACAGCCGGGAGAACGCGGAGGAAGTAGCGCGCCGGTTACAGGAGTTGTAGTCGGTTTCGCTCAAAACGCGGGCAGCGTTCGTGCAAAGATAAGCGAATCGCCTCTTGTCGATGGTAGGTAGCTGCGTAGAGTGGGCTAAATTTTGCAAAGACGAAGGATGGGAGAGTGTCGGATCGAAAGCAAAATTTACCACAACTTTATCGCTTTTGTTTCTTGATGCTGGGCGACTTGCGCAAGGCACAGGAAGTCTTTAACACGACGTTGCGCGAAGCGGCTGTGCGCGCTGCTCAGGGGGTCTTACCCACGGAGTCCTTCTGGCTTTTTCGGGAGGCGCGCTGGCTTTGCTTAGAGGCAAGCAAGACGGACCTGCAACCGGAATCGCTGGAAATCGAGGAGCACGACGTAGCTCCACGGGCTGCGTCACAGATCAAGCAGCTCGAGCCGGCGCAACTGGCAGTTTGGATTTCCGCCGCACCCGATCCTCAAAGGACCGCGCTGGCGCTCTTTTATCTCGACGAATTCAATTACCTCGAGATTCTCGACATCGCCGAGCTCAAACTGAGCATGCTATCGCGATGCTTATCGCAGGGACGGCGACAGTTGCAGGCGTGGTTGGACGCTAAGCACACCGGAGCACCCGAGATATGACGGCACTAGGATTATTACGTCGGCGCCGCGCTCTTTTGAATTGCGCGCCCATCAGCCAGGACCATTTAGCTGACCGGTCCATGCGCGCCGCGGTATCACGTGCAGACGGTTCTGATGAATTTGTTAATCAACAGAACTTTGATCGAGCCGTTGCGGAACTAATTCGTCTTGTGCCGCTACCGCCCGAGTCGGCTGAATGGTTCTTGGACAAGGAAGCGGTTCGCCGCCCCAAGTGGACGTGGAGAAGAATCGTCCTCAACCCTGCCGTCCTCGCGATAAGCATTGCTCTCATGGTAATCGCCGGGGTTTTCACGTTCCAAGTGCTCGGTCGACTAAATGATTTTCCAGGATCGGCTACAGCGCGGAAATTATTGACGGTGGCCGGCTCCACTCGATCGGTCACCCTCGATCCGGTGAGCGCTGAAGCGGGGACACTAAGTGATCTGTTCTTTATGAAACACGGGCTTGAACACTACGACGTTCCAGACGAGTTCGCCGATTTTCGCACAATCGGCTGCCGCGTTTTTGACGACGACGAGTCGCAGAGGATCGCCCAAATCTGGGTGGCTGAAAAACGCATGCAATTTTTTCTTTTCCCGGCAGAGAGAGACAGCAAGACCGGGACTGTGTTGGCGTTTCCCGGTTGGCGTTATGTGCATCAGGAAGGGTGGGTCGGTGCAGTTACGGAACACAACGGCGTTTGCTTCATGGCCGTTCTACAAGGCCGTGAGAAAGACTTGGAGCCGTATCTTTCGAAGGCGAAAGAGTAGGGAAGTCTTATCAAAGAAAAACGCCCAACACCGAACATCCAACGCTCAACTCACGGAGCATGCCAGGGGGGAGATTCGAACTCCCGACCAAGGGCTTATGAGTCCCCTGCTCTACCACTGAGCTACCCTGGCGCGAGGGAAAGAAACTGAAGCTCCTCGCACGAAGTGTCAACGCGGTAGGAGATGTTGTTTGGTTCCCGCTGACATCCCGAGCGAAGCGAGGGACCTCCCACAAACTTGAAAGATCATGCTAGGTAACTTCTGCGACGGACCACCCATCGCGAGATCCCTCGGCGTCTTCGCGCCTCGGGATGACATACACGCATTCGGCGTTCCGTCGTTGAATTTTTATAGCACGTATATGTAACCTATCGGTAATGAACGAAGAGAGTTTTTTCCAGAAGCTTTTAGCCGCTGGAAACTCTTATTGGCTGACGCGCTTCGTCATTCTGCGTCTACTCGGCTTTGTTTATGCAGTCGCTTTTCTCGTAGCGGCGCAACAGTTGGTGTCGCTTATTGGCGGGCAGGGGTTAACGCCGGCCAATCATTTTCTCGAGAGCGTTCAAACACAACTCGGTTCGCGAACCGCTGGGATGCTTGGAATGCCGACGCTCTTTTGGTTCGGAATTTCCGACAATGCATTGTCGATTCTCGCATGGATTGGTCTCGGCTTGTCGCTGGTTGTGCTTGGCGGCTACGCCAACGCAATTCTCCTTGGCGTCCTCTGGGCGATGTACATGTCAATCGTGCACGTTGGACAGATTTGGTACGGTTATGGCTGGGAGATTCAACTGCTCGAGACCGGCTTTTTGTCGATCTTCCTTTGTCCGTTGATCGATGGGCGTCCGTTTCCCAAATGCAGGCCGCCGATTCTCGTTATCTGGCTCTTTCGATGGCTTGGGTTTCGCATCATGATCGGCGCGGGTCTGATCAAATTGCGCGGTGACCCGTGCTGGCGCGATCTAACCTGTCTTTACTATCACTACGAGACACAGCCGATCCCGAGCCCCATCAGCCGTTATTTGCATTTCGCGCCACACTGGTTTCACAAGTTTGAGACGGCGTGGAACCATTTCGTCGAACTGATTGTGCCGTGGTTTTCATTCGGACCGCGACAGGTGCGTCATGTCGCAGGTGTCTTGCTCGTCACGTTTCAAATCTTTCTCGTCATCAGCGGCAATCTTTCGTTCCTCAATTATCTGACGATCGTTCCGTTCCTGGCGTGCTTTGACGATACATTCCTGTGCCATTTTCTGCCGAAGGTATTGGTGAGGCGTGCCGAACGTGCAGCACAGGAATCGGAGCCGTCGCGCATCAACAACACGATCGCGGTAGCGCTGTCGATTCTCATTCTCTATTTGAGCGCCGCCCCGGTGCTCAATCTCGTTTCAGGACGACAGCTGATGAATTATTCCTACGATCCGCTCGGTCTTGTAAATACCTACGGAGCGTTCGGTACAGTCGGACGGGAGCGCCAGGAAATCATTTTCGAAGGCACCGAGGATTCAGTCATCACCGGCGACACCAAGTGGAAGGAATACGAGTTCAAAGCAAAGCCGGGTGACCCAAATCGGCGGCCGCCGTTCGTCGCACCCTATCAACCGCGGATTGACTGGCAAATCTGGTTCGCCGCGATGGCTTCACCCGAGGAATATCCGTGGACATTGCATTTTGTTTGGAAACTTCTGCATAACGATCCGGGCACGCTCTCGCTCCTTGCTAACAATCCCTTTCCGAACGCGCCACCTCACTATATTCGTGCGCCACTTTATCGTTATCGATTCGCTCCGATCGGCGAGAAAGAGTGGTGGAAACGGGAGCCGATTGGTGAATGGTTACCGGCACTCTCGAAAGACGATCCCGAATTTCGTCGCTTCCTCCAAGCAATGGATTGGTTGGATTGAAACCTCAACAGTGACGAGTTTCGTTTCAGCTAATAGAACTGATGTGGAAGCCTGTCCGGGTTGTCAGCGCAAATTTTCTGAAGCGGATTAGTGAGCCGGCTTCTCCTTTTTATTCTGATTTCCTCGCGTATCGAAACGGCGAAATCACGCAAGCTGACCTGATCGCGCGGCTGCCACATATTGCCTCGATCGGCGACAGCGTGTGCACAGGAGTCTATGTCTCATCGATCTGGGGCACGGTTTGGCGCGCGCGAACTTGCCGTGGAAATAATTGGTTTCTCGACAGTAATCCGCCACCAGCAGGCGTTCAGAGCATTTCGAAACGACTCGAAAAGTTCGCTCCCTTCGTTGCGATTGAATGCGCAGGCATCGGCGCGCTGGTCGATCATGAAGGGCAGCGGCAGAATTTTTTCCGAAGAATCCTTCGGACACGCAATTTCTCCGGGCAAATTGGCGCCTTGTTGACGATGAAACGTTTCCCCGATTTGACGCTCATCTCGATCGGACACAACAACGTTGATTGGACTTGGTGGTGCGTTCCCGCCGAGCTTCAGCAGCCGGAGAACCATTTGCAACAACTGAGCCGGCGTTTCCGAGACAATTTCGCGCGAGAGATGCGTCGGCTGATTGGCGGGGTCCGCATGCAGCGTCAACGGATCGCAATCGTCGTGTATGGACTCGTTAATTTCGAGTCATACTTCCGAGGGCGTGAAATTGCAGAGCGCCTGCGAGCGAACGATGCATCTCGCTATCCGCATTTGCCAACCACTTACAAATATTTCAGATCCTTCCGGCCAGCATACCGCGCTAATCTGATTCGGCTGGCAGGGATGGTGAATGAGGAGTTGCGCGCGATCGTGGATGATTTGAACGGCGAACTCTCTGACAAGCCCAATATCCTATTGCAATATTCGGATGCCTTGGCGACAGCCGACCTGAGTCGCGTTGAACTGCTTCACCCGATCGATGGCTGGCATGCTTCGGTCGAAGGCCACAATGTTCTCGCAAAGGCCGCGTTTCGCGATCTCGGACCAAGTCTGGAATTTCTTGGACTTAAGCGGCCGTCTTATTAACACCTGGCTTCAGCTAGGTGCTTCCGCGAGGCACCATTCCGAAAAGCCGTTTAAACGGCTTTCATTCCCAGCTTATCGGTGCACCGCGCTGAAGAGCGGTGTTAATGAGAGCAAGGAAAATTACAAATCTCCACGGTCTTTCAATCGAGCGATCGTGTCACGCAACATGCGGTAGCCAAAATGACCCTGGCGAACGCGTAGCAATTCAGAGCCACGCCATTTTTGCTGGATCGTCTCGAGCTGTTCGAGTGGCGCGATCGAGTCGAACTCCCCAGCAACAAACAGTACTCGCGCCGCGTCGCATAGCGGTACGTTATGGATCGGTGAGCTCAGATGGAAATGTCGGGCGACGAGACACGGCTCGATATTGGCACTACGCAGTTCGCGGCGGATTGACCGCGCTGCGGGGCTCTGCCAGATCGCGTGCTCGATATTTACGATCGGCGCCATCAAGGCAGCGAAGCGCAGGTCGCGCTCGACCATGGCAAGCAACGCGCCGATCCATCCGCCGTAGCTGGTCGCGAGCACGCCGAATTCGCCGGAGCCGCGTTCGCGCAATGCGCTCATCAATTGCCGCAGCTCCGTTACGCTTTGCCGCAATCCTTCCGCGTTGCGGATGAGATCGCAGGTGATCGCAAGCTCGCCGTTCCAATAGCCCCGCGGGACACGCGAATAATGGTATGGCAGATGAATGAAGCATGCGTTCCAGCCAAGTTCGTTGAAGTGCGCTGCGCAACGCCGATAGCCAGTGGGGCTCGTAGACATCAGCGCATGCAAAATGAGAACCGTCGGTGCGCTTCGACCACGTTCTGAAGGAAAAAAATCTGCGCGCGCGACATTGTTCGCTGCGAATTGGGTCTCGATCGGGCTGCGCCATTCGATGGTTGCGCGACCGTTTTTCAGGGCTTCAACAAGATTATTGTCGCGGGGCGAGGCGTAATACTGTTGGGCGTTGAGCCGCTCGCATTCCTGCACGTAGCGCTCCATTTCGTCGCGACTGTTCCCATCTAGCCGGTGGCGAGTATGAAGAAAGTTGATCGATGCGCATAGAAATGCATCGATTCCGCTCGCAGCGAAGCGGTGAAATCGGTTGCCATTGGTCTCGCCACGGCGGATCTGAACTTTACGGGAGAGACGCCGCGCTGTCCCGAAAGCTTTCGGGAGTCGTCGCGGCGATCCAACCCTGCTCTTCATCCGTTCTCGCGGCGAGTGCGGCAGATCATCCCTCGTCAGGTGAAATGTCTGTTGGAGTTCCCCATAGAGATTTTTGAATGAAGACGCCAATTCAGATTCGACTCTCGCTCGTGCCTCTGATTTTTCGAGAACGGGAGAATGTGAAATTGGATTTCCAAACGCGATCCAGACCGGGGTGCGCCGCAACGCCGAAAGCTTTCGGGATTTTATTGAATAAAGACGGTCACTGCCAAGGATAACGCACGGCAAAATTGGAACGCCGGCGATGTGCGCAAGCGTTGATGCACCGGGCCGAAGCTGCGCGCCTTCGAGCAGCGATCGCGCGCCGTCACGAATCCCGCCTTCGGGAAAAAGCCCAACGACACGTCCATCTTGCAGCCTTTCAACTGCAGTCCGGATGGTTCTGCGATTCGCACGATCTCGATCTACCGGGAACGCATCGACCGCCCGCAAAAGAAAACCCACGACTGACGACTGAAAAAATTCTGCCATCGTCAGCCAGTCGATTTTCCGTCGAATCACTAATGAAATAAGGAATGGATCGAAATGGCTGATGTGATTGGCGGCCAGCAAAAATCCGCCGGTCCGATTTGCATTTTCGGGCTGGATTACGTGAACACGCGTGACACAGCCAAACAGCAGCCTTACTAACAGCTTCCCAGCGCGATAAGATGTCATTTTGATTTGTGCTGCTTGATTGTTTCGCCGAATCGCCGCCGTAGGAGGGCTATTTTTCAGGCTGATTCCTTTTTTGAACGTGGTATCATAGTTGTCGGTTCGCACGCGAGGTTTTGGTTATGAAACCCAGGAGTCCTTCCACGGACGGAAAAGGGAAATTTCCGCATACCGATTACTTTTTCCATTCTGGTTTTGGCCAATGGCGCGGTGGCTATTTTTCGCCTTACGACGGAGGGGACAGATACGGATTCAGGAATTTTTACAATTTGGGGCGCGAATATCGTATTGAAGCCGCAAGGGAACGTGCCAGGGAGATGGCGGTATTTGCATTAATCGTTCTGACCTCGGCGTGGCCGGTGCTCTATATGGTGGTCACTGTGGTGAAACTGCTGAGTAGGGGTCGCCCCCTGGATCAGTAGAGATCTGCGACCCTGGCGACGGCAATCTTTCTCAAGTAAGTGCTCCGGCAAGCGAGATGCCCGCCGGTCCGCCCAAGCTTGCCACGGGACGAGTCCGCCCCCAACTGGCGGAGAAGATGTCTGCGCTAGTGCTTTGGCCAGAGAAATTCGTCACGGTATTCGGGCGTCTTTTCCGGAGCAAGCCCGTGGCGGGCGACGTTTTCGGTCACGACGCGCGGGATGAGGAAGTTCAGCAAATAATCTTTGCCACCGGCTTTAGTCCCGCTGCCGCTCATCTTGAATCCGCCGAAGGGATGACGGCCGACGATTGCACCGGTGCACGGGCGATTGATGTAAACATTGCCGGCTTCCAACTGCGCCTTGACGCGTTCGATGTTGGCCGGGCTGCGCGAGAAAAAGCCGCCGGTTAACGCGTAATCGGTGCCATTGGCGACTTTGATCGCTTCATCGAGGTCGCGTACTTTTAATACGCTGAGTACTGGGCCGAAAATCTCCTCGCGCGCGATCCGCATATTTGGTTTCACTCCAGTGAAAATCGTAGGCGGAATGAAATAACCGTGCGGTGGGAGTTCCTTTGCCTGATACGCGAGTGTCGCCTCACCTTTGCCGACCTCGATGTAATCCAGAATGCGCCGGTAAGCGGCCTCATCAATTACCGGCCCGACCACAATACCTGGCTCTTCAGGATTACCGACGCGCACGCTGGCGGCGGCTCCGAGCAAACGTTCCACGACCCGGTCGTGGTTTTCCTCGAGAACGATCAGCCGTGAGAGCGCGGAACATTTCTGGCCTTGAAAACCGAACGCGGAATAGATCGAATCGACAATCGCTTCGTCCAGATCGGCGTCGGAATCGACGATCATCGCGTTTTTGCCGCCCATCTCGCAAATGACGCGCTTGAGCTCGCGCTGGCCTTCGCGGGTTTTGCCGGCACTCTCCCAAATCCGCAAACCTACCTCGCGCGACCCTGTGAAGGCGATCAAATCGACATCTTTGTGATTAACCATGTGCGCACCGATCACCGAGCCTTTGCCATTGAGAAAATTCAATACGCCAGGCGGCACGCCGGCTTCTTCGTAAATTTCCATCAGCATGGCACCGATGATGACCGATTGCTCGGACGGTTTCATGATCACCGTGTTCCCCGTGACGAGCGCGGCGCTGACCATGCCACACAAGATCGCCATCGGAAAATTCCACGGCGCGATGACCAGCGCGACGCCGCGCGGCCAGTAATGCTGATAGCTTTCTTCGCCGGGCACATTTTGCGTGAGCCGCGGCTGACCCATCAAGCGCATCTGCCGGGCGTAGAAGGTACAAAAATCGATGGCTTCGGCAATGTCGCCGTCCGCCTGAGCCCATGGCTTACCGACCTCAAAGACTTCGAGCGCGGAAAGCTCAAACCGGCGGCGCTCGAGAATTTCAGCGGCGCGTTCCAGCAATTGACAGCGTTCTTCAAACGAAGTGCGACGCCATTTCTCGAATGCCATCCGTGCAGCGGCGACGGCGCGTTCAGCTTCGGGTACGCCAGCTTCGGCAGCGTAGCCGACGATTTGGTCTGGCTGGCTCGGATTGACCGAGGAAAACATGTTGTCGGTCCAAATCTTTTCGCCGTTGATCGTGAGCGGAACTTTGCGCGCAAATTGCTTGCGCTGTTCGCGGAGCGCAGCCCGCATTTTTTCCTGGTTTTCGGGCAACGCGAAGTTCGTTAGGGGCGCGTTTTCATAGTGAGCGCCCGGCTGTGTCTTGGGTGTGGTTGTTGTCATATTTATGGTGGCATTTGATGGCGGTAGAACACCGTTTCGGCTCCCGCGCAAAATTTCGCGCGGATCGCGCAACAATTCTTCTGCGGGAACGTTCTCGGAAAATTTTGCACGCAAAAATCCTTCATTCGAGGTGTTCTCGAGCAAGCGACGGACCAGGTAGGACATTCCGGGAAGGAGTTCACCGACGGGGCAATATTCGCGGACGCGATAACCCATTTCCACCAATGCGCGCTTGATTGGTCCAGCCATCCCATAGAGCAACTGAAACTCGAAGCGGCTGCGATCGATTCCGAGTTGCTCCGCGAGCGCCTGTGCATGAGCGATGCTCCGAACATTGTGCGAGCCAAATGCGGAGGTAACGATGGATTCATTTTCCAACAGTAACCGCGTGAGCGTTTCGAAATTTGCATCACTCTCTGGCTTCTCCAGATAAACAGGGCAATCCCAGCCATTCTGGCGCGATTTCGTTGTTTCGTAGTCCCAATATGCGCCTTTGACCAGCCGGACAGCGAACCGCGTTCCGCGGGCGCGACCCCACTCAATCAGGTGGCGCAGATCCGCGTCAGAATCTCGCAAGTACGCTTGGATAACGATTCCCGCATGCGGCCAGTCCCTAAACTCTTCCTCCATAAAAACGGTTTTGAAGAGTTCAAGAGTACCATTTTTGTGCGCATAGCTTTCCATGTCGAAATTGATGAATGCGCCCAGCTCTCGCGCACGACGCAAAAGCGGCCGCAGCTTCGGCGCGAGATGGGCGATTGTCTCCGCCGGGTCGTCCGGACTAATTTGCGAATAAAGCGCAGAAATTTTAACCGAAAGATTTACAACCGGGAAAAGCTCCGAATTTTTTTCCAGCGCGTCGGTCCAGTTTTTTGTTTCATGCGCCAGGCCCTCTAGTAAATGTAGATAACGCGCCGCATATTCATCGGCCTCCGTTTCGCTGACGACAGCTTCTCCCAAAAGATCGACGGTAAAGCCAATGTTTTGGGTCCGCCGCTTGCGAAGTGTCCTCATTACATCATTCGGATTTCGTCCGGCGATGAACTGGCGTGCCATTTCGGAAACATTCCAGCGCAGGATAGGCCCGCTGATCCACGGAACGATGCCCGCCAGCCGAATGCCGGCCCCGAGAAATTCCGCGACCTTTCCTGACTCGTGCCCATCGGCGAAATATTCCTGGAGATGCTCAATAATTTCGTCTGAGGTGTGGAGCGAAGGAAGAACAGCGACAAAGCGAAACAATTGCAATTTGAGCTGCTCATCACGCATCGAGAGCGTCATCAGTCGCTGATAGAATCCGGCCTTGCTGAAAAGCGACTCAGGGTATTTATCAACCAGTTCGAAGATGCGCTTGCCGCGCTGCTCGATTTCGCTTTGGAGCGGCGTCATTTTACGAAATTAGTTCGCCCCCATGCGTTAAGCAAAGACGGAACCAGCCGCCTTCATGGGCCTCAAAAAAAATTTACGTCCGGACACGGTCGGTTTGGGGCCGGTTTCCGAAAATAGAATGAAATTGCTTCAAGTAATTTTGAGGAGCAAGTGGAGGAGATTTGCCTGGCAGAGTCCGGAGGCCCAGGGCTCGGATCTGTCAGGCAATCTCTTTTTGTGCTGGAACCCATCTCGCAAATAGGGAACGGCTGCGTTGCTGGAGATTTGATTTTTGCCGCTGCTTTCGTCGAGCCTTGCCAGCTGGCCGCCAGCGCTTAGCGCACTCATTGCCTATCTGCGAGATCGGTTCTAATTGATCGACCACAGAAAGTTGGATAGCAAACAGTGTCATGACTGTTGAGCACCACGAATTTGCGAGCGATAACACCGCGCCGATTTGTCCGGAAGCGTGGGCCGCATTGCAGGAAGCCAATACGGATTATGCCGCAGCGTATGGTGAGGACCGTTGGACAGCGCGTGTGTACGATCGGATCCGTGAAATCTTTGAGACCGATTGCGACGTTTATTTTGTTTTTACTGGCACGGCAGCCAATGCGCTGGCGCTCGCGCAAGTGTGCCAGTCATTTCGCAGCATTATCTGCCATCAGAACGCTCACATTCAGACCGATGAATGTGGCGCGCCGGAATTTTTTACCGGCGGATCGAAATTGCTCCCGGTCGGGGGCGGAAACGGCAAGATCGATATTGGCCAGACCAAAGCGCTGCTTATCCGTCAGAATGATTTGCACTCGCACAAGCCGGGCGTGATCAGCATTGCACAGGCAACTGAGTTCGGAACGGTTTACACGCCTGACGAAATTGCGGCTGTCGCTGGCTTGGCCCGTGCCTATCAATTGTTTGTGCACATGGACGGCGCGCGTTTCGCGAACGCTGTCGCGTCGCTCAACTGCTCACCAAAAACGATCACATGGGAAGTTGGCGTCGACGTTCTGTGCTTTGGCGGAACAAAAAATGGGACGGGCGCTGGTGAGTTAGTGATATTTTTTAACAAGGAGGTTTCGCGCGAGTTCGACTATCGAACGAAACAAGCCGGCCAGCTCGGTTCCAAGATGCGTTTTCTGGCTGCGTCGTGGATCAGACTTTTGACGGGGGACGTATGGCTCCGGAATGCCCAGCACGCGAACCGTGCCGCACGTCACCTTGCGAGGCGCCTGCAAAGTGTGCCGAAGGTCGAGATTGTCTTTCCCGTGGAGGCAAATGCAGTGTTTGTTCGACTGGATGACCAAGTCGCACGCGGCATCCAGACGGGCGGATGGCGTTTTTACAAATTTATCGAGCCCGATGTTTACCGCCTGATGTGTTCCTGGTCCACAACCGAGGAGCAAATCTCCCATCTAGTTGCCGACGCCGCTGCGATAAAATGATTGAACAGATCGAGATAAGACAACATCTGTTACAAACAACATGAGACGATTAAGGCGAACTTTGATATTAGGCGCGGTCTTGCTTGCCGGATGTGGAACGACCCGCAACGTTGCAGTGAGTTCTTATCATGTAACGCGCGATGTTGCGGTCGGTTCTTATCGTGTTGCTACGGCGCCGGTGCATTATGCCTTTCGGCGGCATGGCGGTGAATCCGACACGGCAATGACAACACAAACCGTGCCCTCAGACGTTAACCAGCCAGGTCAACCTGTTCCACCGCCGGAGGTGGTTCAACAGCCGCGGTCTACACGGGAGAGGCCCCAAAGCACCTCAGCCTCTGCTCCGCAGACGGGCCGTAGAGAAAACACCAGTTCAAAACCATCATCCCAGCGAAAAGTCTCTTCTCCAAAGTCGGAATTTCCGACTGCGAAGGCAGTCCCTGGGAAACCAGGGTACGTGTTCAGTCCCTTTGACACTGATAAGAGATATGTCGATGTGAGCGGTTACGCTTCCGGCAGCAAAGTAAAGGATCCTTGGACCGATAAGATTTTTGTCGTTCCATAAATTGCGACGCGACCGGCGGTCGGGCCGTACCATCGTGGATTGCCGCGAACCGGAGCGAGTGCTAGGTAATAACATGAGACTGGCATCGCGAGCTGCGACGTACTTGGTTGCTTTGTCTATCCTGGCTTTGACGTCGCAGAGCCGAGCGCAGGTTTATCAAGGAAAAGAACTCGTCAAGGCCGAGCTGCTTGCTGATGCGAACGCCATTGTTCCCGGGAAACCATTCACTATCGGTTTGCTGCTTCGGATGGCTCCGAGGTGGCATACCTACTGGGCGTTCTCTGGCGACGCCGGTCTTCCCACAGAATTGAAATGGAAACTGCCATCGGGCTGGAAAGTTGGCGAGATTCAATGGCCAATACCATTGAAAACAATCGATCCGGGCGACATCGAGACTTACGGCTATGAAAATGAAGTCCTGCTGATGCAGGAAATCACGCCGCCGCAGAAACTAGAGAGTTCAAGAGTCAAGCTTTCAGCTGAGGCAAATTGGCTGGTCTGCGAGAAAATCTGTATTCCTGGCAGCGCAACACCGCAGTTGGAGTTACCGGTATCCACGACGAATCAACCGGCGAATTCGGAGCTCTTCGCGCGCTACCGTCGTTTGTTGCCGCAAAACTGGCCGGAATCGAATGTGGCATCAGCAAATTGGAGTCGAGTTGGACATGATCTCCGTCTAGGGATTACGAGCGAAAACCTTGCTAATTATCCGGCGCTGGATTTTTTCCCACTGCCAGAACAGGACGTTGTCGTTGGCCATCCAAGGATCGAATCACGCAACAAGAATGAGGTTACCTTTCGAGTTCCGATTGAGTCGTCGGAGAAGAATTTGTCGTCCATCCCGGGCCTGATCGTCTTTTCCCAGCAGGCAAATGGCGAGGATCGTGCAGCGTGGCAAATTTCAGCCGCGCCGACTCTTTCGGCGGCTAGCGCAGCGCCCGCACGCGGGATCTTCACTTTTCTGCTCTTCGGTTTTCTGGGCGGCATCATTTTGAATTTGATGCCCTGCGTATTGCCAGTGATTTCGCTGAAAATCTTTGGATTTATTCAGCAGGCTGGCCAAAGCCGGCGGAAGGTTTTGCGGAGCGGTATCGCGTTTGCGGTTGGAATCTTCGCGTGGTTCCTCGGGCTTGCGCTGCTTCTCATTGTGCTTAAGGGCGCCGGGCGCGACGTGACCTGGGGCGGATTTCAATTCACAAACGCCTATTTCGTTCTTGCACTGAGCGTGATTGTCCTCGTATTCGCGCTGAACCTCTTTGGCGTGTTCGAAATTTCTCTGCCACAAGTCCTGACGCGCGAATTGCTTTCGACCACCGAGCGCAAGAACGATCTGGGCTCATTTCTCCAGGGTGTGTTTGCCACTGTTCTAGCGACGCCCTGCACTGCGCCGTTCCTCGGCACCGCGCTCGGCTTTGCGTTTTCGCAATCGGCTGCGGTTATCTTGGCGATGTTCGTTGCGATTGCCGCTGGAATGAGTGGCCCGTACCTGCTTTTGAGTGCTCAGCCTGCCTGGCTGCGATTTCTGCCAAAGCCAGGTGCGTGGATGCTGCATGTGAAACAATTCATGGGCTTTCTGCTGTTGGCGACGTTGCTGTTTCTTCTTTACGTACTGGGCGCTCAGCGCGGCTTGGAAGGAGCGATTTGGGCAAGCTGCTTTCTTCTCGTGATCAGTGTCGCTTGCTGGATGAAAGGTGCTTTCGTTCTTCCGACTGCATCAACAGCGAAGCGAAGTGTCGTCCTCGTGCTCATGCTCGTGCTCGTGCTCGGAAGCGGTGTGTATTTCGTTGGCGGCAAATTTCGATCTACCAATGTCGCATTAGCCGATTCGCGACTACCAGGAGATTGGCAGGCGTTTACGCCTGAACGTTTGCAGGCGGAGCTGGAGCAAGGGCACTCCGTGTTTGTCGATTTTACCGCGGCGTGGTGTCTTACTTGCAAATTTAATGAGGCCAATGTGCTTGAAAGCGCAGAGGTGCGAGATGCCTTTCAACGTCACGCGACCGTCAAATTGAAAGCGGATTGGACGAACGGTGATCCAGCGATCACGAAATTGCTGCAGAAGTTTGGTCGGCCGGGCGTTCCGTTATACGTACTCTACCCCGGAAAAAACGAAGAACCGATTGTTTTTCCGGAAGTGCTCACCAAAGGCATGGTTCTGGAAAAACTCCAAACCGCGGCGCGCAGTGTTGCCGCACAATAAGATTTTTTTAAACGCCTGTTTCCGGCTGTCGCGCCTAAAACCGCTGTATTTGTGTTCCTGCCGTTCCTTGCCAATATGTTGATTGCAAGAAAATTGAACTAGCTTAACCACTTCGTTTTCTAATCCGTTTATGAATAAAAAAATAACTTTGATCGTTCTCACATCATTGATCGCTACTGCAGTTTTTGCCTTGGAGCCGCCGCCAGTGGGCAGCGCTGCGCCGGATTTCTCGCTAGCCGACGCAAAAGGCCAGACGCACTCGCTTGCTCAATACAAAGGCAAGTACGTGGTGCTCGAATGGTTTAATCCGGAATGCCCGTTTGTGAAAAAGCATTACGGCAGCGATAACATGCAAAAACTGCAGAAGGAATACACAGACAAGGGCGTGGTATGGCTAACCATCGATTCCAACGCGCCCGGTACGGAAGGCAATTTGACGCCGGAACAGGCTCAGAAAGTCGCAACCTCCTGGAAGACGCAGCAGACTGCGTTGCTTCTCGATCCGGACGGCAAAGTAGGCCGCGCGTACGGCGCCAAGAACACGCCAAACATGGTGATAATCAATCCAGAGGGAAAAATCGCTTATGAAGGAGCGATCGACAGCAAGGCGACGCCGAACCCAGCAGATATTCCCAGCTCGACGAACTATATCAAGTCAGCGTTGGATCAATCATTGGCAGGCAAATCTATCTCCACGCCACAAACCAAGCCATACGGTTGCTCGGTCAAATATAAATCCTCGTAGAACTGGAGTGGGTATGTAACCTGCAAAAGCTTTCGAAGCGGCGGTCGAAGGCGACCGCCGCTTCTATTTATATCCCAAAGCCTACCAGCCCGCTGCAACGCACTGCGAGTTGCATGCTAAAGATGAGAGACGGAGTTTTGTATCGCGCATGATTTGTCCAGCCGGATGTAAGCGAATTGCTGCGGTTTTGCCGATTCCGACGTTTTGATGAACGTCTCTGGCGAATCAAGAGCATGGGCGAATAGGAATGAAAGCGTCCTGATCTTGCTCCTCTGTGTCGCAGCCGCTATTCGGGTGCTTATTTTCTCGGCCGCGTTCCCGTTCTTTAGCAACATTGATGAGGACCTTCATTTCGACCTTGTCACACAGTATTCCCACGCTCGGCTTCCACAAAGCTTCGCTCGGCTTCAGGAAGAAACTCTCAACTGGATCGTTCCCTACGCGTCGCCGGAATTTCTCTTCACGGCCGATCGCTTCCCAGAAGGCAAATTTCCGTCGCCTATCTGGAAGCAGTCTTGGTCGCAAATCGAGCCGGAGATCGCGGTTACAAGAGCCGCGTGGAGCAGTGAAGTTAATTTCGAATCTTCTCAACCGCCGTTGTATTACACACTAGCGAGCCTTTGGTGGTGGATTGGAAAACACGTCGGGCTGACCGGTCTTCAATCACTTTACTGGATCCGTTTCCTGAATGGTCTTCTGATCGCGCTAATGGTGCTGCTCGGCTATGTGATCGCACGCAGCATAGCGCCTAAGCGTGTGGAATTGCGTCTCGGCGTGCCATTACTGCTGGCCTTTTTTCCTCAGAACATTTTTTACGCCATGAACAATGACGTTCTGTCGCCTGTATGCTTCGGTGCATTGTTTCTTTGCGGTCTCCAATGGTTGCGTACAAACAGACCGACTTTCTTACTTAGCGCACTCACAGGGTTGGCAATCGCGGCTACGTACCTGACCAAACTATCCAATTTGCCTTTGGTCGTTATGGCCTTGGTCGCAATTATCGCGAAGCTGGCGCCGTCGATCCGCCAAAAATCAAAGACAACCCTTCTCGCATTTGTAACGCTTATTCTCTGCGCCGCGATCCCGATTGGGAGTTGGATTGTCTGGACAAAATATCAGTTTGGCGATCTGACCGGATCAGCAACAAAAATCACTTTGCTTGGCTGGACACACAAACCGTTCGTTGGCTGGTGGCACCATCCAATTTTTACGCTACGAGGTTTCTGGGTTTTTTGGTGGAACCTTATCGCTAGTTTCTGGCGCGGCGAGGTTAAATGGCACGGTCAGTTGTTAAATTGCCCAGTTGCGGATGACTTCTATACAATTTCCACTCTAGTATTGCTCGGCGCTGCCCTCCTTGGATTGCGAAAGAAAGCCGGGCTCTCGACGTTTGAGCGGCAAGCGATTGCCATAGCGGCTTTAAGTTTCATAGCGGCGGTTGGATTTTTGGCGTTGCTGTCGATTCAGTTCGATTTCGGCAATTGTATCAATCCCTCGCGCGCGCATCCATATTTCACGTCGGGCCGATTATTGAGCGGCGCGCTGATTCCATTCGCGTTATTTTATGTCTACGGCATCAGCTGGATCCTCCGCCGAATCAATTCTGCTCTGCCTATTTTGGTGCTGGGCGTCCTCGTGATGTTTGTAATAACGTCAGAAATTAAAATCAACCGTGCAGCCTTCGAGAGCGAGCATAACTGGTTTCATCTTTAGGATTCTCTCGGCACCTTTGCTGCGAACCATGACTCGGAATTCACGCTAGGCAGCTCAGCATCGCCTTGGCGAAAGCCGCGACAGCAAGCGCAGGATCGGCATTGGCGTTATTCGGACGAGAAACATTCCGAGTTTCATCGGAAAGCCGGGAATAACAAGGGGGCGGTCTGCCTCCAGTGCTGCAAGCGCATCGCGCACGACTTCTTCGGCCGAAACGAAGACGAACTCTGGGCCGGTATCCGGTTGAGCCCCCGGGCGTTTGGCGACTTCCTGAAATTCCGTGTGCACGGGACCCGGGCAAAGAGAACAGACGCTTACGCCTGTTCCCCGGAGTTCGGCGCGAAGCGCTTCAGAGAAGCTTGTAACGTAGGCTTTAGTCGCTGCGTAAACCGCAAAGTCGGGAATCGGAAGAAATCCAGCCGACGAGCTAACATTCAAAATGCCGCCACATCGTCGCGCGATCATTCGCGGAAGCAAGTGGCGAGTGAGCATGGTGAGCGCGACAATGTTCACAAGGGTCATTTGTTCGTTCCGAATTGGATCGCTCGTCGAGAAGGCGCCGCTATCGCCCAGTCCGGCATTATTGATTAAAAGATCGACGTCAATTCCTTTATGATTCAGCCATGCCAGCAATTCATTCAGCTGCGCAGGGTCAGCGAGATCAGTTTTGAGAACGGAGACCGCGACGTTCGGATATCGTTGATTTAATTCGTCACGCAGTTCGTTGAGCTTTTGCTCCCGCCTCGCAATGAGAATGAGCGATTTGGCGCGACCGGCTAGTTGACGCGCAAATTCGCGGCCGATCCCAGCGGACGCTCCCGTGATCAGCGTGTTACAACCGTCAAGTTTCATTTCACATTGAAGGGTGAAGCTTCCGCGATGCCGGACGCGGGCTCGCCGGGACTCGCCCTTTTAAGGATTGTAGCTCGCTTTTCGTCAGTGCTCGCCAATGCCCGCTTGGCAAATCGCCGACTCGAAGGTTTCCGACTCGAATGCGGAGAAGCCGTTCGACGCGATATCCGACAGCTTCGAACATGCGCCGAATCTGCCGGTTTATTCCCTGCCGCAAGATAACGCGAAGACGCGTAGACGAGAGTGAGCGAATCTGTGCAATTTTCGCGCGCTGGCCATCGAGACGAATCCCGCGTGCCAGTTTCAAAGCAAGCGCCGGATCCCATGGTCGGTCGAGCGTGACCTCATATTCCTTGTCCACCTTGAAACGCGGGTGACTGAGCCGTTGCGCCAATTCGCCGTCATTCGTCAGAAGCAGCAAACCTTGAGTTTGCGCGTCCAAACGTCCGATTGTGAAGAGGTGGGAAAATTTTTCTGGTATGAGTTCAAAGACGGTGTCACGCGCGTGCGGATCCTTTCGAGTCGAAACGAATCCGGCGGGTTTATTCAACATGATCGTCAGCGGCGGAGCGGTGTGAACAAGCTTATCATCGACTTTGACGTGATCGCGCGCTCCTGGCTGCGCACTGAAATTCGTGCAAACTTTGCCGTTAATTGTGACGCGGCCGGCAGCGATCAACTCATCGCAGTGCCGGCGCGAACCTAGACCGGCAGCAGCAAGGAAGCGGTTGAGACGCACTTAAGCGAGTGAGAAGTGAGATGTAAATAGGTGAAAGCGCCACTGGTCACTTTTCACCAATCAGCTCTTACTAATCACCTCTCGCGCTGGCGGTTAAACGTCCGGCTTCGTTTTAGGAAGACCGATGACTTTCTGGCCTTCCTTCCATTGACCGCGCTTTTTCAAAATCTCGACCCGTTCGAAGCGCTTTAGCACATTGCGCCTGGCGGCGATTGTGCTTGCTCCTTTTAAACTGCGATGTTGCGACATAAATTACCTGGTTGAAACGTTAAGAGTTAAATGGCTACAAAGTTGCAACGGAAGGCGAGAGGGGACATTAAACCAATGCAGCAATTTTTCAAGAAACGGGCAGAGTCTCCTTTCATCTTTTAACAAACAACTTCCTTCACAATTGATTACTAAGCACCACGTAGGTGCCCGACGTCGTGAGTTGATGATAAATGTGAAAATGGGCGGTTAAGAGCCGTTTCCAATAAGCGGTCCGGCTTTCCTCGATAATTAGATAAATCGCGCTGGGTTGCCCCCATCTTTCCAACACAGCGGCTTCATTCAAAAAGATGTCAATAGGAGGTTTGCCAATCGGGGTCTCTTTCTGGGGGTTCTGATTAACCAGGAAAAATTTCCGGTTCAGATAGAACATGAGGCTGCTACTGTCGTCGAACGGTCCTTCAAAGATTGTATCGCCAGGCGCATCGAGCCGTGGATTTAGAAATCGCGCTACGTCCGCAAGTGAAAAATAAGGAGCGATTTGCGCGACGGCTTCCAACATGCTGAGTCCGCCAGGGATCATCGAGGCCGCAAGGGCGATGGCCGCAAGTCTCTCGCGTTGCTTGGAAATGAAGTACAGGGCTGCCAGCGACAGAGAAACGAGCGACGCGCCAAAGATCGCAACCAAAGGTCGAAATGCGAGCCAAGTCGCAACGGGCATGTCCTGTAATGCCTTCCAGGCCGTCCAGCGCGCGTCCATAGTTCCCCAGTTTCCATTCAGAGCGGACGCCGCGCCTGCAATAAAGAACACCGTTGCCGCGATTATGATACCGACCAGGGCGACAGCGATTACACCGGCGGCGCGTAGCCTCTGCGGTATTCGATCCCACGCGACGGCCGCCCAAAGCGCGAATGCGCTCCACATGGTCATTGAATAGTAATCCTGGCGTTGTCCCAGAAACAGCAGCGGAATAAAGACAACACCCATCCAGCAAAGCGGCAATGCGTCCGCGAAATTGATCTCGCGCGGCCGAATCACCCGGCGCCAGGCGAGAATAACGCCGGGCAACAGCGCGATCGACCATGGAAACCACCAGGCCAGATGCATGACCAGGAATTGATAGGCGGGCATCCCGAGGAAATCGTGTGTCTCATCGGTAAGTCCGCGCAGATGACCAAGCCACTCCGAGCTGATTTGATAATGAAAATACCCGGGAAAATGCCATTGCACCCAGATGTGCCATGGCGCGACGATCAGAATGAAGATCGCAAGATATTCCCATCGCAACAGGCCGCGAAATCGCATACGCGCTTCGCGGTAAAAGACTGAGAGGATAAGAAAAATCGCGGCCGGATAAGCGATGCCAAGCAAACCTTTGGTCAGACAAGCAAAACCCGAGCAAATCCAGAAGCCTGCAAACCAGATGCGGCGGTTACGGCGGCGCTGATAACCGCCGATCGCGCAAAAAATCGCACCTGCAATGAATGCGCTCACGACTGGTTCTGGCATGACAATGCGCGCGAGCAGAAATGTGCCGCACAAACTCAGATAAATCAGACCTGCAATGAAACCGCGCCAGTAGTCCGTGAGCTTATCCCCGATTAAAAAAATCAGGGCAGTCGAGGCGACAACTGCCAGCGAGACCGGGAGCCTGGCAGCTGCCGCGTTAATACCAAAGAGCTTGAACGAAATGATGATCAGCCAGTAGAGCAACGGTGGTTTTTGCAAACGTGGCGCGCCATTGTTGGTAGGCAGAAGCCAATGATGTGTCTCGACCATCTCGCGAGCGGCGCCCGCGTATTGTCCTTCCGTCTGGCTATATAAATCGCCGGAGCCGATCGTCGCCACGTGCAGCAGCCCTGCCAACGCAATCAGAATCACGAACAAGACACGGCGCATGGGCGGCGGAGAGAGAGCCGGCGGCTCAAGCAGAGTTTCTTCCAGACTTAGGCTGCGGGCGCCGGCAGTCATTGAATACGTTCCCTGCCAGCAGTTGGAGTCCGATCTTCGCGCTCTAACTCAGCGGAATCAGTGTTTCGATATTTCTCCCAGCGCTCGGGCAAACGAAGCAGTTTTCCTTCTGGCATCTCGATGAGCGCAAGCATCTGGCGGCATTGGGCGATCAGCATGTTATCTGCTGGACGTGTGATCTGGAATCCACACCAGAACCGCACGCGCTCTACCCGGTGCAGCCAACCTTCAATCGCGAGCTGATCTCCAAGTTTAGCCGGTCGGCGATAATCGATTTCTGTTCGCACGACAACCGGATACCTGTGCTTTTCGGCCATTTCCGTTAGGGCGAGACCGAGTTCTTCAGCGAGAAGCGTACGGGCGATCTCGATGAAACGCAGATACGCGATGTTCGAGACGACACCTCCGCAATCGGTATCGAAGAACATCACCTGTACTTCTGTGCGAATGCGCGGAGCAACGGCCATGGCAGGATTTCAAACTCGAGGCTTTAGACTCGCCCGTTTTTGCTTCGTAACACGCAAAACGATAATTCGGCGATTTCGTAGCTCATGCCCGCAAGTGTGAGATTTGAGGTGTTAGATTTCAAATTTGAAATTCTCCTGATTGTTTGCTCAGAATCGACAATACAGCATTGGCAACTTCCTGGACGCCCACTGCCTTCATGCAGCGAAAATCAATCGGGCATTCGCGCAAAAAGCAGGGGCTGCATTCGACATGATGTCGCAAGACGATGTGACCATCGCCGAGTGGGCCAGTGAGACGGGGTTCTGTTGAGCCGAAGATGCCGACGACTGGCACACCCAACAATGCAGCGAGATGCATCGCGCCAGTATCGTTCGTAAGCAATAAACAGCATTCGCGCAGCTCGTCGATCAGTTGCTCGAGCGTCGTCTGGCCGACTCGATTCACGCAGTGATCACCAAGGGCGGCCGCGATCTCGGCACCAACCGCGGCGTCGCGTGGCGTTCCAAGCAGAATCCATCGGGCGGACGATTGCGCGCTGATTTTTTCGGCCGCCTCGGCGAATCGCTTCGGTAACCAACGTTTGGCGGGACCGTATTCGGCACCCGGGCAAAGACCGATTTTGATCGGTTGGCGGTTGATGGCCATTTGGACATTAGATGTCGAACGTAGAACACCTGCTCGCGAACTATGGGAGTCGAATGTGTCTGCGCCGCATTCGCGCGCGATACGGAGAAAACGGAGCGAATGATGTTCAGGCGGGCCTGGCTTTCTTGGGACCGGCACAATTTGGTTAAGCAACCAGCGTCGCGAATGGCCGCGGTAACCAACTCTGCGCGGAATTCTGGTCAACCACGACTCCAAAGCAGCCCGTACCGAATTTGGAAAAAGGATCGCCACATCAAAAGACGGTTCTCGCCGAAGCAACCGGACAGATGAAAAGAGTTGGGGTCCTAGCATAACAATGATCGCGTCCACTTCAGGAACCAGCTTCCACATTGGCGCAATCTTCTCCGGGGCTGCGACCGTAACGCGCGCGTCGGGCCGTCCACTCTTTATTGCGCGAACTGCGGACACGCTCATCGCAGCATCACCCAGCCAATTACTTGAACGAATGAGAATTTGAAATGGCTTTAGGTCCTGAGGTGAAACGCCCGGTGGCAGATGGACGCCGCGTTTATACTGCGCGAGAAGGAAATTGGGCTGGGGCGTCTTCCAGCGATTGTGCACCCAAAACCAATCTTCCGGTGCGACGCGAATTTGTTGTTCGATGATCTGATTTATTTCTGCCGTGAGCGTGGCAACGGAGGCATCTGCCTTGGGCGGATCAAAGCGCTCGGTGAAAACCACGCGCCAACGCGCCAGACCCGTCGTGTAAACGCCTGCGGCGATTAGCGCCGCTCTGGTCCTCTTGGCAAGCAACGCGGGCAGGGGCGAAGTGGACGCCAGCTTTCCGAAGAAAGGTGTCCACAGTCCGTGATCGCCAGCATGTTGGTCGGACAAAACACCGACGCCGCCGCCGGAACGCAGCAGGTCGATCACCGGTTGAAATCCTTGCTGGCGATCGAATAATTCCAAGCCGGTTTGGCCACGTGTCCGGCGCACGTGCGCGTCAATGAAGCGGTTACCAAGCTTCTGATAGACGCTCGCATTGCGCACGTAACCGACGAACTTCGGCATCAATTGCGCAAACAATTCCCATGTTCCAAGATGACTCAAAACAAGCACTACCGGAACACCCGCGCGAAATTCTCGATCCATCGCCTCGATATTATCCACCTTGACCCGCTGCAGGATTTTTTCGGGCGGCATTGCGGTGAGTTTAACACTACAGAGAAGATTAGCGCCGAGTCGTTGGAAATGGCGGCGGACGAGGCGACGCATTTCTTGCGAGGTTTTTTCATTGGTAAACGCAATAGCAACGTTGCGTTTTGCCAGGCTGCGATATTTCCCGGACAAAAGCCATGCACAAAAACCGAGGAACTCCCCGGCGACAAAGAGAACCGGTAATGGTAGGCCGGCGGCGATTGCCGACCCCGCGCGGTAGAGAAGATAGACTACGAAATCGAGCATTGCAGGACGAGCGGTATCTTGGGGCGGCGCGGCAGGGTAGATTTGCCTGTGGCTGCCTTCAACCAATATAATATCCCCGGTGTCGCCATCGCCTTTCCACTCCACCAATGCCGATTTCGTTCGCGTTATGTCGCGAAAGTTCGCAGGTGGCCGATTCCTTGTCATCGGCGCGAGCGCTCAGGAAGTTGGCCGTCAGTTTGCTGAAGCGAAAAGAGAAGTCTCCGTCGTGTTGTCTCCCAGTGACCTGGCGACAAAGCTGGGGCCGGGTGAGGCCACGGCGCACTTTGAAACCGCAGTTTGGTTTTATTCCTCTGGAGAAAACGATGATAATCGCATAGCGGAAGCGCTCTCGCGTTGCGCGGACAGGATTGTGCTCCTTCCCGGGCCCGGCGCTGAAGCTGCCAGGCGGCGTCCGCAACTCGTTCAGTGTTTCGAGCGCTTTGGACTACTGCCGGATTACGAATGCGACCTAATGGAATTAGATCCGGGAGCCCTATGTCTTCGACGCCAACCGAGTGTACCGCCCGGCGCGCTAACGCCGGTCGTGGAGGTGGCTTTTGCCAGACTCAACAAAGCGCTGAGCGACTTGAAGGGATCATTTCAAATCCGTTGCTCTGAACTGGAAGGGGCGCACCGTCATATCGCTGCGCTGGAGGAGAAACTGCTCAAGCTCAAAGAATACCGGCGCGAATTGAAATTGCTAAACGAGCAGAAACGGACCATGCGGAAATCGCCGGAGCGCCGCGTGGGCCAGGTATTGCTCACGCCATATCGTCTTCCGGAAAAACTGGCAAAAACGGTTTGGAAAAAGCTCCGTCGACCCGCGCGAGAAAGTCGACGATCCGTCGCCCCAAGCGAATATCAGGAATGGTTCGAGCGGCATCGCGCAACTGCGCGCGACCTTGAGCGAATGCGAAATGAATCGCGTGCGTTTGCTTCGAAGCCGCTAATTAGCGTAATCATGCCAGTCTTCGACACACCTGTGCAGCGGCTTCAGGAAGCGATTGAATCAGTGCTCGCGCAGGTATACGAAAACTGGGAGCTCGTGTTAAGCGACGATGGATCGAGCGACGCCGAGTTGCTCCAAGCGCTGCCTCTGCTGGCCGCTCGCGATCGGCGTATCATCCTGAAAAGCCTCGGAAAACATGAAGGCATTTCAGCGGCACTGAATCAAGCGTTAACGCTCGCTAGCGGGGAGTGGGTCGCTTTTCTCGATCATGATGACGTCATCGAACCCGATGCGGTTTTCCAGATTGTGAAACTTTTGCAGACCCATCCGGATGCCGATCTGATTTATTCCGATGAAGACAAGCTCGGCGAAGACGGCGTCGAGACTCCTTTATTTAAGCCAGATTGGTCGCCCGATTTTTTCCTTTCTTACAATTACGTTGGCCATTTAACCGCAGTGCGACGCGACATCGTGCAGCAGGCTGGCGGTTTCCTTTCACAATTCGATAGCGCCCAGGATTACGACCTCTTCTTTCGCGTGATCGAGCAGACCAGGCGAATTCATCACATCCCCCGGGTCCTGTATCATTGGCGGCGCTCGGAGAGCTCCAGTGCGATCAGCGTTCGTCAAAAGCCCGAACAACTCGAGGCGTCGCGGCTTGCGATTGAAGCTCATCTGAAACGCCGCGGCGAGTCGGCTCATGTGGGTGTGGACTGGCGCACCCACGCCTTCTGCGTCAGGCGCCGGCTGTTGGAAGCGAAGAAAATTTCGGTCATTGTTTCAACTTGCCACGGCTTCGAGTTGCTCGCGCGATGCATCGAAACCCTGACGAACAGAACAAGTTATCCGAATTATGAAATTGTGATCGTTAACCACGATGAGTTCCATGGCGCGTCAGCTTTTCCCTCGCATTTTCCATATCGTACCGCGCGTTTCTCAGGCGAGGCCAATGATTCCGCGTTAAAAAATTTCGTGGTAAATCAAACAAACGACCCATGGATTCTTTTCCTGGGTGAAGGAATCGAACCGATCGAACCGGACTGGCTGACCATCATGGCCGAGCACGTCCAACGGCCAGAAGTCGGCGTCGTAGGCGGGCGATTGCTGAATCCGAACGCTACGGTTGAACACGCGGGGATGGTTGTGGGTGTGAATAAGACTGCGCAACCGGCTTTTCACGGTTTTCCGGCAGAACATCCTGGTGCGAATCGCCAATTGCAGGTGACTCGAAACTGCAGCGGCGTTTCGAGCGCGTGTATGCTCACGCGGCGTGACGTTTTTCAGGAAGCGGGCGGGTTCGATGAAAGCTTGGAAGGGGCACTCGCCGATGTCGATCTTTGCCTTAAACTGCGTCAAGCTGGCTATTTAATTGTTTACACTCCGTTCGCAAAACTTTGCTGGCATCGAGCGCCATCCCATCAGGTCGACATGAAGGGTGAAGCGATTATGCGCGAGCGTTGGGCTGGCGTTTTGCGGCGTGACCCCTATTACAATCCAAATCTTTCTCGCGAACGAGCCGATTTCTCGCTAGGCAAATAAATCATTGGCTAAAGTGAAATGAGCAAGCACGAAGAAAATCTTTGGCAAGGTATCGACTCTGGGGCGCGAGGGAACCTAAACACCCGAGATTACCGCACGGCATCCTTCACGCAGGAGCTTTCACAACGAGGCGTGGACGCAGGCGAACTCGCCGCTGCGAATCGGAGTCAGCGCGAGATTAAGAATGCTTGGATTCCGGGCGTGGAAATTTTCGCGCGAAAAGTTTACCCGCAGCGGCACCGTGGACTTTTCGGCGAATTTGTACGGCGCGAGGAAGGCATTCTCGCGCGGATTGGTCTCTGGCCCAAGCAATGGTCGGCTGCGCGGATGTTTTCGGGAACTGCCAAGGGTTTTCACGTGCATCCACCAACCATTCCGGAAAATAGTGATCCGGTAGATTGGTTGCGCCGCTTGTATATCGATGAGCCTGATAATTATTCAGCGCGAAGTTATGACAACGAGCAATGGGACGTAATGTTTTTTATTCAGGGTCGCATCGAGATAATTCTGTTCGACATTCGCGCGGGACTACCGCGGCGAGTGATGCGCTTCTTTGTGGATGGCGACAATCATCGCGGCGATAACAATGTCGGTATCGTAATTCCACCGGGCGTGGCGCACGCCATTCGCGTTGAAGGCACGGAAGACGTGATCATGGTTTATGGGACGAGCACAGTTTTCCGTCCCGAATTCGAAGGTCGCGTTGCGAGTGACGTGGAAACTGCCGCGCTCCCAGAATCGTGGCAAAAATTCCTATCGCCATAGCGGCGGTCTATGATGTCGCGTTAGGCGCACGGGGGCTCATGAAGGCGCCACTATTAAAATGAAACGAAGTTTCGATCCAGCTGTGCTGGAGATGATGGATCGGGACCAGCCTCCCCCCGCCGAACTGGAACGCGATCTGGAACGTATTCGACAACTGAATCGCTGGTTCGGAAGCTATCATCTTGTATTGGGTTTTATACGCAGTTGGATCAGACCGGGCGACAAAATGCGTGTCGTCGACCTGGCAACGGGATCGGGCGATATCCCCCGATTGATTGTCGATTATGTGCGAAAGATCAGGGCCAAAGTAGAGATCGATGCGTTGGATCGGCAGCCTGCCACATTGGAAATCGCCAGAAAACTGAGCGCCGATTATCCTGAGATTTCCTACCGTGAAGCCAACATTCTCGAATGGAACCGTGTCGAATCATATGACATCACGCTTTGCACACTGGCGCTTCACCATTTCAGCAATGAAGACGCAGTGCGCCTCCTGCGCAGATGTTGCCAGGTGTCCAAAAGATTTGTCCTGGTGTCGGATTTACGACGTAGTTTTTCCCTTGTCGCAGGCATTTACGTTTTGACTACGCTGATTTTCCGCGAGCCGATGACGCGTTACGATGCGCGGCTCTCTGCTGTTCGAGCCTTCTCCTTTTCTGAGATGCGTGATCTTGCCCTGCGGGCTGGATGGAAAAATTTCGGTCACAAGAAATTCCACTTTGCCAGGCAAGGCATTTGGCTCGAATCAACGTGACCCCATTTCTCTTCCGACCAGGAAAGCATTCGGAGGTTGTCCGGCCGTAGCTTTATGCGGAGGCTGAAAGGAATCTCTGGATATTTGATTCCATGATCGACTCTGGTTCCAGGATGCGGATCATCACGACGATCGCCGAGGCGCAAGCGCAGTCGCATGCTAAATGCCGTGTAATTGTTCCCACGATGGGCGCTCTGCACAAGGCGCATGGGGAAATGGTCCGGGTCGCACGCAAGCATGCTGGCTACGATGGCGAGGTGGCATTGAGCATATTCGTTAATCCGTTGCAGTTTGAACCTGGAAGCGATTACGAACGCTATCCACGTTTGGAAAAAACGGACGAAGAATTTTGTCGGAATGCCGGGGTCGATCTTTTGTTCCGTCCGAGCGTTGCGGAGATGTACGCTGACGATCGCACCGTGTTTGTCGAGGAAACTTCTCTTTCAAATACATTGGAGGGCAAATCGCGACCCGGACATTTCCGCGGTGTTTGCACAGTTGTCGCGAAGTTGTTCAACATTCTTTCAGCGGACGCCGCTTTGTTCGGTGAGAAGGATTTTCAGCAACTGGTGATCGTTCGGCGTATGGTGCGCGACCTCAATTTCAAGATCAACATTATTGCAGTGCCTACGGTGCGCGAAGAAGACGGCCTGGCATTCAGCTCGCGCAATCAATATTTGAATCCTGAAGAGCGCGAGCAGGCGGCCGCTTTGCACAAGGCTTTGCTGGCTGCGGAGAATGCCGGCAACAAATCCGCGAGAGAGATTGTCGATCTTGTTAGAAGAGTGATCAGTGAAGCGCCTCTGGGACGAATTGATTATGTGGAGCTGGTCGATGCGGAAACCTTGCGACCGATTAATACGGTCAGAACGAATTCGTTGCTCGCGGTTGCTGTGTTCTTCGGGAAAACTCGCCTGATCGACAATATCCGCTTGGGATGAAGGAATACGTCGCGACGAGACAATTCTATCTGCGTGTTTGAGCATTTAGCCCCAGCAGGCAAGATTGCTGCTTCACGGTCATGAAGGAATACGATTTCGTGGTGATCGGCAGCGGTATCGCCGGCCTGAGTTTTGCATTGAAAGTGGCAATGCACGGCTCGGTGGCTGTGATGACGAAACGCAAAGGCTCCGACACAAACACCGCTTGGGCGCAAGGCGGGATCGCCTGTGTGACGAGCGATGAAGATTCGTTTGAATTGCACGTGCATGACACGCTTGAAGCGGGAGCGGGTCTGTGTGATGAAGGAGTCGTACGCACGATTGTGACTGAGGGTCCGGAGCGTATCCGCGAGCTGACTGAGCTCGGTCTGCAGTTCGATGAACGCGAGATTTCGGGACATCGCGAGCTTGATCTTGGCAAAGAGGGCGGTCATTCCAAGCGCCGGGTTCTGCACGTGCAAGACGTAACCGGGAAACAAATCGAAAACACCTTGTTGCGTGAACTGGGCCGACAATCTCATGTCCAGCTATTAGAAAATCACATGGCCGTGGATCTAATCACGGCAGCAAAGCTCGGGTTCGCGGCAGAAGATCGCTGTCTTGGTGTCTATGTCCTGGATGAAAAAACCGGAGAGGTAGAAACTATCCGTTCAGATCGGATCGTGCTTGCCACAGGCGGTTGCGGCAAAGTTTATCTGTACACGACGAATCCGGACGTTGCGACCGGTGACGGTGTGGCGATGGCATGGCGTGCGGGCGTAGAGATTGCAAACATGGAGTTCATCCAGTTTCATCCCACCTGTCTTTTTCATCCACAGGCAAAATCGTTTCTCATTTCGGAGGCGGTACGCGGTGAAGGCGGAATCTTGCGCAATAACCGCGGCGAAGATTTCATGAAGCGCTACGACTCGCGCGGTTCGCTAGCGCCGCGCGATATTGTAGCACGCGCAATTGACGCGGAGATCAAGCGCTCAGGGGCCAAGTGCGTATTCTTGGATATCACGCATAGATCGCCGGAATTCGTTCAAGAGCGTTTCCCGCACATTTATCAGACATGTCTGCGGTTCGGGATCGATATGTCGAAGCAGGCGATTCCGGTAGTACCCGCTGCGCATTATCAATGCGGGGGAATCAAAACGAACGTGAATGGCGTGACGAGTATGCCGGGACTGTATGCGATTGGGGAGGTCGCGTGTACTGGATTGCACGGAGCCAATCGGCTCGCGAGCAACTCGCTATTGGAAGGCCTGGTAGTGACGCATCGGGCCGCAATCACAGCCGTTCGGACCCGATCGGCTTCGAAACAAAAGATTCCGTTGCCGGAATGGAAATCGGGAAATGTGCAGGACGTCGATGAGTTGGTCGTGATTTATCATAACTGGGATGAGATCAGACGGTTGATGTGGGATTACGTCGGAATCGTCCGTACGGACAAGCGCCTCCAGCGCGCGAGCGCGCGACTGCGAAACTTGCTGCGCGAAATTCGCGAGTTCTATTGGAATTTCAAAGTATCCGTTGATCTGTTGGAGTTGCGCAATCTCGCAGCTGTCGCCTCTTTGATTGTTGATTCGGCGTTATATCGCAAAGAGAGTCGCGGGCTTCATTACACGCTGGATTATCCAGCGACGGACGATTTTCGATTCAAACGAGACACGGTGCTGAGCCGCGGCTAATCTGTAGTTGGAATCGTCGATGCCGGTTTTTCTGAATTAAGCGCCTCGCCCGCGTGCTGGGATCATACAACATCATTGGCGTGTCGGATCCGAATTTCGGCTTGCCTAAGCGTTGGGAATCGGGTAGAGGGTGGCGGCGTTTGCTAATGAGGAGACTTCTTGCGGCTTGTTTGAGTCTGGGGATTGCTTGCGCGGCTAAAGCCGATGAACAATCCACTTCCCCCTATGCGACGGCGGCCGACTTTGCGAAGTACGCAATGAAGCTGCGGGAGCAGGCGCTGCTCAAAGTAGAACCGCAGGTCTTTATCCCGACCAGCTCGCGTCCTGCGGTGCAGCGTTATCCTTGGAAGACCAATATCGTGACCACGGTATTCTGGGTCGGGGAACAAGCGGGAGGCAATAACCCCGTCCCGAACTACAGAAGTTCATGGGACGCGAACTGGACGAACAACTACGGCGGCTTCGACAATCCAGATTCGTCGGCGCGACGAAGCTACATTCCGATTGCATTCATACCGCGACAAAATCCCTTCTACTGTGCCTTGCCGTACAACGATGTGACGCACGGTCAGTTCAAGCCGGAAGCGCCACTGGTGATTCCCTGGTTTAAGCAAGCCTACACGGGACCGGGACAGTCAGTCTGCTGGCACCGATGGCTCGCCATTCGCAAGGGCAATCGCACCTGTTATGCCCAATGGGAGGACTGCGGCCCGTTTCGCACAGACCATTTTCAGTACGTCTTTGGAAATGAGCGTCCCAAACCAAACCTGAATCACGGTGCTGGGCTGGATGTTTCACCGGCCGTGCGCGATTACCTGGGACTGGCGCCAACCGACGTGACCGATTGGCAATTCGTCGAAGTTCGTGACGTGCCATCGGGGCCGTGGCGGAGCTACGGCGAAAATAACCACTTTGTCATCGCGCGTCGTCAGAACGAGCAGCGGATGGCAGACCGCGGCCTTGGCGCCGCGAAGAAGTAGGCGTATTAAACGAAAGTCTAACCGCCTGGCGAAGACGCTGGCGAGGGAGTCGGAGAAGGGGATTCAGTAGCGCTCGCTGGAACAGTTCCGCCCGGCTGCGGACTCGGATGGGAGGGTCGAGCCGCCGCCATGCGAATCAATTCCGATACCGTGACGAATTTGAACCCTTTTGTCTCGAGCTCATCGAAAGTGGAAGGCATTGCTTCGATCGTCCCCGGGTGAATGTCGTGAGATAAAACGATCGAGCCGGGCCGCGTCTCCTTAAGAATGCGAGCGCGGACCACAGCCGGGCCGGGCCGTTTCCAGTCATATGGATCGACATCCCAAAGAATGATGTCGTAACCGAATTCATCGTGAATCCAGCGTTTCTCGCGGGCCGTGATCGATCCATAAGGCGGCCGCAGCAACGTGGGCCGCTTGCCCGTGGCGTTCTTAATTGCATCATCGGTTTGTTGTAGTTGGCGGCGGACGTTTTCGTCCGACATCTTACCAAAATTGGGATGCGACCAACTATGGTTCGCAATTTCATGACCTTCCTGCGCCGCCCGCGCAACGATCTCAGGATGTTCCGCGACGTTTTCGCCGATCACGAAGAACGTTGCCTTGATGTGGTGCGCAGCCAGCAAATCGAGTAATTTTGGGGTCAGCGTCGCGCTCGGTCCGTCGTCAAAGGTCATCGCGATATAGGGCCCATCGACATGGACCGAGTTGAATGTAATGCCCGGTTCCTCCGGCGTGGCTCGAGTCTCTCGCGTTGCACTTCGCTTTGCTGGCGTGGGTTCCGCTTCAAGCCCAAGGCTGAAGCTTAATATGGCGAAACAAAAGAACAGCAAACGATAAGCGGACATAAGTAGGAGCTTGGCGAAGGTGAACGCGTATCTGGCAGAGGCTAACAGTTACGCAAGGCGCTGCTCCCTCCCTTGCACGAGAGCGAAAACCCGCCGATTTTATTTGCGGCAGAAAACAAGGCCCATTCAGCCTTTCCGCAATTTCTGTAGTTGCGCGATAAACGCCGCGGGACCGTCGGGAAAGTAACCGTCATACCGCCAAAGCTTTTGTCCGTCGGCGCTGAGCACTACAATAGTCGGAAACCCCACAATCTCATACTGCTGCGCAAGTTCGCGATTCTGCTTTCTTAGTTCGGGGGTCTGCGGTTTGGCACGCGGGAAATCCAGTTCTACAATGACCAGATTATTCCGCGCATAGTCCTTAAACTCCGGCTGTAACAGGATCTCTTTGTCAAACTTTTTGCACCAGCCGCACCAATCTGAGCCGGTAAAATCGAGCAACAGAAATTTGTTACCAGCCTTAGCTTCTTGCTGCGCTTTCTTGTAATCAGTGAGCGAGTCAGACTCCGCGCGGGCGAACGGCCCGGAGATAAAAATAAAGGCCGCAACCGCGAAAAGAAAAAAACGATAGGTTTTCACGTCACCATCTTCGGTGGAAATACTGCCTGACGCAAGAGCCCCGAAAGGATTCGGAACCAGCGCAGCAACTTATTTTCACTCCGCAAATAGCCCGGCGAACGAACGCCGGGCTATCGACGGTTTGGGATCTACCGCAGATGCTTCGAGACGAGTTTGGTCATCTCGAACATACTCACCTGGCCCTTACCATTGAATACAGGCCTGAGTGAGTCGTCGGCGTTGATCATGGTTCGTTTCTTTTTATCCTGGCAACCGTGCTTCTTGATGTAGTTCCAGAGCTTTTTGGTAAGCTCCGAGCGCGGTAGCGGCTGCGACCCGACAATGGCAGCAAGCTTATCGTCAGGCTGGACCGGTCTCATGAAGGCGGGATTCGGTTTGCGCTTGGAAGTTTTCTTTTTGGTTTTCGGCATGGAGGCTGATTAACGTTTCGCTGGGGAGAGAGCAACACTAATTTTAAGCAAACGAAAAATTTATTGAGGGGCCATCCGGCGCACCGCCAAAGCCGTCATATCATCAGACAAGGCCTCTTTGGGGTTATTTGGCGTTACTTGTTCTAAAATTCCCTTGAGTAATACTTCGGCAGTTGGAGCAGAATGATTCAGCATCTTCTCTAACTGTTGGGGTGTCACCCGATGGCGTCCATTTTCTGAAGAGCCAAATAAGCCATCGGTATAGAGAAGGAAGGCGTCCCCTGGCTCAAAGTCGAGCGCAGTCTCCACAAATTCGGAGCGTTCGACCAGGCCTAACGGAGGCGCGACCGACGCAATCGATTCCGTTGCACCGTTCTGGCGAACGATGAGAAGAGGCGGATGACCTGCGCCAACCGCGTGCGCGCTTCCCGTTTTGTGATTGATCGCGACACACATCGCTGTCATGAAAGAGCGGCCGCCAAAGATGCTTCGAAAGTCATCGTTGACTGCTTCCATCACGCTGGCGGGCGCGTTGTGTTCCGCACTGCCATGGTGAAAGAGAAGCTTTGCGAGCGTTGTAAGCAGTGCAGCAGCTGCCCCGTGACCGGACCCATCGGCAATCCAGAACAGGATCCGACCATCTTTCATGCACAGCCAACCGTAGATGTCGCCCCCTACCTGGATTACCGGACGGTAAGAAGCTGCAACATCCCATCCGGGAAGCACCAGGGGCTTTTGGGGAATTAACGATTGCTGCGTCAAGCGCGCAGCCGCCAGATCGCGCTCAAGGTCTCGACGCCATCTTTCGAGTTCGTCATTTTGCCTCTCCAATTGTCGCCTCATGGAACGGAGACGAAGCTGGGTCTCGATTCGCGCACGCAACACTGCTGCATTGACTGGTTTTGTCACAAAATCATCTGCGCCAGCTTGCAAACAATTGACTTCGCTTTCCTCGCTGCCGTGCGCAGTCAGCATAATTGTCGGCACCTGCGCAATTGCCTGGTGCTGATCCGAGCGAAGCTGTTTTAGCACCTCGGCGCCATTTGCTCCTGGCATGTCGAAGTCGAGCAGCAGAAGGGAAGGCGGCTTGGCGTGAATCATCTCCAACGATTCAGCTCCGTCCCCGCACACCTGGCAGTTGTATCCCGCGGACGTCAGCACTTGCGCCAGGATTTTGCGGCTCAAGGCGTCATCATCTACTATCAAGATTTCTGCGTGGGTGTTGTTTGCCATCGATATCTCTATCTTGGATTCGGATGGAAAGCGGACTGTCATTGTATCCGGACGAGTTTTTGCAAAAGCACCGCCGAGCGTGAACAAAAAAGAGATTTAATGATTGGCAACGACTGAGACTGTGGATACGATTGTTGCAGTATTTTCCATTTATGAAATTCTCATTGTCGCTTGCTCTGTTCACAGCCTTCGTTGTCGCCTCATGCAGTGAAGAGCCGCAGCCACCACCCTCCCGACATCGGGCTGCGAGCTATGCCCCCGGTCAGCCCGACCAGTACCCGCCACCGCAACAGCCGTTCAATCCAAATGGTCCCGCTCAACCTACAGGCACTCCGCCCGCGGAAACCGCAGCAGCTTCACCTCCTCCAACAGCAGCCGCGCCAACGAAGATCGCAAAGGGAGATTATCCGTACGGAATTCCTGTGCCTGGCAAGCCTCATCTGGTAGAGAGTCCCTATTCACCTGGCAAATATATCGATGTGGAAGGCTTTCCTCCGGGGACGGAGGTAAAGGATCCGTACACGGATAAGATTTTTCTTGTTCCGTGACGGGTTGCTTTTGAGGGTGTTCAAGGCTGATGCTGGATGCTGATATTGGGTGCCGATTGTCGCAGCGTCTGTCTTTTTGTCGAGCATCCCGTATTGAGTATTCACTAACGGTTTCTTCTTATCTATGGAGTTGCGAGTAAAACGGGCACCTCGAATTGACATCGAGATCACCGTGCCGGGCGATAAGAGTATCTCGCATCGCGCGGTAATCATCGCTGCCTTGTCGAATGGAGTGTGCACTCTTCATGGGTTTCTTCCGAGCGAAGATTGTATGCACACAGTGAATGCGCTGCGCGCACTCGGCATTAAGATCGAACAACCTGATCCGACCACGCTAATCGTGCACGGGAAAAGGCGGGTTCTCACGCCGCCCAAAAGCGAAATCAATTGCGGCAATTCCGGCACCACCATGCGCCTTCTCGCCGGGTTGCTTGCCGGGCAGACCTTTGAAAGTCGCCTTGTCGCGGACGCCGGGCTGTCAAAACGTCCGATGGAGCGAGTCATTGCGCCGCTTCATCAAATGGGTGCAAATATTGTCGCGGAAGGTCCGGAAGATACGCCACCGCTGCGCATTCAGGGCGGTTCCTTGCGTGGGATTCGTTATCGAACGCCTATCGCGAGCGCACAGGTGAAAGGCGCACTGCTACTGGCCGGCCTCTTTGCCAAGGGCAAGACCACCGTAATCGAGCCAGCCCCAACTCGGAATCATCTGGAAATGATGTTTGATTATTTCCTGGTCCGAATAGCGGTGGACGGGAGTGGCAGCGTCACTGTATTTGGCGACCAGGTCCCAGAGTCCCGCGACTTTGCCATTCCAGGCGACATCTCTTCCGCGGCCTTTTGGCTGGTTGCCGCTGCGGCTCAACGACGAGGTCATCTACTCATTCGCGATCTTGGCCTGAACCACACGCGAACGGCGTTACTCGGTGTTTTGCTTCGAATGGGTGCGCAAGTGCGCGAAGCGATTGAAGAAACCGATCAAGTTGAACCGCGTGGAATTGTCGAAGTCACCGGTTTGCCGCTTAAGGGTACTGTCATTCAGGGTAAAGAAGTACCGCAGCTTATCGATGAACTGCCGATCCTTGCAGTCGCAGGCGCTCTTGCGGACGGCAAGACGATTATTCGGCACGCGGAAGAGTTGCGCGTAAAAGAAAGCGATCGGATCGCTGCAATCGCGCACAATCTGCGTGCCATGGGAGCACAGGTAGCGGAAATGAACGATGGCCTGGAGATCCTTGGTCCGGCGCCGCTGCATGGGGCCCGTGTGCCAAGCTTTGGCGACCATCGTATTGCGATGGCGTTTGCCATAGCCGGCCTATTCGCTGATGGCGAAACTATTGTTCAGGAAGCCGAATGTATTCGTGAATCTTATCCTGGCTTTGAAACCGTGCTTGAAGAGTTCACAAATTCAAAACGGATGCAGATCAGCACGCCAGTGATTGGTTCACTGACTCCTGGTCCGGTCGAGGAAGGAGCATGATCCCCTGAAGTATCTGGGGGCCGCATGTACATCACTGGACGCTTGCCCTGCATCTTTCAGGCGCGCTAATTTCCGGGATGCGGGAACAGTTTCATCGGGTAATTGCCATCGACGGCCCGGCGGCTTCTGGAAAAAGCAGTGTCGCACGAGGGCTCGCTCGGCGACTGGGATTTGTCTACGTTAATTCTGGGGCGATTTATCGAGCAATCACCTGGCGCATCCTTCAGAAGAAAATCCACCCGGAGGAAAACGAGCGTATCGCTGACGCCCTTCAGACAGCCGCCATCACATGTTGCCTGCAAGACAATGAGTCGCGCATTTTGATTGACGACGTGGATCCCGGGGAGCGTTTGCGTGATGATTGTGTAAACGAAAACGTTGCGGGCGTCAGTCAGTTCCCGGTGGTTCGCCAGATTGTCGCGAAGAAACTGCACGAGCACGCACAAAGCCACGATCTGATCGTGGAAGGCCGGGATATTGGTTCGGTCGTTTTTCCCGACACGCCGTACAAATTCTACCTTAATGCTTCGCCTGAAGTGCGTCTCCAGCGTCGTGCCGCACAAGGGGGACGCGACGAAATCACGATACGTGATCGCGCTGATTCTTCGCGCCCCGTCTCACCTCTCGTCATCGCGAAAGACGCGCATATCATCGACACGTCACATCTTACAATTCAGGAGGTCATCAACGAGATCGTTGGCGTACTCGAGAAAATGGGCCTGCGGACTTAGCGATTAAATGAATTTCTATTACTGGCTCGGGTATCACCTTAGTCGCCTCGTTGGCCGATTGTTTTTTCGTCTTCGTGTAGTTCATAGGGAGCGGATGCTTCAGGACGGCCCCGTCATCCTCGCAATGAACCATCAGAGTTATCTCGATCCGCCGCTTGCGGGCATTACGTGCGATCGGGCAGTTTACTTTCTGGCGCGGCGAACCTTGCTCGATGTACCGCTGCTCGGCCGGCTTTTGCCAAAGCTTAATGTAATCCCAGTTAATCAAGAGGGCATCGACCGAAGCGCCCTGAAGGCCTTGATTCGTGTTCTAAAGGCTGGCAACGCAGCCCTGGTCTTTCCGGAAGGGTCGCGCACCGTCGACGGTAGTTTGCAGTCGGCCGAGCCGGGATTGGGCCTCGTAATTGCAAAAACGCTCGCGCCAGTCGTGCCGATGCGGATCTTTGGCGCCCATGAGGCCCTGCCACGCGGTGGCGGCGGTTTGCACTTTGTGCCAATTACCATCGTAATCGGAGAACCGATTCTTTTTACGGCTGCCGATCTAAACTCACCAGCGAAGGATCTCTACAAGCGCCTAAGCCAGCGAGTCATGGATGCCATCGCGGCATTGCGCTTAATCTGATACGGCTTATTCCCTTTCACCGAGCAAGGAAAACGAGTAAGGTCTCCTTGCGCGCGTGAGATCGATATCGATACTTCACACGTGAATTCGCCGCAGCAGCCTGCCAAGAGACTTCGATCGTCTCAGGTTCCAAGGAGCGCCGTCACGCTGATGATCATCATCGTCGTCTCACTCGCGCTGGTGGCCATCTTTGCCAATATTCAACGCCTTCGCCGTGGGCAGATCGAAACGATCGTCGTGGTACCGGCAAGCTCGGTAACGCCCCAGCCGCGCTAACTTTCATTTGACTAGCAGCCGCTGTCTCGGTTTGTTCGTGCGAATTAACGGAAAACCAAAAATACAACCTACGATATGAAAAAACTCTTTGTCCTCTCGATGCTTGTTCCTTTGGCAATGGTTTGCTCCTGCCAAAAACAGGATGCAGCGGCCGAACAACAACTCGCTCAGCGGAGAGCCGAGCTGGATACGCGCGAGAAAGCATTAGACGAACGAGAGAAAGCATTGGCCGAGAGAGAAAAAGCAGTGGCGCGCGCGGCGATGGTTCCAGCCGACCGTCAATTGCGCGCGTTGAAAAAGGATGCCGCTTCGAATGTTCCGCCTTCTGCAACAATCCCTCCTGGTTTAGCGCCGCCTGATACTTCGCAGCTCAAAGCTAGTAGAGCCGAAAGAATGGAAGAGCTGCGCGCTCTAAGACAGCGCAGATTGGAGGCACTACAGAGAATGAGATCGACCATGCGGGCACAACCCAATTCCGGTGCCGGGGTGCCTGCCGATACCAGTGCGTCTGGCAACACCAGCGGGTCTTCTGATACCAGCCCGTCTGCCAGCCCCGGCGCGGAAGCGACTTCACCTTCTCCGTCGTCTACGCCCCAGTAAATACTAGGTGTTGACCAATCGCTTCAAAGTAAACTAGCCGGCGAACTTGCGCGTTGCGTTGCTAGCTCGCGAGCGTATTGCAGGGTGTCAATTGAATCGACATTCTTGTCGCGCCGGATTGCCTTGATTCTAGGGAAACGTAGTGCCAGGCCACTGGCGTGGCGTGGGCTGGGCTGAATTGAATTAAAAGCGACTTCGAGGGTCACGTCTGGTTTCACTTCGCGATACCGGCCGTGGTCTACGATGGTGTTCTGCTTGAAATGCTCGGTCAACTCTGCAATCTCTGCGTCGGTTAATCCGCTGTAAGCCTTACCAATCGGCAAGAGCTTGCCAGTAGTTTCATCGCGCACGGCAAATGTGTAATCGCTCAACACATTATTGCGCTTGCCATGCCCAAACTCGGCACCCACCACCACGACATCCAGCGTCGCCAGTTCTTTCTTAAGCTTGAACCAAAACATGCCGCGGTTACCAGGCAGATAGAAGCTCTCCGGGTCCTTGATCATCAGCCCTTCGTTTAAGCGCTGCCGCGCCTGTTGGAACGTTTGTTCGATCTCGGCTGCAGAATGCGCGGGCATCACCGTGGCAATTTGAAAATGCGGGGGCAATTGCACGCTGCTGAGATGTCTTCGCCGCTGATGCAGCGGAGTTTTTAACAACGACCGGCCGTTCAACCAAAGAAGATCGAAGATCACAAACGCGACCGGCACATCTGCCGCTGCACGCGCGAATAAATCGGCACCGTTACTCCTTCGTCCCAGCCGCTTCTGCAGATCGAAGAAGGTGAGTGCGCGACCCTTCTCGAAAGCAATAATTTCGCCGTCGATGATCAGCTCCTCCTGGAAATTACTGGCTTGATCGACAACCTCGGGGAATTGACCTGTGATACGCCGCAAGTCGCGAGAGAAGATCTCGACCTGTTGCGTACTGCGGTGGAGCTGTGCGCGAACGCCGTCGAATTTGTCCTCCAAATAGACCGTAGCCGGCGCGGACGACGCCAGTTCCCGGTCAGTCCTTGCACTTTCAGTAAACCGTTCCCACACCGCTTCAGCCGTCGGTTCAGGCGTCGCAAGCATGCATTTGATGGGACGAAAAATCGACAGTTCCGCCCGGTTTAGTTCGTTTCGTGAAGCAAGCAGCGCCGTCTGACCAATGTCGCCTAACAACATGTTGGCTTCTCTTACCTGCTCAAGAGGGACACCGAATGCCTTCGCGATCGCCTCCTCGACCAAACCCTCGCGCAATCCGATGCGCAGATCGCCAGTTAGAATTTTGACGACGTACTGACCTTCGCGCGCAGACAACCTTGAGAATCGATTTCGCAGCAGCTCGGCCTTGGCAATCGGACCGCGCGCTCGGTGGAGATTTTCAAATAGCTCGCCCGTTTCGCTAATGCTGAACGGCTGAGGTGTCGTCCTTCTGTCGAGAACTTCGAACGCGGTCTTGCCCGCATCGCCGTGGCTGCTGGCGACGCGATGAAATTCCTCGTCGCTGACTTTGGTGGCCGCTTGCATCGCGCGAAAGATTACGGCCCAGCCAGCCTGCAAGGTGCGCGGGTCGCTTTGAGCAAAGGCTTTCCCGGTGAAGTAGGGTGTCGCAATTCGAAGCTGCTCCCTCGTGAGGCCGCGCAAATAATCGGCAAGCAGTCGAATTTTTTCCAGTTTGGCCGGAGTTGCAGCGATCGCCTCGCCAACATTCGCAAACGCGAGGAATTCGGATGTGCTGGCGCAGCCGTCTTCCGTGCGGCGTCCGGCGTCGGAGGTAGCAACGGAAGGGCGGGCAGGAATTTGTGGCAGCGTAAACTCCATTTGGTTTTCTTCACTTAACGCCCATGCTTCGATGCCGCGTTCACGCAAATCGCATGCAAACGAAGCAGCGAAACCGTGGAGTGTAAGCACGCGTCGCGGCTGTACGAATTCGACATAGCGAAGCAGATCGTTGTAATCAGCGTGATCGGACAGTGCAAAAGCCGCGTCAACTTGATAGCGATAGATTGCGTTTGGATCGACCGCCCAACCGCTGATCATCGCTACGCGTTTGCGCGCAATTTTTTCCAGCATGTGTGAATGATTCGCGCTGGGTGGGCAGATCAGAACTTTTCCAGCAGCGTCGTTCGGGTTGTAGCGAAGATATTTGCAAAACGATTGGCCAAACTGCTCGTAGATGCGGGTCATCCGATAAACCGAACCGTGGAGCATCGGGGTTAACCCAGCTCCATCAAGCGAACAGAGGATCTCCTGCGCCTTGCCTAACGAATACCCAAGGAGCACGGGTACTCCACCGTCATCAATTGTTTCCTGGCAAAAGGCAATTATTTGATTAATGACCTGTTCCGTTGGTGGGAATCGATAACGCGACAGACCGAATGTCGTCTCCATGACGAGTGTGTCCGCCTTGCGCCATTCCGCGGGCTCGGCCGATTTACCGGGACGCAGCTTAAAATCGCCGGTGTAAAGCAATGTCTCGTTTCCGGCAGAAAGGAAACATTGCGCCGATCCGAAGATATGCCCGGCCGGCAATAGCATCAGGTCGATCCCGTGCACCGTTCGTTTGTCACCGAATGGCAGAATGTACTCTGTGCGGGAGCCTGGCAGCCGGCTTTGCATCAAGCGTGCCGTCCGCTCGGAAACAATGACTTCTTCGTGTGGCGCAATGTGGTCACTGTGCGCGTGCGAAACGAAAGCAAATCGCTTTGCGTCCCATGGGTCGAGCCATAAGTTCTGGCGCGGCAGATACACCCCGCGCTCATAACGAACTTCAATCATAAAACCGAAATTTACTTGCAGATTCGCGTAAGTTCCACAGGAGCCGGAGAACTGGAATGTGGGGTTGCTCGTTGACACCCGATTCAAAACCCGGCTTTATTAGGCGAATGAGATTTGCCGCCGCAGTCTTTGCCTTGGGCTCTTTGACCCTTGTTGTTAGCTCCACCGACGGCGCCCGCGAAGAACCAAGAATCGTAGAAAAAGTGACACGGCTCCCGGTGTCGCTAAACAACGATTTCGAGTTTCGGAAAACGAAGCTTTTCTTTTTGAGTGAAAAAGCACCGAAAGCAGGTGAGCGCGCGAGGCAGACAACGAGCACCACCTCACTTGGTGGAAAATCGACTTCGCCAAGCCAGAAAACGGCAACGCTTCAGGACGCTCCCATTACTTTTGAGCGCCAATATCGAATGTTTGGAGCGGTGACGGCCCTTGATCAGCGTCAACGTTTCGGCAATTACTTTGATTTCTTCTGGCGGACCAAGCACTCTTCGGATGTCACAGTGCGTTTAGAATATCGTCAGGAAAAACTGCACGAGCACGTTCAGGCGCAGGAGATTTCGTATCGAAATGTGCGTGGCACTCGCAAGACCGAATTCAGGGTGATTGGAGACGATTATTTTGATGATGGCCGCGTAATAGCATGGCGGTGTCTGTTAATCGAAAACGGGCGGATCGTAGCGGAAAATCGCTCCTTTATGTGGGAGTGAGATCCAATGGGCGCGTCTCATCTCCCCCGGTTAGTGTTACCTGAAGCAGCCTTTCGTGCCGCGGATTTCGAATCATTGTCTGAGGCTTTCTCGAATCCGGCGAGCATTGACAGCATGCCTTCCGGGCTGGTATCTTTTGGCTAGTAACTGTGGACTCATCTATTCAAGTAGGGGTGAGCGGCCCAACCGTGTGGGTGAAAGTGGCGGGGAAAGGTAGTTTCCTCAACAGCGGCAATCTCAAGGAGTTCGCCCGTGAGATGTTGGACCGCGGCTATCGCGAATTTGTGGTGGACCTGGCGGATTGTGCCATGATGGATTCCACATTCATGGGAACGATGGCCAGCGTGGCACTTCGATTGAAGGAGCTGGGGCACGGACATCTTCACATCGTTCATTGTGGAAACCGCAGCCACGAGCTTCTCTCCGGGCTCGGCTTGGATCAGATATTCGATATTCGTGCTAATGGTTCCAATCCCCCTGAATGCGGAGCGCTCGAGCGAACCCCCGCGGTCCGGTCGCCCGGGGATAGAAAGAAAAAACAAACGGAGACGATGCTGGAAGCCCATGAAGCTCTTTGCGAGGCCGCGCCGGAAAATATCTTTCGCTTTAAAGACGTTCTCGATTTTTTAAGACAAGACCTTCATCACGAGACGCCTTTGAAGTAAGCTGGCCCTTGCATGATGTGGCCGACTCTTCTTCTCGGACTGCTTGTTGCCTCTGTCGCCGGATGGATTATTACCGCGTGGTTTCAGATACGGCGGATTCGACGGCTAGAGCGCTCTCATGAAGAAATTCAGGTTGAGGAAACGCTTGTTTTCGATTTTTTGCATGGTCTCGGCGAAGCCTTTCGAGAGACCATTCGGCCTCAGGAGCTGCACCGGCTAATCGTCGAAGGCGCCACGCGTGTTCTCGACGCGCACGGGGGCGTGCTTTACGTCACCGATCGAACGGGCGGGAAACTTACTCCGGCGTTTATCTCCAAAGGCTCTCCGCCGCTAGTGGACGTTCCCCCAAATATCTTGCAACAAGCCGCGGCTGCTCCCATAGCGCTTGAGAGCTTTCTACGGCTGCACACGATTAGCCCGGGTGAAGGATTAATCGGACGAGTGTGGCAGACGGGCCAGTCCGTTTGCTTGAATGAATTCTCCGAGGTGCCAGAGCTGGCAAAATTGCGTGGCAGCGCTTTTGGCAGCTCGTCGATTATTGCTGCATCACTGCGGTACGGAAACCAAGATCTCGGCGTCCTAGCACTGGCGAACGGCCCTGCGGGCCCAGGTTTTTCCCAGGGGGATTTCGTCGTTTTTAAATCGATCGCTGAACAGTCGGCCTTTGCGCTTTACAACGCCATCATCTATTCCATGGCTAACGAAAAGAAGCGCCTCGATCACGATCTCGAAATCGCGCGAGACATTCAGCGTATCTTGCTTCCATCGGAGGCGCCGGCGATTAATGGGTTTCAGATCAGCGGCGTTAATGCGCCAGCCCGCCAGGTAAGCGGCGATTATTTCGATTACATTCAAGTCGATCAAGAACGGCTCGGAGTAGTCATCGCAGACGTGTCAGGTAAAGGTGTGCCGGCATCGCTTATCATGGCCATCTGCCGCAGCGTCTTGCGAGCGGAGGCTGCACGGAACCCATCTCCGGCCGATGTATTACGAAAGGTGAATCGACAGCTCTACCCCGATATTAAGGAAGACATGTTCATCAGCATGGCCTACTTGATTCTCAACCACCAGCATGAGGGAGTGACGCTCGCGCGCGCCGGACATGATGCGCCATTACTTTACAAGCGGCAGTCTCAAACTGTCACGCCGGTGAAACCGCCCGGCATGGTCGTGGGAATTGACAGTGGAAACGTGTTTGATAGGCTAACCGCTGACTTCGCTGTTCCGCTCGAGCGCGATGATTGCCTCGTCCTCTACACCGACGGCGTGACCGAAACGCTTAATGCCGAGGGAGACGAGTTCGGTGTCGACCGTATGATGCAATCGGTTCGCGCCAGTGCGACCAACGGAGCGCAAGCAATAGTAAAGCAAATCATCGAGGACGTTCGCGAGTTTACCGGCTCGATCCCGCAAAACGACGACATCACTTTGATTGCCATTCGCAAAACATGAAAAAAATTCCTGTTACTGAACAAAACAAACAAATGAAACAATCGGCATCGGCAAGTTCGATCCCTTCATCTGCCCCACCCGGGACCGATGACGATGCAGTGCAATACGAAGCACAAGATCCAACGGCTGGTTTGCAGGCCGATCTCGACCGGTTTCGGGACCTCGCGGCCCGGAGCCAGGCCGACTTCGAGAATTACAAGAAACGTTCTGCTCGCGAAAAGGAAGAGGCGATCAAATATGCCAACCAGTCTTTGCTGGAGCGTTTGGTCGGAATCATCGACAATTTTGAACTTGGCCTTGCAGCAGCAAAAGAGCAGCGTGCGGACTCTCCGATTTATTCCGGAATGGTTCTCGTGCAAAAACAACTCAGCGATTTGCTGGCCGAAAATGGACTGCAACCGATCGAGGCCGAGGGAAAAACATTCGATCCGAACCTGCACGAAGCAATTGCGCATGAACCCAGCAATGAATATCCCGAAGAGATTGTGGTGCGCCAAACCCGTCGCGGTTATCGATTTAAGGACCGGTTGCTGCGACCTGCGAAAGTGGTTGTTTCCAGCGGCCCTGCAAAGTAGGTGGCTCCTTGCCCGCTTTTACTAGTCCCATAAATCACAAGCGGGCTCATCGGCTACATGGCTACTGAAAAGCGGGATTACTATGAGGTACTGGGCGTCAAACGAGACGCCACGGATGAGGAGGTCAAACGCTCCTATCGCAAACTCGCGGTCAAGTTTCATCCGGATAAAAATCCGGACGACCCGCACGCCGAAGAAAAGTTCAAGGAATTAGGCGAAGCGTACGATGTGTTGATCGATCCTGACAAGCGCGCCGCCTACGATCGCTTCGGCCACGCGGCGTTCACACAGGGCGGCGCCGGTTTTGGGCGCGGCGCTTTCCACGATCCGTTCGAGATTTTTCGGGAAGTTTTCGGCGGCGGCGGATTCGGTGGCGGCATCTTCGAGACGTTCTTTGGCGGCGATCAGGCGGAAGATCGGCGGCGCGGCTCGGATTTGCGCTACGACATGCAAATCAAGCTGGAGGAGGCGGCGTTTGGCGCTGAGAAAGAGATTGAAATCGCGAAACTCGATACCTGCGACAAATGCAACGGCAGCGGGGCCGAACCAGGCTCACGCACGATTACGTGCTCTACCTGTGGCGGCCGTGGGCAGGTGATCAGTTCGCGCGGATTTTTTCACGTATCGCAGACGTGTCCTCGGTGCCGAGGTGCTGGTGAAGTCATTGAGAAACCGTGCCAAAAGTGCCGTGGCGAAGGACGCGTGGAGAAATTGAGCCGCGTTAAGCTGAAGATCCCTGCTGGAATCAGGGAGGGTTCACGATTGCGCTCGTTAGGCAACGGCGAGGCTGGCACACGCGGTGGTCCTCCGGGCGATCTTTATGTGGTCATACACGTTCGAGAGCACAAGATCTTTCAGCGCGAAGGAGATGATCTGTATTGTGACGTACCGATCCCTTTTTCCGTTGCGACTCTGGGTGGCGAAATTGATGTGCCGACTCTTGAAGGCAGGGCGCATCTGAAAGTACCCGCCGGCACTCAAAGTGCGCAAATGTTTAAAATGCGCGGCAAAGGAATTACAAATGTTAATGGGCGGGGCCGCGGCGATCTGTTCGCGCGTTTGATTGTCGAGGTGCCGTCGCGCTTGAACGCGCAGCAGCGTCGTAAGCTTGAGGAATTCGCGGCGCTTTGCGGCGATGAAAACACGCCCTTGCGCAAGAGCTTTTTCGAACGCGCGAAGGAATTTTTCAGATAGAATCCCGCAGCTTCTGTGTTTCACGATACCGTCAAGCTGATCGAGTGCCCCCGTGACGCCTGGCAAGGTCTCAAGCGACAAATCCCAGCGGAACTCAAGGCGAGCTATCTCCGTGCGTTAATTGCGGCGGGGTTCAAGCACATCGATGCCGTTAGCTTTGTGTCTCCCAAAGCCGTTCCGCAGATGGCTGACAGCGAGAAAGTGCTCAAGCAAATCAGTCCACCAGACGATGTCGAAATCATCGGTATTGTCGTTAATGAAAAGGGAGCCGACCGTGCCATTGCGACAGAAGCGGTTTCGACCCTGGGCTATCCTTGTTCCATTTCTGAAACATTCCTGCGCAAAAACCAAAATCAGACACCCGAAGAGGCCTACAAAAGGTTGGAATCGATTAAGACAAAAGCTGACGCATCCGGACTGGGTATGGTTGTTTATATCTCGATGGCGTTCGGAAATCCGTACAGCGATCCGTGGGATGAGACCGAGCTGCGGCGGGTGGTAGAGAAACTGGCGACGCTCGGAGTCCGATCGATTTCGCTAGCGGACACCGTTGGAGTTGCCGACCCTCATTTGATTCACCGTGTAGTCCAATCGATCACAAACCAATACGCCGATTACGATATCGGCGTGCACCTTCATAGTAAGCCGGAGGAAGCTGCAGCCAAAGTGCTCGCTGCTTGCGATGCAGGCTGTCGGCGAATTGATTCAGCCATTGGTGGTCTTGGTGGGTGCCCTTTCGCGCAGGATGCATTGGTTGGGAACATTCCTACCGAAAGTGTACTCTCCGTACTTCAACAGCGCGGGAACGAGCTGCCGATAAGTAAAAAATCGTTGGCAAATGTGCTGCCGATGAGCTCGCTCATCGCATCTGACTACCAATAGGAAATCGAGTTGCGCGGCCCGTCGTCTTATTAGGACTCATCTTGTAAATGGCGCTGTCATGTTGAGCGAAGCGAAACATCTCTGATTTATTCCACGGGCGTCGGTCCAGAAAGTGACCAGAGATTCTTCGCTTCGCTCAGATTGACATTCTAAGATGGACTGTAGTCCTATAGTCACATGCATCGCTTCTTCATCTCTCCCGAGAATTGGAATTCTGGCGCCCTCGCATTAGGTGGGTCGGAAGCACATCACGCGCGCGACGTCCTGCGCATGAGGGTGGGGGAGAAAGTTGTTCTCTTCAACGGACGGGGACGGGAAATCACCGCGGAAATCGTCGATCTTGGCAGCGATGAAATTCGATTGCGAAAATTGCACGAAGCGGAAGCACCACCGCTTCAATGCCGGATCGTTCTGGGACAGGCAATCCCAAAGGGAAAAAACATGGACTTAATTGTGCAAAAGGCGGTGGAGATCGGCGCTTCTGAAATCGCGCCGATCATTTCCGATCGCACCATTGTGCATGTTGATTCCAAAAGCGCGGGGCAAAAACAGTCCAAATGGCAGCAGATTGCAGTCGAGGCGGCCAAACAATGCGGCCAGAACTGGCTGCCGCACGTACATGCGCCTAGAAAGCTTTCAGAATTTCTTTCCGTAGCGCGGGAGAAGCCGTTCGACCTACAACTGATCGGCTCGCTTCAGCCGGGCGCGCACCACTTAAAGAAGGTTCTCGCGGACTATTCAAGTGAGCATCAACATCGTCCTGAGAGCGTGTTGATGCTTGTTGGACCAGAAGGCGATTTCACGCCTGCGGAACTTGCGCTTGCGCGTCGTCACGGCTGCCAGCCAATTACGCTCGGCCCGATCATTCTGCGAGTGGAAACCGCGGCAATTTATTGCCTGAGCATTCTCTCGTACGAATTGCTGATTTAAAGCGCGGGTTTACGGTTGCGTCTTCTCGTAGAGTTCTCGAAAGCCTGGATCGGCACGCAACGAATCCCAAAGGGGATCGAGTCTTAGATATGCCGGCGTAAGAGGCATTGGGCCGTAAAGCTGACTTTGAAATGGTGTTTGCACAAGCCGCATAAGCGTTGCGATCGCGCTGCTGCTGTCGCCGAAGATCGTCTGGACTAACGCCAGGTTCTCCTCGGTGCCCGGGCCGTCCACTGCATCCTTGGCACTTGGTAGAAGCATAGTAGCGCGTTCCGCCTCCTTCAGAGCTAGGTCCTTCTCTCCTAACTCGGCATAAGCCAGAGCCAGCCACTCCGCAAAGTTGGAGTTATCCGGTTGTTTTTTGCCGAGCGGCTCCAGCGTGTTGCGCGCCTGTTCGGCTGTAACCTTTGCGCCGGCAGCATCACCGGCAAGGCGCTGAGCAATAGCGAGGTAAACCTGAGTACCGCCCCTGTAGATCTCAGAAGTGAACTTGAATTGCGCAAGTCGGGTTTGCAGCAATCGAATGGCCTCAGCGTAATTCCGTTCAAGTCTTAACTGGGTCATCTTAATGAAGAAGGCATTCTCAAATGGAGTGTCCGCGGGTATTTCTGATAAGAGGTTTGCGGCTTGCTCCAGATTTCCCTGGGCCTGATAACTGCCGGCCTTTAACGACATCAAATCGGGATCATTCGCAATAATATCCGTCGCTTGATCATAACGCGTTAACGCCACCGGGAATTGTCGTAGCATGTCATAAGTCCATGCTGAAGTAGTTATTAACTCTCCGTTGCGCGGATCCAGGTCGAGACCTGCCTGGACCGCGGCAAGGCTTTCATTCCAGTTTCCAAGGCGTCGGTTGACCGCGCTGAGGGCCCATGCGACATCGCTGTTACCTGGCAGGAGCTTGCTGACCAGGCCGAAGGTAGCTTTGGCAAGTGCGTAATCACGCAGGACCCAGTATTGGTAGTAACCCAGGGCGAGCAGAGTTTCCGGCGAGTTTGGCTGGAGTTTCTGCGCATGTTCCAAAGCATCTTTAGCTAGGTCGGGGCGCGCGGTGTCAACACGTTGAAAGTAGACGTACGCTTGTGCGCGAGAAAGCCGCGCCCAGGCAAGGGCAAAGTTTGGATCAAGCTGGACCGCGCGCTCGAAGTATTCGATGCATTTCAGTGCCAGATGAATCGACTGACCAATGCGTGCTTGGAACGCCAGGCCGCGCAAATATGCATCGTAAGCCTCCGGATTATTTGTCGGTTTAGCTGCCAACGCTTGCTCCTCGTGGCCAGTGAGCTTCGCTTGCAATGCTTCCGCGACGCCTTTGGCGATCTCGCTTTCGACGCTAAAGATGTCAGTTAGCTTACGATCATAGGTTTCGGCCCAGAGATGGGAATTAGTTCGCGTGTTAAGCAGCTGCACACTAACCCGCACTTGATCGGCTGCTTTTTGGAGGCTGCCTTCAAGAACATTTGTTACTCCAAGCTGCCTGGCAACCTTGGTAAGATCACTTGGCTTGCTCGGATACCGCTGTGTCGAAGTGCGCGAAATGACTTTTAGATCGGCGATCTTGACCAGGCGCGTTAGGATTTCCTCCTGAATGCCTTCGGCAAAAGAAGCGTCGTTGGGGTCATGGCTGAGATTTTCAAATGGTAGCATGGCGATACTCTTCTCAGGAGTTAAGCTTGCTGTCGGATGTCTGAACCAGTAAAACGCGAGCGCTACAGCCAAAGCGCCGAGCAACACTACTGAGGAGGCCGTGACTGGGTTACGCAGAGAATTGCTCCGACCCCTCGGCATCACAGTCCCGAAACCTAGTCGTGCCAGGTCGTCGCTAATTTCATTCGCGGTCTGGTAGCGCTTGCGGAGATCGGTGTCGCACGCTTTGAGGATGATGGAATTCAGCTTAAGAAGGGCTTCGCGCTGCGCCATTGTATCGAAGTCTGGTGGCAAAGCCGGATAGTCCAGTCGATCGGTGCCAGTGGTCGCTTCGTAGAGCACCATGCCTAGGCTATAAAGATCGGCCTGAGGTTTTCCAGGACCCTCGGGTGGAATGTATCCCTCTGTGCCCAGACGCGCTTTCTCCCCAACCTGCGCCACCAGCCCGATATCTGCCAGCTTTGCGTAGCCTTTAACGAAGATGATGTTTGATGGCTTTATGTCGCGATGCACTAACCCGCGCTGATGCAGCTCCGCGAGCGCCTGGCCAAGCGATAATCCCAGTTGCGCAGCCTGTTCCACGGACAGTCGTTCGCATCTTGCTAGCTCATTACTTAACGTTTTCGGCGCATAAGTCTCAGGCTCAATCCCGCCGCCGTTTGAATCATTATCGGCCAATTCCATGACATAGTAGAAAAAGCCCTCCGCGCGATTGCGAGCAACATGAAGGATCGCCACAAAACCTTCGTGCTCCCGCGACACCGGTTCGAACTGCTGAAGACCCAAAAATTCTCTCTCAAACGCTTCCTCGTCCTGGAACGCTTTCCGTTCAACGATCTTAACCGCGCGATAAGTGCCCACAATGTTTCGGGCTAGCCATACCTCGCCATAACTGCCCTGGCCAATGCGGCGCAATAGCTGAAAATCCGGAATGAAAGGAACATCCCGCGCGGGTTCTGCCGTGTTTGCCTGCCCAGTCGTCTCCTCGCGAACACTTTCGCACTTGTCCGACGAAGGCGGACCTGCCAAGACAGCCTGCTTACGAAGTCTTTCGGAGTAGCCTTCGCGAAGGTGGGCTGTCCGCTCGGTAGTAGCTTTGCGAAGACGGGCGATCATCCCGCTTGCTCTCGCTAGTGAGCCATTGCTCTCGTGAACCCCCATCGCTTCTCTTCCTCCTTTTCAAGGCGAGCAACTTCTCGTCGCATTAACGCGGTAACTCTGTGTTTCGCCAGACGTACCTGAGCGGTGCTCACGCCGAGGGTTTCCGCTACTTTGTCCACAGACCAACTTTTCACAGCATACAGATCAAACATCTGGTAATGCCGTGCGTTAGCCTGACGTTTCACACGTGACAATGCGGCGGCGAACAACGTGCGCTGCCATTCCTCCTCCCATACCGCGTCAAGGTTGATCGCTGCCGGATCAGGAATGCGCTCGAGCGTCGCGGTGCCTGATGTTCTGGTTGCCCGGCGCGCTCCAGAAGAATCGATTTGTTGCTGGCGTTTGCGAAACTGATCGACGATGCGCCAACGGACTATAGTCAACAGCCAACCCTTAAAAGAGCCAATAGCGGGATCGTAGCGGAAAGACCTGATCTTCTTTACCACAGTAAGGATTGACTCCTGCACCACCTCTTGCGCCTCCGAATCGGTCAACCCGGCGTTGAGCGCCGTGGCGTAGATCAATCGCCAGTACGTGTCGAAGAACTCACGCCAGCTTTCCTGAGCGTTCGATTGCTTAAGGCGACTGAGCAGGCTGCGCCGTGTCGCTGAGGATGATTGATTACGCCGTTCTGTCGAATTCATCTTGACACCTCATCATACTCGTCCTGCCGGAGCCGGGTCACGCAAATAAAATGACGCAGGCTAATCCTGTCTGTATTCGCTTCGCGCCAAAGCACCTGTTTGCCCGCGAATCACGCGAATCACGCGAATGACGCGGATAATCTTCTGTTGATTGAAATCTTCGCGTCTATTCGCGCTTGCCGGCCGTGGCGGGTCATTCGCGGGCCGGCGGTCCAAACGAATCGCGAAAGTTTTTTCAATTCTTTGAAACAACAGGTGGTCTCGATCCGTATTTAGCTTATGAAAAATCGAACCCACATATTCGCAACGATCCTGGTCGGGGTCACGTGCCTTGCACTTTTGCCAATGGCTCAAGCAGTCGTTCCAGCACCCGATGGCGGCTATCCCGGGGGCAACACGGCAGAAGGGCAGGCCGCCCTCCTTAGTCGCACCACCGGCATTTACAATACGGGTGTTGGCTTGTATTCGCTCCTGAGCCTCACCGACGGCAACTTCTGCACCGGCGTGGGCGCCGGAGCGTTGCTTGCCAACACCGCCGATGGAAATACGGCCATTGGCGCGGGCGCGCTTTTAACTAATACTAACGGTCAAGGAAACACGGCCGATGGTGAGTTCGCACTCTTTAACAACAACGGATTCAATAACACCGCCACCGGCGCTGGTGCACTCCAGAATAACACCACCGCTGATTCCAACACCGCCAATGGTTCCGGCGCTCTCTTTAGCAACACCGAGGGCGAAAACAACACAGCCACCGGCAGTGCTGCGCTCCTTCTCAACACGACTGGCAGCCGCAATACGGCGACCGGGGCTCAGGCACTCTTTCTTAATACCGCTGACGACAATACGGCCTATGGATATAAGGCTCTCGATAGCAATGCTGGCGGCTTCTTTAACACAGCGGTTGGAGACGAGGCACTGCAAACTAATATGGGCGGTGGCGGCAACACAGCCGTGGGTTATTTTGCGCTTCATAACAGTACGGGCGGAGGCAACATTGCAATCGGCGTGGGCGCCGGGACCAACCTTACCGCAGGCAACAACAACATCTACGTCGGCAATGTGGGCGCTCCTGGGGGCGAGTCGAATACGACACGTATCGGCATTGCGAAGACGACACAAAACACATTTATCGACGGCATTCACGGGGCGACGATTGATCCCGCAACAGCGCTTGCAGTGGGAGTGGATGCGAGTGGGAAGTTGGGCACCACTGTCTCGTCGCGCCGCTTCAAGCACGACATCAAACCAATGGACAAAGCCAGCGAAGCCATCCTCGCGCTGAAGCCGGTGACCTTCCGCTACAAGAGTGATGCCAAAGATACGCCGCAATTTGGTTTGATTGCCGAGGAAGTCGCCCAAGTTAACCCCGACCTCGCGGTACACGACAAGAACGGGGAAATCTTGAGTGTGCACTACGACCAGATCAACGCGATGCTGCTTAACGAGTTCCTCAAAGAGCACCGCAAAGTACAGGAGCAAGAAGCGACCATCGGCCGGTTATGGACTGCTGCGGCAAAACAAGACGCAACAACCGCCGAGTTAAAATCGACGGTCGTCCAGCAACAGAAAGGAATGGAAGCTCTCACGGCGCAGCTCAAAGATCAGGCTGCCCAAATCGAGAAAGTCAGCGCACAGATTTCAGTCAGCAAACCGGCTCCACAAGTCGTGATCAATAATCCGTAAAACAGCTCTATAAGAAAGGAAACTAAATCATGAAAAATCGAAACATCACCTGCACAACAATAGCCCTGGCGCTTGGCTTTGTAGCGCTTTGCCCAATGGCGCAAGCAGTCATTCCAGCACCTGATGGCGGCTATCCTGGAGGCAACACGGCGGAAGGTCAAAGCGCCCTTCTTAGCCGGTCTACTGGGTCGTACAATACGGCCGTCGGTATCTATTCGCTCCTAAGTCTAACCGAAGGTAACTTCTGCACGGGCGTCGGCGCTGGAACGCTCCTGGCCAACACCGCAGACGAGAACACAGCCACTGGTGCGGGAGCCCTCTTAACCAACACCATCGGCGACAACAATACTGCCAATGGAGCGTTCGCTCTCTTTAGCAATACACAAGGGGACTTCAACACAGCCCTCGGTGATCGCGCGCTGTTCGCAAACACCATCGGAGACGGCAACACCGCAGGCGGTCAGCTCGCGCTCAGTAGCAACACCGAGGGGGGCTTCAACAGCGCTTTCGGTCAGGGAGCGCTAGCGTCCAACACCATAGGCAACGATAACACCGCCAGCGGTGCTGGTGCACTGTTTTTAAACAGCACTGGCAGTGCTAACACGGCAATTGGTTTTCAGGCGCTCAATGACAACACGGTAGGCGTTGACAATACGGCGATCGGTTTTCAAGCGCTCTTTAGCAACACGGATGGAGACGTCAACACCGCCACCGGTTTTCAAGCGCTCGCTGTCAACACTACTGGCGACAACAACACCGCGAACGGGTTCCAAGCGCTCTTCTCCAACGATAGTGGCAACAACAACGTCGCTACCGGTTATCAAGCCCTGGCTCACAACACAATCGGCGAGTTCAACACGGCCGATGGGTTTCAAGGGCTCTTCAACAACACGATTGGCGGCGCCAACGTGGCCACCGGTCCTGGCACTCTGTTTCACAACGTCGACGGGGCCGGCAACACGGGCACCGGTGCTAATTTTGTGCTTTATAATAACACTCACGGCACGGGCAACACAGCGACGGGTGATTTTACGCTCGCTAATAACATTGACGGTAACTATAACACGGCCGAGGGCTGGGCAGCGCTCTATAACAGCGCGAGCGGCAGCGCGAATACCGCTATCGGTTGGAATGCCGGTCAAGGCGTCACCACGGCCAGCAACGTGATTTGTGTCGGCAAAGACGTTTTAGGTGCTGACGTGAGCGACAGCTGCTATATCGGGAACATCCACGGGGCGACCATTGATCCGGCCACTGCCGCTGCAGTGGGAGTCGATGCCACTGGCAAGTTGGGGACGGTAGCCTCATCGCGCCGTTTCAAGCACGATATCAAACCGATGGACGATGCCAGCGAAGCTATCCTGGCGCTCAAGCCAGTGACCTTCCACTACAAGAGCGACGCGAAAAGCACGCCCTGCTTTGGTTTGATCGCCGAGGAGGTGGCCCAAGTGAATCGGGACCTGGTCCTGCGCGATAAGAAGGGCGAAATCTTGACCGTCCGCTACGACCAGGTGAATGCGATGTTGCTTAACGAATTTCTCAAAGAACACAAGAAAGTCGAAGAACAGCAATCGACGATCACGCAACTGAAGAACAATTTCCAGGTCGCCAGCGCTGAGCAACAGAAGGAAATCGAGCTCTTGACAGCCCAAGTTAAGGAGCAGGCCGCACAAATCCAAAAGGTAAGCGCCCAAATCGAGGTCAGCAGGTCCACCCCACAGGTGGTTACAAACAAACCATAACGCTATCAAGGTGGTAATAAAGTGAAATCAGAACGGAAATTAGAATATGAAGAACCAAAACATGACAAATAGATTCACAACAGTGCTCTTTGCGCTTGGCTTCTCTGCGCTTTTGCCAATCGCTCAAGCGGTGATGCCAGCACCCGACGGAGGGTATCCCGGTGGCAACACAGCAGAGGGAACCAGCGCGCTTTTGAGCAGTAGCACCGGCGCATATAACACGGCAATCGGGATATATTCGCTCCTAAGCCTCACTGACGGCAAGTTCTGCACGGGTGTCGGCGCCGGGACGCTCCTCGCTAACACCGGAGATGGAAACACTGCCACCGGCGCCGGCGCGCTTTTGAGCAACATCAGCGGTACCGGCAACACTGCCAGCGGGACGTTCGCTCTCTTTTTTAATACAGATGGTGTCGATAACACAGCCACCGGTTTTCGAGCGCTTATGAGCAATACCGGTGTTGAGAATACTGCAAACGGTTCTGTTGCGCTTCAGAGCAACACCACGGGCGAGGCCAACACAGCGGTTGGTTCGGCAGCGCTCTTCCTCAACACAGAGGGCAGCGGCAATACGGCCACCGGTGCTTCTGCGCTCTTTGCCAACGAGATCGGCAACTTCAACACAGCCGTTGGTGATGAAGCGCTCTTGAGCAACACCACCGGCGAAAACAACACAGCCGTTGGAGCGGGTGCCCTTTTGACCAGCGCCACCGGCACCCGCAACGTGGCTGTCGGTTATCAAGCGCTCTTGAACAACACCAACAGCGATAATACGGCCACCGGTTATCAAGCGCTCTCGAACAACACCACTGGCAACTTCAACTTGGCCAACGGTGTTCAAGCACTCTTTTCGAACACCATGGGCACCCAGAACACGGCCAATGGCGCCGTCGCGCTCGCCAACAACACCACCGGCAGCGACAACACCGCCACCGGTGCGAGTGCGCTTCTTTTTAATACAAGCGGCTCCAACAATACAGCCTCCGGATTTCAGGCGCTCCTTAGCAATGACACCGGCAACTTCAACACGGCCGACGGTGCTCTCGCGCTGTTCAGCAACATCAGCGGCGGCGACAACGTCGCTACTGGTCGGCAGGCCCTCAATCACAATATAACAGGCGGCAGTAATGTCGCATTAGGTGCTAGTACACTTTTTAACAATACAGCCGGCCACGACAACGTGGCTGTCGGTTTTCAAGCGCTCTTGAACAACACCGGCAATGGTAACATCGCATTGGGGAGCTCTGCCGGCTTCAATCTCACCACGGGTAGTAGCAATATCGATATCGGCGCGCCTGGCATGGCTGGCGAGTCCGGTACCCTGCGCATCGGTTTTAGCCAGTTTCAGACCTTTATCGCGGCAATCAGTGGGGTACCCGTTACAGGCACACCAGTTGTTGTAGATGCGTTCGGTCAACTGGGCGTGGCACCCTCCGCGCAGCGTTTCAAGGACAAGATCAAGCCGATGGACAAGGCAAGTGAAGCGATCCTGGCGCTCAAACCGGTCACTTTCTGTTACAAGAAGGAGATTGATCCCAATGGCATTCCGCAGTTTGGCCTTGTGGCTGAGGAGGTGGCAAAAGTGAATCCCAATCTCGTCGCTCGCGACGCCAAAGGCGAGGTTTACACGGTACGTTACGACGCAGTGAACGCGATGTTGCTTAATGAGTTTCTTAAAGAGCACAAGGCGTTCCTCGAGGAGCAGCATAAGGTTCAGGAACAAGAAGTGATGATTATTCGGCTAAAGTCGACTGTTGAAAATCAGGAGGCGACTGCCGCGCAACAGCAGAATGAAATTCAAGCGCTAACCGCAAACCTCAAAGAGCAAGCTGTGCAAATTCAGAAGGTAAGCGCGCAGATTGAAGCGAACAAGACCGTGACCAAGATGGTTAGCAATACACCGTAGAATTGTAGGGCAAAGACTGGTCTGAGCGATAGCCGAATGGGCGCGCTTCGCTTGCCGGGGTGTTCGCCTCACGCGGATGAATTGCAAAACGCGCGGATTGGCAGGCTACAACATCTTTAGGGTATCGGAACACCTGTAAGGCTACAAGGCATCTCATAAACGGTTTGATATGATTGTTCGCGGGCCGAGGGCGGCCAGGCTCCATCGAGACGCATCGACGAGCAACATTGGAGACAGCCTGCCCTCAGGCTGTTTACATTTATGAGACGGGCTGTAATCAGCCTAGCTACTCCGCCATGGCTGCTTCGACAGTCGATCCGCTGGGAAGAGTAGGGGGCGGCGCCGTTTGATCCGGCGGCGCGGGCTGGATTGAAACGATCGCAAATTGAGCGGTGCCGTGTTCTGTGTTTAGGGAAATAGTTTCGCCGGCTTTATGACCGAGCAACGCCTGGCCGATGGCGGTTTGATACGAGATGATGTTATGATCGGGATCACCGTCCCATGCGCCGAGAATGGTGTAGGTTTCCTCCTTGCCCGTCTCCACGTTGCATAGCGTGACAATTGTGCCGATGGAAACACGCGACGTATCAACATTTTCAAATGAAGTCCCGCGCGCGTTGTGTAGCATTTGTTCCAGCTCGGTTTTTCGTCGCATCAGGACGCTTTGCATCTGCTTGGCCGCTTTAAATTCAAAATTTTCGCTCAGATCGCCATACGATCTCGCGAGCGCGATCTCTCTGGTATTCTCTGGAATTTTCGTCTTGACCAGCTCTTCGTATTCGGCCTTGCGTCTTTCCAGGCTGCTCCATGAAACGATCAGTGGCCCGGTTTCGTCCTCAGATTGCGCGCCTGTGATCATGCTTTCCAGTTCTGGATAAACTTTGACGAGTCTGGCCAGAAGCGAGCGTTTCGTCAGCTCATCGAACAGGTGGCTTAGTTGTAGCCGCCGCATCCAATCGCGCGCGGTAGCGACGTCGCTTTTCCTGAAGATGTCCCCAAGCAGTTGCCGATCTTCGACCAGTGTGCGGTACAACTTGCCGGTCCGACCGGCGGTATTGTGTTGTTCGCGCTCCAGCGCCGCGAAAATTGCGCCAAGCAACTCCTGCGTCACCAGTTCGTTCCATTGCTCCCGCTCGCTACAAAGCCAGGCAAGCATCTCGCTCGTTGCTGAATGTTCCCGGATGCTCCGTTCCAGCATCGTCCGAAGCTCGTCGTGCTTACCACCTTCGCTTAAGATGCGGGGAATTTGCGCAACCATGCGGCCGTGACTTTGTTGCATCAAATCCAAGCCACGTTCTGTCCAGCGCGGACCGAGCGCGGTCGGCAACGCTTGCAAGATTCGTTTTTCTTTTGCGGCCGGCAATTTTTGCAAGACCGATATCAGGCGCTCCTCTTCATCAAGAATCAGTTTCGAAAGCGTCAAACCCACATGGGTCGAATGCAGCGAGGCGAGGCGCTCGAGCAAATCGTCGCGCACGATAACCAGGTCAAACGCAAACTCCGGATGCATTTTCTGGTTGCGCACCGTCATGTTCTCAATCGTCGCGATGATCGGCTGAAGTTGTTTTTCGGGCTCCCTGAATTGCTGGTGCGATTTTACGATCTGCTCGAGCGCTGCGATTTGTTCTTTTGGCTGCCGCGCCTTGTTAAAAGTGTCGAGCAGTTCGTCAGCGTACGACACGCCCTCGCCGCGAATTTGAATTGGATCGGTCTTTTTAGAAGGCACGGAAAAAGCGCCGCTTGCCTTGAGCGCTTTCTTCGTTGATTCCCACCAGCGCTTCCATTCAGTCTCTGTAAAAACATCGCCAATCAGCCATTCACTGATCTGCTGCGCCGTGCCTTTACCGTCCAAACTTTCAAGAATATTTCGCACCAGCGCAGGCGGATTTTCTCTTGCCAAACTCTTGATCGACGTCAGGTCGGTCGCTTTGCGCGCGAGGAAGTGCTCTGGCGCCAGCGGCGTGACGTTCTCCGCCGCGTACTCGGCCTGCATCGGATGCGATTTTTTGCCTGCAAAATCAATTACGATCTGGTTGAGCAGCAGGTTCCAGTCGCTCACGCGACCGAATCCCCAGCTTTTATGCAGACAAAATGTGCCCGGCTTTAGTTTTTCGAGTTTTTGCGCGGCGCGGGGAGTAAGTTTGCCAGCTTCGACCAGTTTTTCTAATTCTGTATCCATCAATGGGGTTAATGAGTGCCATGTGACCTATAAGTCGTATGGGTCGGGCGCGCAATTTACGATTGCCGTGCGCCCCGCTGCATGAAAGTCTCCCCGCCGTGACGACGAGTATCTGGTTTTGGATCGCCTTTCACATTGGCGTGTTCATTGCGATTGGGATCGACCTCTTCACGTTCCACCAGCGCGGCCGGGAATTAAGCATGGCTGCTGCGGCGCGGCGTAGCGTGCTGTGGGTACTTGTGTCGCTTGGATTTAACGCTCTGGTGTGGCGCATCAAAGGACCACATCATGGGCTGGATTTTTTCACCGGCTACCTGATCGAATATTCGTTGAGCATGGATAACATTTTTGTTTTCGTGCTCATTTTTGCGCACTTTCACGTTCCTCCCCGCGCACAACATCGCGTTTTGGTCTGGGGGATAATCGGGGCATTGATCATGCGGGGCACGATGATCTTGGGCGGTATCGCGCTGGTGCAACGCTTCCATTTCATTCTTTATCTCTTCGGTCTTTTCCTGTTGATCACGGCGGCGCAGATGTTTTTTGGAAAACGTCCCGCACATGATTTCGCCGAGGGTTGGGTGTTGCGAACGTGCCGTCGGATCCTTCCGATTACGCGCGAATTTCATGACGAGCACTTCAAAGTGCGCGTAGATGACCGCTGGATGTTGACCCCGCTCGCCCTGACCATGATCGTAATCGAGGTCACGGACCTGATTTTTGCAGTCGATTCCATCCCTGCGATCTTCGCGATTACACGCGACCCGTTCATCGTTTATACGTCTAATATTTGCGCGATTCTCGGCTTGCGGTCTCTCTATTTTCTGCTGGCCGGTTTGATGAAGCGTTTCATTTACCTGAGAACCGGCCTTGCTCTGGTGCTCGGTTTCGTCGGCATTAAGATGATTCTCGCAGATTATTTTCCATTGCCGCGCGCCGTCTCGCTGGGAATCATCGTGCTCATTCTCGCTGTTACGATTGCGATTTCGATGGCGAAGACAAAGAACGATGGTGCAGCCGAAGGCCGAAAATAAGTATTGCCTTTGCTCGCCCGTATTTGATTAACTTGATAACGCCATATGAAATCTCTGGCTGTCTTCTCATTGGTGGTCGGCCTTGCCGGAATTTGTCTTGGAGATATTCAGGATCCGCCTGCGAATGACTATGGGCCAACGCGGAAACTCGGCCGCGGTTTCTCGAACTTTCTGTGGGCGCCGACGGAAATCATTGTGAACATTAACAAAGTCAACAAGGAGGAAGGCAACAACGCTGCGTTTGGCTACGGTGTGGTTCGTGGCGTCGGGCGCTCAGCTACGCGACACGTAGCGGGGCTCATTGAGATTCTGACCTGGCCCTTTCCAATCTGGCGCGACAGCTATTACCCCATTTTGCCACCGGAAATTCCGTATATTCACGCCGGCTATTCAGAATTTCCTCCTGAGATTGGCAACGAATCAAAGTATCCCTATGTTCGGGATTACGATCAGGATCCGTATTAGCTTCGGTTCCTCCGAAAGTATGCGGGACATCACGGGGCGACCTCCCTGCCTGGTTAGCGCGATCGCAGCTCTTTGATTAATTCCAACACTTCCTCGCGGATCGCAAAAAGCTCGCTCCGATAGTAAGCAAGCCGGTCTGCCGGAAGAAAGTCCTTCACTCTCGTGGTGTCCGCGGCTGCGATCGTCTTGTTCAAAATCTCCAGAATACGTTTGAGCCATGCGACCACCATTCCCGGTTCAAAGAAATCATCGCCGCGTGCAACTCCTCCTAACGCGCCGGCAAGCTTAGCGCTGAGTGTCATAAAACCGCTGACGAACTCGGCAAGTTGCTCATCTTCTTCTTCGGGGAAATGTTCTGCTGCCTTTAACTCATCGAGTAGGGCATGCAAGGTATCATGGGCGCGTTTCTCGATGGGATGCAAAATGTGGCCGCGCTCGTCACGCACCCAATCAATGCCTTCACGCATCGGATCGGGCGGCGGCAATTCATAATCCTCAATATCGTTCTCGGATTGGTCTTCCTTTTCCTCGTCGATCGTCGCTTCCAAATCCTCCGCCTCATGCTCGTGTTCTTGCTCGTGCTGGTCCTCTTGTTCGTCCTCTCGATCGAGTGCCTCCTCAAGCCAGGACCATCCCATCTCACGGGCGATAATCCGTTCGCTATCGGGATGGTCCGCATATTTCTCCAGTAATCGCCCATATTTTTCTGTCAGCGCATCGCTTTCGCGGAGAAATTGCTCATACCGCACTTCGTCCCATTCTTGCGTCTCGCCGTCCTGGGTGATCGCAATAGCAAACGGCGTTTCTTGTTCAGCGATGCGGCGGTCGCGCTCGGCAATTTCTTCTTTGGTATAACGCCATGCTGGCTCGGAGATTTGCAGACGATAATCTGTGCTTTCGATCACCACGCGGCCGCTGCGTTCGCTGAACCACTCGAGATATACCGCATTCGCCATGTGTTCGGGTGGCGTCTCGCCGCGTCGGGAGATTGCCAGCGCTTCTTCAATGGAAACGTCGAACACGCGCACTTTGCGTGCGGCGGTGATATCGCCAGCGGGGCCACGCTGTTGACGAGCGGGCGGTTTCGTCGTCATCGGGACCGGGTCCGGATTTTCAAAGCTCAACTCGCAGCCGGCGAGGTCGGGCGCGCAATCGCCTGCTAATTCCAACACCAGCGGCTCGTCAATGCCGGCCAGCCAAATCTCACCGGTCACGCGCCCGCGCGTACGGTTATCGATTTTGCCACGTAAGACGTGTTCGTGAAGTCGCCAGGCCATAATGAAATGACGAAGCACGAATGACGAATGACGAAAGAATGTCAAAACCAGAATTGAGTTGGCGTTTGCGATTCGCTCGGTCGAGATGTTTGTGTGCGCATTGTTGATCTGAAAATCGAAGACATTGCCTTCGGCGGGAAAGGGGTCGGACGCGAGCAAGGGAAGGCTATTTTCGTTCCGTACACCATTGAGGCCGAACTCGTTTCTGCGGAGATCGTGCGCGAGAAAAAACAATTTGCCGAGGCGGAGTTGGTGGAAGTTAAGGAAAGCTCCCCACATCGCGTCACACCGAAGTGCCCCTATTTTGGCCGCTGCGGCGGATGCGCATACCAGCACATCGACTACGAACATCAGCTCGCAATTAAATGGCGGCAGGTGCGTAACGTTCTCCAGCGAATCGGCAAGCTAAGAGATATTCCTCTGCGCCCCATCATCCCGTCGCCAAAGCAGTACGAATATCGCAATCGTATCACGGTTCATGCACAGAATGGGATGATCGGATTTTTCCGGCGCGATTCACATCGCTTGATCGACATCGAGCGGTGCCCCATCTCCTGCGACGAAGTGAATCAAGCGCTGACGGAACTGCGGGAGCGAAATCCGCCCGATGGGCATTTCACCTTGCGCACGTTCTCGAGCCGGCGTGTTTTCTCTCAAACCAATGATCAGGTTGCAACTGCATTGCGCGATTTGATTGCCGATCTTGTTCCGGCGAATCAGGATCTCCTTATCGATGCTTACTGCGGTGCAGGATTCTTCGCCAAAGCATTGCTCAACAAGTTTAAGCGTGTTGTCGGAATCGATTGGGACAAGTTCGCAATCGCGGCCGCAAAAGAAAACGCGACCGAGAAGGAAACCTATATCGCGGGCGATGTGGAAGAAGAACTTGGTCGCTTGAACTTGACTGCTTTAAACAGTCAAGTTTCGCGGCGCAAGACTGATGATTCGGCGGTCATGACGCTTATTGTGGATCCTCCCGCGATCGGCCTTTCGGTAAGTGTGCGCCGCGCAATTCTCGATCTTGCGCCAGCGACGCTGATTTACGTTTCATGCAACCCAGCGACGCTGGCACGCGACTTAAAAGAGCTGCACGGGAAATTCACGATCGATTCGGTTACGCCGCTCGACATGTTTCCGCAAACCGCCGAGATCGAAGTAGCGGTGCATCTTCACGCATAGACCAACAGGTCGATTTCTTCCGGCAGTAAATCGGAAACTTCGCGAATCACATTGCCGCGCAGAAGATGCATCAGCGCATGACGCTGGGGCGCGCCGAGAATTACGCGCGAGACGCCGAGCGTCGCAGCAACATCAACGATTGTTTCGGCTGCTGAAGGACTGACGGCATAACAAAACAGCGGTGTAATATTTTCTGCTTTGCGTTTGGCTTCAGCAAAGATCTCGCTCGCTTCGGTGTCTTCCTGCCATTTGCGGCCAACATCCTGTTCAGTCATGAACGGTTGTTCGCGCACGAAGAGAACATAAAGCCGTGCATTGAGCCGTTCTGTTTCGCGCAATGCGAAATCGAGTGTACGCCCCGCGCTGCGAATGGCACAGAGAAGTGATTCGCTGTCCGCTGAAGCGAACGCTTCGGTCTTCGGTCGCGCAAGATCGATTGCCAGCTGTTCCGGGGCCACACCAAATGCTTTCCGGGCTTCCTTTTTCATCCGGCGCTCATGCACAAGTCCGCGCAAAATTAAGCCGACAGCGAGAATAGTGACGGCAAAGTACCGAGCATTCGGCTTGTCAATGAGCAGCGACATTTCGATTGCGGCCATGACAACAAAAGTGCCAAACATCAGCGCGCGCTCCCACGCTTTGATCGACAACTTCCGGTCGGTTGAACTGGCACCGAGATTGGTTGCGATCGCGCCGACAACACCGACGGCATACAGATCAGCCAGCCCGGCCATGTCTTTGACGAGAAGCACCAGCAGCATCGGGACGACAGTGGCAAGGACCATCGCGAAACCAGGAACTCCCCAGCGATTAAGCTGTTGAAAAACTTTCGGAATCTCGCGATCCCGCGACATGAGGAATTGGATCGTAATCAAATCGACAATCGCGGTATTGACTGCCGACAGTAGCAACAAGCCAAAGACAATACTGATTACGAGACCAAACGCGTGGCCGAGCGTGCCGCCCACGAATATTTGGCCCATGTAGCGCAGCATGTAGTCACGCACGCCTTCGGCGCCCGGCGCGTTAACGTCGCCGTTCGCAACGGTCAGGCCGGGTAGAGCGTGCATCGCGAGGCCGAGAAGAGCGGTGAACACACAGACCTCCATCATGACGATCAAGATTGCAGGCGTAGATGTTTTCGTGACGCGAGGATTAGCATCAGTGCTCCCCGGATCGAGTTTCATCACCCCAGTGGCATTGGCAATCGCTTCAACACCGGAAAGCGCAAGCACGATGCCGACAAAAGCAGCCCAGTTTTGCCCGAACGAACCGTGAAGCGGCTGCAAATTGTTCCACGCAAAGCCAAGATGCGGAATGCTGAACGCGCCGAGCGCGATTACCACCACCACGGTTGGGACGGAGATGAGAAACGCGAGGCCCCCGGTGTGACGCGGACCTAACAAATTCAAAAGACCGATCACCAAGATCGAGAAGGCGGCGAATTTTTCCGGATGCGGCACGCCGAGATATTGGAAGGCGGAGAGCGCGCTGATAGCGGCCGTGACCAGATAATCGGCGATGAGGAGAAACGCGCCAACAATTGAAATGACTTCACTGCGATGTCGCACACTGGCATAGACGCCGCCACCGTCTGGATAGAGCCGACAGATCACGATATAATTCGCACCCACCAGTGCGGTCAGCACGCACATGGGCGCGATCAGCCAGAACGACGAATATCCGGCAACGGCGAACGCAAGCCCAATCACATAGGCCTTGCTGGTGCCCCAGTCGCCGTAAAGAATCGCCGCCGCGCGTTTCCAGTCGACATTGCGTGGCCGCTTAACGTTGGTTGGAATCAATTCTTACTCCGAAACGAGACTGGCTCGCGCGACGAGCGATCTCACTTCAGCAAGCACGGCTTTGCGCCGCAGCTCTTGCTCTTTAATGATGCTGACGAGGTTAGCTGTCGGGCTGGAGCCATTAAATGCTCTCGATGCCGCGCATCGTTCGCCCCGATCCATACCGCTCTCGCGGATAGAATTTGGTTCCCCCGTTGGAACGGCCACTCGCCGTCCATTAAGCGAAACAAAGAACTGGAGAAAGCATCTGATCGAGTCGAATCACAGTCAAGCCAGTCGTGGCCTAGAAACAACTTGCCAGTGGACAAGTGTGCAATGGACAGTCACACCCGGTAAATAATGGCGGAGCTTATAGAGGATATTGTTCTAGACGCGAGTGCGGGGGTACATCGGCCGCGTAATCTGGATTGGAAACGTGCTGCCGCATTGCTTTATGGCGATTGGGGTACAAGCAAAGCGTACGTAATTGGTCTCGCATTTGTTGCCGCGGGATTTTCGTCGCTGCCGATCATCCTGGCTGTTTGCGCGCTCACCGGCTTGGTCGGCATCAATTACGCGGTCATCTGCCGCCATTTTCCCGACGGCGGTGGCGTTTATTCTGCGGCCCGCTCACAAGGAAGATTGCTCGCGGTAGTCGGCGCGCTGTTATTGCTCGCGGATCTCACGGTCACCGCGGCGTTGAGTGGTTGGTCAGCCCTCACCTATATCACCTCCGGCGCGGAACACATCGAATGGATCAGAATGGCGCGTGACCATATCGCGCTCACGACGATTGGAATGTTGTTGATCATGGGCCTGATCAATTATTTTGGGCCAAAACATTCCGGTAGCTTCGCGGTGGCGCTGGCGCTCCCGACTGCAGTGGTCGTCATCTTTTTGATTGCGCTCAGCGCGCCGCATTTCACCACCCATTTCCTCGAGCCGCGGCATCAAAGCCTGGCTACTGTGTGGGCGCAGTTCGTAGGCGTGATCCTGGCGTTGTCTGGCGCAGAATCAATCGCGAACCTCACAGGCGTGATGAAGCTCGATCCAGGATCGACGATGGAACACCCCAGCGTCGCTCGCGAGTCGGTTAAGGCGATTATCCCCGTGGCGATCGAGGTTGTCTTCGGCACGGCTCTGCTCGGCTGGGCGATGCTTTCCTTGCCGTCCGTCCTTGGCAAAACATTGCATCTCACGGACCGGGGCGAAATCGCGGCGGTTTTGGGACAGCGCAGCGAAGACATGCTCCGTTTCATCGGCGAACAATTTGCAGCCGCCACGTTTTCGCCTGCGGTCGGTCAGGTTTTCGGATGGATCGTTGGAATTGTTTTTTTCTTCCTGCTCTTGAGTGCGGCCAACACCGCCATCGTGGCAATGATCGGTCTGCTTTACATGATGGCGCGTGACCGGGAGATGCCGCGGCAATTTAAGCGCCTCAACCGCCACGGCGTTCCGACCTGGCCGCTCGCCATCGCGATCGGTCTGCCGGCAGTCGTGCTACTTTTCGCTGCCAACTTCACGGCACTGGCAGGCCTTTATGCCATCGGCGTAGTCGGTGCAATCACGGTGAATCTCGGTTCCTGCACATTCAATCGCACCGTTGGGTTCACTTGGTACGATCACGTCCTCTTTGGAATCACATTTGTGATTCTGGCATTTGTCGAGCTGACACTGGCCCACACGAAACTCGATGCGCTTCAATTCGTGCTGGCGGTTTTGATCGGCGGGCTAGCACTGCGGGCTTACACATTGAAGCTTCAGGGTCTCACCACGCTCACGGTCACGCGCGAAGTTGCCAAGATGGTCACGCCCGACCTCGTGACAAGCATGCGGCCGCGTTTGGAGGAAGGTCAAAAAATCATGGTGGCAGCGCGCGGGATCACCCCGGTGCTCAGCTTCGCGATGGACGAAGCCCAATTACGCAAGGCCACTCTCTTTGTGCTCTATGTCAAGGAGGTGGCCGTTTACTTCACCGCAGCCGGCACACCACTGGGCCGGTCTAAATGGCAGGATGATCCTGAAGCGAATGCCATTATGTGTTCGATGTTCAAACTCGGGCGCGAGCGTGGCATCAACGTAATCCCGCTTTACGCCGTGAGCCAGGACGCCGCGGCGACGATTGTCGATCTTGCAGCCAC
>QHQO01000157.1 GCA_003221195.1 Verrucomicrobiota bacterium
CTCCGCCTGACTCGCGCCAGGTTGCGATCACATGTTCGCGGAAGCGCTCCTGATGCATCAAACGTGGAAAGAAATGCCACGTCTCATAATGGCCATATTCATGGAAAATCACGACGCTGCCTTTGCGCATCACGTCGCCCAGCTTTTTGATCAACAACGCAGGATCATTCACAAACGACATGACCCACCGGCACCAGGAAAAATCGTAATTTCCCTTAGGCAATGCATCCGTCATTAAATCCAGCTGGTGGATCTTCACATTCGCGAGCGAGCGTTCGCGACAGCCCTGTTCCATTGCGCGGATGAAGTTTTCGGAACGTTCAAGCGCGACGACTTGGCCGGTCGGTCCGACGATTTCAGCAAGATCGCCAGTTGCGTACCCAGGTCCCGCGCCGACGTCGAGGACGCGCTTGCCAACCGTGATACCGGCTCTCTGCCAGCAATCTAAAACCACCGGACGCCAGACACGATGTTGCAGTCCCAGTCTTGCCAGTTCCTCGTTGTGCGTCCCCAAGACGTAATCTCGATCCATTGTTAAAACTAATCGTTCACAGGCATGGACGCATCGACGAAATTCAGGCACGAAACTCTCTTCTGCCGGCATTAGGAGTGTAAATGAAGCGTTCGCCGAACCTCGGACTGGCGTTTTCCCGCATCATCCCTGACAATAGAAAGTCGCATTTATCCATGGAATTCGAGATTCGACCACTTCTTGCCAAAGATGAGCCAATCCTCCGGGAGATGCTTTATCAAGGACTGTCCTCCGTTGGTAACCACCAACCTTCGCGCGAGATTCTGCAGCGGCCGGAGTTCGCGCATTATGCCGAGGGCTGGGGTCGGGCAGGCGATACCGGATTTGTGGCACACGATAAGAAAGACGGATCAGTGCTTGGCGCCGTTTGGTTGCGGAAGCCGATCGATAAACCTGATGCACCGCCGGAACTCGCGTTTGCCGTGAGACCGGAGCACCGTCGACATGGAATTGGCAGTGCCCTGCTGACGCAGCTGGTCCGCGCGAACCCTCATGAATCAACAATTTCGGTCAGCCTCGTTGCAGGCAAACCGGTATTGCGCCTTTACGAACGCTTTGGATTCAAGGTTGCGGAAGAAGGACCGAACGCCATCGTAATGCGAAGGCACGTGTAAGGTGCCGCCGTCAGGCGTGGAAACGCGAAGCCCCTGTTCAACCGTACTGTGAAGAGCAGTTCAGGGCGCAAATATCAGCAGCACAAAAACAGCGAAGAGGAGCAAGTGCACGCAACCTTGCAGAATATTTGTCCTTCTGCTCGTAAACGTAACCACACTCACTGCCAACGTTAATAGGAGCAGCGGAAGGTTACCACCCTGTACACCAAGCGTTACCGGTCGCTTTGTAATCAAGCTAATGGTCAGCACCGCGGGAATTGTGAGTCCGATGGTCGCAAGCACGGACCCGAGCAGGATATTTATCGAACGCTGTAACTGATTGCGCAAAGTGGCTTGAATGGCGCCGATTCCCTCTGGTGTAAGCACCAGGGCCGCGATCATTGCGCCGCCGAACTCCTGAGGCAGGCCAAACTTCTCCATGCTGTTGTCCAATGGGATGGCAAATTTTTCCGCCAGCAAAATCACGACGATCAGATAAACAAGAAGCATCGGCGCGTGAAAAGCCGTTGATTGGACGTGCAATGAGTGATGACCTGGACCTGCTGCCACACCTGCGTGCTCCGATTCCATGAAATAACCGCTGTGCCGCATTGTCTGAATCACCAGAAAAATCGCATACAGAAATAGCGCCACTACAATGAGAAAGATTTGCTGTCCGGTAGAAAATGTCGGGCCCCCCGTTGTGGTAGTAAAGTTCGGTAGAACCAAACCGAGCACTGCCAGCGTCATGATGACGTTGAGATAGGAATTGACGCCTTGCAGGTTGTAATACTGCTCGCGATGGCGCAATCCACCTATTAGCAGGGAGAGACCAACGAATCCGTTGAGAGCAATCATCATCACGGAAAAAATCGCGTCCCGCCCGAGCGCGGGATTGTTTTCGCCATGCAACATCGCTGTAGAAACCATCACCACCTCAATGGTAATCGCGGACAGCGTTAGGACTAAGGTTCCATAAGGCTCGCCCCACTTGATGGCAAGACAGTCAGCATGCCGGGCCACGGATACCGCAGACCAGAGGATAACGGCAAAAAGCCAGAGAAAGACAACAATCAGCGTGATCGGATGCGCGATGATCTCGACCAGCCGACTTCCGGTGCCCCAAAAAATGGCCACGGTTCCCAAGCCAATAAGCAATGGGAACTCTCTGCGTATGTTCTCACCGAAAGGCCGAGCGCTCTTCGCTTGATGGCTTGGTTTCGCCTTTCCCGACATGGGCGCGAGCATACCGAGTCCATGTCGGCGATGCAATCGAGCGATAGCCTCTCCTAGCCTACCTAAGCCTCCCGCTTGCACGCCGTGGACGTCTCACAAGCGGGACGCTTGGCACTAATTTCGCGTGGTCCTTGACTACTATTTCTTTTCAGCAAGCGGCAGAAATTGTTCGTGCGTAACTTTGCCGTCTTTTACCTTGTAGATTCCCACCTCTGACATCTGCATTCGTTTCTTCGAAGCTTTTTCAGTCACATCCACATCGAATTGCACGACGAACGTATCTCCGGCGACAAACGGTCCACCGACTTTTGCGCTGTGCACTTCCATGTTCTTCTCCCACCAGTCTGTTTTCCCGCGCACCTGGTCGATGCCGCGCATTTCCGCCGGCATATTTTCCATCGCGTGCGCTTCTACGCTGACGATGTCTTTTCCATAGAGATCGTCGACTGCCTTCATCCATTCGCCTTTGCGGCAATAGTCCACCAGCTTTGTTGCGACTTCTTCTGTAGTGTTCATTCTTCCTCCATATTTTTGATTGAGGATTGTTCAACCAATATTTGTGTAACATTCGCGGGTCGGCGTTTTTGGTAGGCGCGATGGCCCGCTGTTTCTAAAAGCGATGCGAGGACATATCGCACTCCAAAAGCACTTCGTGCGAAATCCATGCGAATCGACACATCCCGGAATGTGTACGCGCTCCCGCGTTGCATTTCGGAGAGCTTCTCTCAACTATCCGCCCGCGATGGCACCGATTATTACAAATGGCTCAGACCCCTTTGCGATGGCTTCGGGCAGCAGAGCATCGGGCGATTCATGAGATAAATCTTCTCCACAGACAAAAAACCGAACGAGCGGTCGACGCAGCTGAGTGACGTGGTCGCGCATTGTACCGCGCAGCATCGGATACCTAGTCTCGAGAGCGTCGAGTACTGAACGCTGCGTCACCGCACCGGCGGCCTCCAGTTCCACTTCTCCATCAACACGCGCCAACGTGCGAAGATGGGGCGGAAGCACAACACGAATCATCGCCATAGCGAAAATCCCAACGAACCAACTTCCAAATCCCAAGGAAGCTCCAAATCCCAATAATCAACACCCAAACGCGTCGTAAGCTGACTTCTCTTTGGAATTTGAATTTTGAGATTTGTTTGGGATTTGGAGCTTGGGATTTGGGATTTCATTCTAGTGTTTGCACCTCCACTGAAAGCACCGCCGGAAGATCGCGCACGATCGGCTTCCAATTATCGCCGGCATCGGGCGATGTGTAAACCTGTCCGCCGGTCGTTCCAAAATAAATGCCGCACGGCTCCAGCGAATCCACAGACATGGCGTCGCGCAAAACATTCACGTAACAGTTGCGTTGCGGCAGACCCTTCGTGAGCGCTTCCCATTCGTTTCCACCAGTCCGGCTGCGATACACGCGCAGTCTCCTGTTAGGTGGGTAATGCTCCGAATCGCTTTTGATCGGTACGACATAGATCGTCTCCGGCTCATGCGCGTGCACGTCGATGGGGAAACCGAAATCGCTTGGCAAATTTCCGCTTACTTCCCGCCATGAATCGCCAGAATCATCGCTGCGCATCACGTCCCAGTGTTTTTGCATGAACAATGTGTTGGGCCGCGATGGATGCATGGCGATGCGATGAACACAATGGCCGACCTCCGCAGCGGGATCGGGAATATATTCTGAATGCAGTCCGTGATTGATAGGTTTCCATGTTGTTCCGCCGTCATCGGTGCGAAACGCGCCTGCGGCCGAGATCGCCACGAATATTCGCTGTCGATCCTCTGGATCCAGGAGGATTGTATGTAGACACATTCCGCCTGCGCCCGGTTGCCATTTCGGGCCGGTGTCGTGCTGCCGGAGACCGGACAATTCGTTCCACGATTTTCCGCCATCCTTTGATTCAAACAACGCCGCGTCTTCCACCCCTGCGTAAACATGTTCGGGATCGTGTAAAGAGGGCTCCAGATGCCAAACGCGCTTGAATTCCCACGGATGCTGGGTGCCGTCATACCATTGATGCGTGCCTGGGATTCCGTCGTAAACAAACTTGTTGCTCTCAGCTTTCGGCATGCCATCAGGACCTTTCAATTCCTCGGGGCTGCTTCCCGGCGTGTTCCAGGTTTTCCCACCATCATCTGAGCGTTGAATGATTTGGCCGAACCACGCACTGGTTTGCGATGCGTAAATTCGGTTCGGATCGACCGGCGAACCTTTCACGTGATAAATTTCCCAACCCGCAAAATGCGGCCCGCTCACCTTCCATCGTTTGCGCGCGCCATCCGCTGTCAGGATGAACGCACCTTTCCTTGTGCCGACTAAGACTCGAACTTTGCTCATTGATTTCTCCTTACTGATTTAATCGCCTGGCGGGATGTCCCAACCAAAATAGACCTCTACACTGAGAATCTTGTTGTCTTTAACGCGCAGAATTTCCGTATTGCGCCCTCTCTCCCCATTCGCCTTGGTCATTTCATACGTCACGACAACTTCATCATCATGTTCTATGAACCGCAAAAAATTGAACTTTTGACCCTGACCAGCTCCGGGCCAGCACCTCTCAAAGTATCCAGCACGATCGAGCCCCACATCGAGCGGGCTCGAGAAAGTAAAATCCTCCGCAAGATGCTTCTCAAAGAATTTCCGATCGCCGGCTGCAAAAGCTTCGTACGATCGCTGTGCTAAACGGCGTGGACTGATTTTCGGCATAGGCTTTCAAGTGCGGTTTTCCGCTATCCGTGCCTTGACAAGTTTTTTCACGAGCGTGATCGGCAGCGGGTTATCGGGTGAGAAGCGAACGGTCCCCTTCCTAACCTGAAAACCTTTAAGATCATCCCGAAAATTTTTCAGTGTCGTGGAACTACCCGGATAAAACGAGCAGTGATTCACCCAGGCGCCGAAGAAAACCAGGGAGCGTCCGTTCAAGCGAAACGCAGGAATTCCATAACTGATACGTTCTTCAACATTTGGCGCGATCGTGCGGATGGTCTTGCGAAGTTTTTGTAAGAGGGCACGCTGATCGGGATCCATGCTTGCGAGATACTCATCGATCGTTGCCGGTTTTTGTTTCTCTAATACCATAAAGGTCGTTTTGTAATGTCATTCTGAGCGAGGCGAAAAATCTGGTCATTGCCGGATCGATCGCCGCAGCATGAATAAACAGAGATGTTCCGCTCCGCTCAACATGACAACGCCATTTTTCGAAAGGATCATTCCTCTGCGTAAGCAGCCTTCAATTTGCTGATGTCGATCTTCTGCATTTGCATCATCGCGTTCATCACTCGTTCGGACTTCTTCGGGTCTTTGTCGTGCAACATCTCGATCAACACAGTGGGCGTGACCTGCCAGGACAAACCGAACTTGTCCTTGAGCCACCCGCACTCTGATTTCTGGCCACCGTTCGCGGTCAGTTTCTCCCAGAAATAATCGACTTCCTTTTGCGTTTCACAGTACACCACGAACGACACTGATTCATTAAATTCAAATTGAGGGCCGCCATTGAGTGCTGTGAACTTCTGACCTTCCAGCTCAAACTCGATGGTCAGCACCGATCCCACCGGCCGCCCACTAGCTTTTGCCGCCTCTCCGCCGTAGCGAAGAGTTCTCCCGATCTTCGAGTTTTTGAAAATGGATGTGTAAAACCTTGCTGCCTCCTCGGCTTGATTATCGAACCACAAGAACGGAGTAATTTTTTGCACGCTGTCTATTCTTTGGTTGGTATTGGCGGATATTGTTCAAATTTCGGAATTGCAGGATCCATTTCGTCCCACGGTTGTGCGTCCGAAACGAAAATATCCATCTGTGGTTGAAACCAACTTGGATCATCGAGGCTGCCAGCCAGGACCCCGATAAAAGGCGATTCTACTCCTTCAAATTCCCCTCCCGTAATTCGGGAACCGCATTCAGGACAAAAACCGCGTTTATGTTTACCTCGTCTGATGCTGGGCGTGAAATGGTAACGCAGTTGCCCATGCGTGAATCGAAACGCTTCTCGAGGCAGCAACAGCCCGGGAGCGAATCCGCCGCCAGTCCCCTGCTGACAATCGCGACAATGACACTTAAACATCATGATCGGCTCCGCAATGCATTCGTACCGAATCGCGCCGCAAGAGCAGCCACCGGTAAAAGGAATTTTCATAGTTTCATTGACTTCTAATTTTGTTTCGGATCTATGACGAATGAAGCGCGTGACTCAGGACAACTTTTCGTCTGAGGCGACAATCGACTATTGTTCTCTCGGTCCCAGGAACAAGCCGCCGTTGACTTCGAGCGTTTGCCCGGTGATCCAACGCGCCTCGTCAGAGGCGAAGAAAGCCACCACATCGCCGATGTCAACGGGACGCCCAGGACGTCGGAGCGCCGTCATGGCAGCAACCCGCTCGATCGCCTTCACATCCTTGTCGCGGATCGAAGGATTCATGTCGGTATCAGTGATCCCGGGAGAAATTGTATTGACGGTAATGTTGCGGACACCGAGCGAGTTTGCCAATGAGCGGCTTAGGACGTTGAGCGCGCCTTTAGTCATCGAATAAACAGTCGCCGGCGTGGCAAACCAGGTGACCCCCGACGAAATGTTGATGATCCGCCCGCCATCGGGCATGAGCGGCAGCGCGCGCTGAATGATGAAAAACGGAGCGCGCACGTTAATCGCGAAGATGCGATCGAACTCTTCGGGAGTTGTCTGGGAGATTGTAATCTGAGGAGCCACAGCCGCGTTGTTCACGAGAATGTCCAACGGCCGTCCGGTCAATCCTTGCTCGAGCTTGGTGAACAGCGGATCGATATCTCCGTTCACGCCAAGCTCCGCTTTGACAAGGAATGCTTGCCCTCCCCCTTGTTCGATTGCCTTCACTGTCTCGTTAGCGGCTGCGTCGTTGCCGCCATAGTGGATTGCGACTAGAGCACCATCGGCCGCCAACCGTTGCGCAATCGCGCGCCCGATTCCACGAGAGCCCCCGGTGACTAAAGCGGTCTTTTCTTGAAGCGGATATTGCATAGTTCAAAGACCCGACTCGGCTACTTTTTTCCACATCTCGGCGGAAACGACGGCGTATGCAAAATGATCGACTAACTCAAGGATCGTGTCCCGAGGGCCCTGCTTCCAGTCATCGCTGCCATAAAAAGCGTCTTCGGATACTTGCCGGTCTTCCAGGCTCTTGAATGCGCGAATGACATAATAACTGTTTGCGTCGTGCAGAGAAGGTCCGTAGGCGACCAAGTTAAAGTTCCACTTTTTCAACAGCGGTACGGACTTGGTCATGTACCTTGTATGAAATTCATCTCTCATCCCCGGCTTGATATCCAAAGTGAGAATCTCAATTACCTTCTCCGATGCGGTGGGACTGTTCATGGGTTCGCCTTTTTTCTCCGGTCTGTCGAGCCTGATTTCTTGCTCCCCTGGAGAAACTTGAGTGGCGGTCAAAGCATTGAACGCGACAGCGGCCAGGAGCAAATAACATCGGCGGTTGTGCGTCTTCATTGGACTTTACTTCAAGCGGGTCAGCGAGTGTTCTAGAAGATGACTCGCTAGTTCTTTGATGTTGGTTTTTCGCTACTCCGCGTTTGTGTCGGGCTCAATGATTCCGAACACGTTTCCAGCCGGATCTTCGGCGTAAGCCAGCCAGCCGACTTTCGGGATCGCCATCTTCGGCACACAGATCTTGCCGCCCCCCTGCTCAACTTTCTTGACCGTTTGACCGAGTGAGCGAACGGCAATCGTGTTTAAAGTGCCGGGGCTTTGCCCTTCACGTGGACGAGTGACACCGCCATTGATTCCCGGTTCCTTGTCATCGCCCGTCGTGACGAGCCAGTACTCGATCGGGCCGCCTTCAAATTTCTGGAACTTCCAGCCGAAAACGTTCTGATAAAACGACTGCACCGCTTCGGGATGATCGGTGTAAATCTCAAAATGGGTTACGCGATTCATTCGTTGATCCGTTTTTGTTCGCCGATTCAATATTGGTCGTGGCGGCGCACCCAATCCATAGTGAAGTCGAGGTGGTCCTCGTCGCGACCCTTCGGTGCAAGATCGAGAAAATTGTAGGCGCCGACCAGAATGTCGAGGCCGCGGCCGTACGTCGAATACGTATGGAAAACATCGCCGTTTTCATCTTTGTAAAACACGCTTAGACCCGGCATTTCATCACCTATCAGGTCATCTGTTCTATAGTTGTAGAACATCTTCCCCTTTGCCTTTTCCTCCTGTGTGGCAGAGACGTGATAGTCGAAATTGAAATCGTTGCCGTACGACGACAACCATTTGAACCGCCAGCCCATGCGCTTTTTGTACGCTTCGAGTTCGGTCAACGGCGCCCGCGAGATGACCACGAACGTGACGTCTCGATGCGGTAAATGCCAGTTGGCGCCGTCAAAGTGATCGGCCAGGTAAGAGCAGCTCTTGCAACCTTCCTCCCATCCCGGCGCGAACATGAAATGATAAACGATCAGTTGGCTGCGACCCTCGAACAGATCGGCTAGCGTTTCTTTACCATCGGGTCCATCGAAAATATAATCTTTGTCGACCTTAACCCATGGCAGCTCCCGCCGATGGCGGCTCACTTCGTCGCGCAGCCGCGTCAGTTCCTTCTCTCGTGTCAGCAAGTCTTTTCGGGCAACCAGCCATTCAGCTTCTGGCACCACTCTAGGATTCGCTTCGCTCTTGTTTGTTTCCGGTTCCAATGTCTCGATTTTCATTCTTTCTTGTTTCGTTTGTTTGATGATTTCGGTCGGGTTTAGAAAAGAAATTCTTAACGGCAAACATCGCCAGCCCGCCGGTTGAAGTCGCGCCAGGCGCCGTCACCATCAAGTTTGCTATACACACAGGCACATCAAGCGTGTCCGCGATTATTTCGCCGCGCTGTGGCGTTCACTTTAATAATATAGCGAACGAAATCAGCGGTTCAGGACATGTTGTTCAATATCCAGTCAACGAGCATCAACAAGATCAGTTGCACTTCCGTGCCGAACGGATTCCTAAGAGCTCAGGCTTCGACGATGGTCTTGAATCCGCCGTAGAGCATGCGCTTCACATCGAAGCATCGGGGATTTCATCAACTTCGCCAAACGCGGATCTCTCATCACCTTTGCGTTAACGCGATCACGGTGCGCACGCGACTTGAACACAATGTAGGAGAACAATACCGTCTCGCCGGGCTTGGTTTTGATTCCGCGCGGAAACGGCTTTCTCATTTTGATGTTCAGATTGTCGCCGGCACACTCTCGGAATTCGAGCGCGCCGTGCTCTCGCCAGATTTTGCCGGCTTTCTGCGCCCCGCGGCGATAGTGGTCCACGTTCTTCTTTGGAAGCGGGATGACAATTCCATCAACATAATGAGCCATGGATATTCCCTGGTCGCGTTGACTTAGACTGCGAACTGCGCTTCCGCCCGGATATCCGCGGCAATAGGACATTCGCCCGCCACAGGCCTGACTTCCACGCGAATGCCATACGGCAAACCTGGGCATTCTCTCGCGATAGCAACCGCTTCGTCCATGGTGGCGACATCGAGAAGAAAATAGCCGCCAACTGCTTCTTTCGATTCGGCGAATGGGCCGTCGGAAACGACACGATCCTTTCCCGCAACGATTTTTCCCTCTCGTTCGAGTGGGTTTCCAGCCACCGCCTTGCCTTCTTCGGTCAGGCGCTTGAACCAATTCATCCAATTGTCTGTAACCTTTTGCAGTTCTTCCGGCGAGAGACCTTTGCGTAGGTCGGTCCCGCGAAATAGCAGCATGTATCCGTTTTGATTTTGGTTTTGTGTACTCATGTTCTGTATTGTTGGTTAAGTGTTGTTGAGTTTAAGCGTGTACCAGTTGTTCTTCTCGCGCCAATTCGCGTGCGCGAACATCGAGGGGACATTCTTCAGCCAATGGGCGAACTTCAACTGAAGTGCCGTAAGCGAGACTCGGACTGCTCTGGGCGATGGCAATGGCTTCTTCGAGCGTCTCGACATCCAACAGCAGATATCCGCCGATGGCTTCCTTGGATTCAGCAAATGGACCGTCGGAAAGGACCCGCCCCTTTTTGCCAGACACGATTGCTCCTTTGCGTTCGAGTGCGTGTCCAGGCCTGGCTTTGCCTTGCGCAGTCAATCGGTCGATCCAGGCTTTGTTCTGGTTGATGACTTTTTGAAGCTCTTTGTGCGAAAGCGCCTCGTACCATTCATCGCTGCGGTACAGCAGCATGTATCCATTTTGATTCTGTGTGCTCATATTAGCCTTTAGTTGATCGTTGATTGTTTTTCTCGTTTCAAAACTACAACGAATGAGTCGCCGCGTTTTGGACAATTATTTCGCATTCGCATCGCTCTCCCAGAGACCAAAGGCGTTACCCTCGGTATCCTGGCAGACGGCAAAGTAGCCCATCTGTGGTACAGCCGTTCTCGACATGCAGATTTTGCCACCGAGCTTCTCGATCTTTTTGGAGAACTCGGCGACCGAATCTACGCTGATGTAGTTGACGATTGGCTCTCCGGGATGTCTGCGCCCCTTCAGTGCACCATCGGGAGTATCGTCAGCGCCGCCCGTGTCAATATGCCAATAATCACCTCCACCGGGAAATGGATTGATCTTCCAGCCAAACAAATTGCTATAAAACGCCTTGGCGCGGTCGGGGTTGTCGGCTGGGATTTCAAACCAAACGATGCTTGCTGCTTGTTTCGTCTCTGACTTGTTCATGTTTTTTGCCTTTCTGTTGATGTGTGATTTTGGAAATACGACGAATGGGGCCTCCGGTTTGGGACAACAATTTCAATTTCTTCAAAAGACTTTCGGTTTGTCTTTGTCCATCGCGCTAGCTGGCAGGCAGGCTAATGCCTGCTCCATCGTAGCCGAGGGCAACGCCCTCGGTAGTGGATTTCAAAACAAATCTTCGCCCTGTAAGGGCAATCCAAATTGTGCCAACATCCGTCGCCTCCGTCATATGCCCCAATCGTTGCACGTCTTGAGCGCTCACATCATTTTTTCGACCAAGAAGCGCCAACCATGGTTAAGGCGAGAGATCCGCGAGCGGGTATGGGCGTATCAATCGCGCATTTTGCAAAATCTGGAATGCAATTCGATCACCGTTGGCGGCGTTGCAGATCACGTCCACGTTTTATGTAATCTGACTAAAAAATTTCCGACGAGCAAAGTTTTGGAGATTCTCAAGAAGGATTCATCCAAATTTGTAAAGACGTTAGATTCAAGCCTCTGTGATTTTCATTGGCAGGATGGTTATGGCCTTTTCGGCGTAAGTCCTTCGCATTTCGAGGCGGTCAAGAAATACATTCTTGAACAGGAAGAACATCACCGAAGAGAAACCTTTCAGGAGGAGTATTGCGGATTTTGAAAAAATACGGCGCGCCATACGACGAGCGATATTTGTGGGATTGAATTTTGGAATGCCCTTTCAGGGCGAATGTAACCTATGGGCATTTCTCACCTATGGGCATTTCTCACCCGGGGGCGTTACCCCCGGCTACGATGGCGTCGCGCCTTTAGCGCAACAAGGTCGAATCAACCTAAGGCCAAAACAGATTAAGAATCTATGTTCTGGCCATCAACGCAGCGCTGCAATCGTTTCAGAAGGAACGCTCGCTCCGATTTGGTGTCCGCGAGTTCAAACGATTTACGGAATTGTTCGGCGGCGACTTGCAGATTGCCCGAGCGCATTTCGAATTCGCCCTGCACAGCATAGAGTAAATAATACGAGCTCAGCTTGTTGAGACCCCGAATGCTTCTCACAGCCTGAAGTCCCGCTTTTGGTCCACGAATATTCGCGAGGGCAACGGCGCGGTTGAGAGCCACGACCGGCGACTGATCGAATTCAATTAACCTGTCGTAAAGCGAAAGGATTTGCTGCCAGTTGGTTGACTCGTAGCCCTTCGCTGCGCAGTGACAGGCGGCGATTCCGGCCTGAAGATGATATTCGCTAAGCTCGTCGCCGGCTGCCGATTGGGCGATATGAAACATGCCGCGTGCGATCATGGATTTGTCCCAACGTTTGCGGTCCTGTTCTTTCAAGCGCAGCAGATTGCCCTGGCTGTCCAGCCGCGTCGGATTGCGAGCGGCGTTTAAAAGCATCAAGCTCAGCAACGCGTGCGTCTTCGGCTGATTGCCGGCCCGATGTGCCACCAATAATTCCGCAAGGCGAATTGCTTCTTCGCACAGCTCCTCGCGAACGAGATTTTCACCGCTCGACGCTTTGTAGCCTTCGTTGAACAGGAGATAAAGCGATTGCAAAACGTTATCCAATCGCTGCCCCAATTCTCCGCCTGCGGGAATTTCAAACGGGATTCGCGCCTGATGGATTTTTTGTTTTGCCCTGGTCAGTCGCTTGGCAATTGCAGCCTCTGTGGTTAGAAATGCGTGCCCTATTTCCGCGACACTAAAGCCGCACAGCGTCTTCAACGCGAGGGCGACCTGCGCCTCCGCTGGAATGCCTGGGTGACAACAGACGAACATCAATCGCAAACGGTCATCGCTAATTTCGTCTTCTGAAAAAATCGCTTCGTCCGACTTGGCGACGTCGCGATCCATTAGACGACTGATTTCCGCTTGTTTGTTCTGAAATACTTTTCGTCGGCGAACTACGTCCAGCGCGAGATTGCGCGACGCACGCATAATCCATGCTGACGGATTTTTCGGGACTCCATAGAACGGCCAGGTTTGCAACGCCCGCGCGAGCGCTTCCTGAACAACATCTTCCGCAAGATTGAGATGCTCGATGCCAAAGATTCGGGTGAGAATGGCAACCATTTTCGCCCCCTCGTGGCGAAAAAGATGTTCCACTATGCCGGATACCTCAGGTGGTACTTGGACAGTATTTTTCAAGAGCAATTCAGATGCACTAAATTCCCCGAAAATTCCAGTATTCGGTCAGCAGGTCATTCCGAGCGGAGCGAGGAACCCCACAATCGCAGCTCGCGTCGCGCAAGATAATCACAACGTTCGCACATCGAGTGCGTTGCCACATTTCGTTTGATATGCGTAATCTTTCGAGGCTTAGAGAGGTCCCTCGCTTCGCTCGGGATGACTACGCAATATCAGATGCGTTCCTCTTCCAGGTCGTACACGTCGAACCAGTGATGCACCACTCTGTTACGAGGAATGAACTGCTGAATATAATCCTCCATGTACTCCTGAAGTTCCAAGGGCAAGTCGCTCAAATGCAGGTCGCGTTCCTTGTTGTTCCAGGCAATAATTTCGGCACGCGAACGCTTTTTAGCATGGTCGCTGATCCACGCGGCGATCTCATCGTCGGTTGCACCGGTCGCAACGAACGACCGGAAATCATCATAATCGATCTCGGCAAATTTCAGCCAGCGTTGATCGAGCGGACAATTGGAATGGTACTCCCCTTCCCAGCCTGCTAGCACTGCGCGACATTTGTCCACGGCGCGCGCCGCCAACACGTAACCAGCAAGCGTTTGCCGCGGGCTGCGCGGAAACTCTTTTCCGTCGCGCAGATTGCGCGCCAGCAGCTTCACTTTTTCGAGGTTCTTATCCATAGGTTCTCTTTCTTTTCTTTTTTTATAGGCGCCTCCCTCACTTGGTCGAGGCGGATTGAGCGACACTGCTTGCAGGTTTTGATTCTCCTGTCGGTTTCACTTCGACCTGGGTGCCCTCCCGCAAATCGTCTGTCGGATTCATAACGACTTTTGTGTTTTCCTTCAGGCCATCGAGCACTTCGAGTCGATCACCGAAATCGCGCCCGACGCGAATACTTTGCCAATGGATGTGCTTCTCGTTTACGATGGTCGCCACCTGTGGTCCCTGAGCGCGAAACAAGAACGTATTCGCCGGCACTACGATCGGAGCGTTCTCATTTGCCAATAGAAATTTCACCTGTCCATACATGCCGGCGAAAAGTTTGCCTTCATTGTTTGGCACCTGGACTTCTACCTGCATGGTGCGCGATTGTGGGTCGAGTGCGCCCGCCGTGCGTGTGACCTTGCCGTCGAATTCCTGACCGGGATATTCCTGGAGAATAATTTTCGCTGCGAGTCCTTCGTGAATCGACGGCGCATTTTCCTGCGGCGCGAACACGTAAACACGAAGCACATCGCTCTGCACGATGCTGAAAAGTGGCGTCCCAGAATTTCCAGTCCCAGCAGTCACGAGCGTGCCAATGTCGATATTTCGAGCTGCGATCTTTCCAGCAAACGGCGCGAGGATTTGCTGGAATCCCTGAATTTTCTCGAGCTGCTGCAAGTTCGCTCTCGCCCCTTCATAGGCTTTTTCGTTTTGATCGTACTCCTGTTTCGATACGACGTTCTTCTGGACCAGGTCGCGCCAGCGATCGGCGGTAACCTTAGTAATCTCTTCTTGTGCGCGCGCCTGTGCCAATTGCTGATCCACCTCCGGTGTAGCAATCTCCGCCAATAATTGACCGGCCTGCACGTTATCGCCAATATCGGCCTTCCAGCTTTGTACGTATCCGTTGGATCGCGGATAAATCGTCGTCTGCTTGATTGCCTGGAATGTGCCGGGCAAAATTAACTCCTTCGGCTTAAGGTCCCGCTTGGCGTCGATCACGTTGACCGCAAGCTGATTTGTTTCTTTCGTGAACTGTTCCTGCGCACCGTGAGCACGCATGTGTCGCCAAACCCCGACGATGACTAGAAGCGCCAGCACGCTTACCACCGCGATGGGTCCCCATACAGCGACGCTGCGCACAGGCGGATGCGTAGGGACGGATCGCTTAGGCGTTTGCGGCCCGCCATGCCGCTCCTGGACTTCAACCTCACCGTGCCCGTCGTGCTCGTGCCCATTGTGTTGTCGTGTTTTCATCAAGCCCTTTCTCTCTGTTCCTGGCGCTCAAACTCTTCATCTTCGTCACAGGTGAACTCGGCTTTGCGCAACATGCTGTAAACAACCGGGACGAAAAACAGCGTGGCGAATGTCGCGACGATCAAGCCACCAATCACGGCGCGTCCCAGCGGTGCGTTTTGCTCGCCACCTTCCCCGAGCCCAAAAGAAAACGGCAACATGCCAATGATCATGGCCAGCGCAGTCATTATGACCGGACGAAGCCGCGTGAATCCGGCTGAGAGCGCAGCATCATGGGCATTTTTTGGATGCTCGCCGCAGCGCTCGTCGTTGGCGAACGTCACGACCAGGATGCTGTTTGCCGTTGCAACGCCAATGGCCATGATCGCTCCCATAAGTGAAGGGACGTTGAGAGTGGTGCCAGTTACGAACAATATCCAGATAATGCCGCAGAGCGCACCGGGCAGCGCCATGATGATGATGAAAGGGTCGGTCCAGGATTGAAAATTGACGGTCATTAAAAAGTAAACCAGCACGATTGCGAAGAGAATGCCGGCGCCGATGCCTGCGAACGATTTATTCATGCCATCGACCTGTCCGCGCACATTCAGAAACGTGCCGCGCGGCAGTTTCGATTTGAACTCGTTCACAACTTTGCTCACCTGACCTGCCACGCCACCGAGGTCACGGCCTTGTACGTTGGCAAGCACGTCGAAGACCGGTTGCACGTCATAATGATTCACGATGATCGGCGACTCCCGGCGCTCGACCGTCGCAAGATTTGCGAGTAGCTCCGGCCGCGGCAGATTTTGCGCGACCACCGGCGTGTTCTGCAAATCTTGCAGCGTGTCCATCTTGTATTGCGGCGTTTGCACAGCGACCTGGTAGTTCACGCCGTTTTGGAAATTGAGCCAGAAATTGGGAGCGTTCTGGCCGCTCGAGCTAAGCGAAATTAGCATTGTGCGCGCAACGTCGTTTTGCGTCAGTCCAATTTGCTGTGCCCGGGTGCGGTCCACATTCACCCGAAGGTCCGGCCCATGCACCACCTGATGCACGTGCACATCCGCCGCCCCCGGAATCTGCGTGATGCGCGACCTGATTTCGTTCGCGATGTCGTACCCTTTCGGATCGCGCCCGGTAATCTGGATATCGATGGGCGCCGGAATGCCGAAGTTCAAGATCTGACTGACGATGTCCGGCGCGGCAAAATAAAATTCCATGTCCGGAAAATCGTGATGCAATCTCTCGCGTAGAATGCGCATGTACTGCGCGGTTGGTTTGTGTTTCGCGTTCAGCGCGACCAGAATTTCGCCATCCGCCGAGCTGATGGTCGCGTTATCACTGAACGCGAGATTAATTCCGCTGACCGGGAGGCCAATATTGTCGAGGACATTCTGAATTTCATTGGGCGGAATCACTTCGCGAATCACGCGTCCTACTTCGTAAAAACGTTCTTCGGTTGCTTCCAGTCGCGTTCCGACTGGCGCGCGCACGTGCAAACGAAACTGGCCCGCATCTACCGCGGGAAAGAAATCGCGGCCGAGGAATGGGACAAGGCAAAGCGAGATCAGCACAAAACCGCCCATCGCGGCGAAGACAACACCGCGATGTGCAAGACACCAGCGTAACGCTTCCACATAGCGATCGCGTACTTTCTCGAAAGCGCGATTAAACCGCTCGTGAATGCCGAAGAAGAAACCCGATATCGAGCCGAGGATTCCTTCACCATGGTCGGTACAACGGTGCGGGAGAGAAAATAAGAGGCGAGCATGGCGAAGATCACCGCCGTAGCCAATGGCTGAAACAGATATTTGGCGGTACCACTCAGGAAGAAGATCGGCACAAACACGATGCAAATGCTGAGCGTCGAAACAAACGCTGGCACCGCGATTTGCGCCGCCCCATCGAGAATCGCGCGGATCATCGGTTTCCCCATCGCCAGGTTGCGGTGGATGTTTTCAAGCTCCACCGTGGCATCATCGACCAGAATACCCACGGCGAGCGCGAGACCGCCCAGCGTCATGATGTTCAGTGTCTCGCCGAGCGCGCCAAGGACGATGATCGAGCATAAAATGGAAAGCGGAATGGAAGTCGCGACCACGAGTGTGCTGCGCCAGTTCCCCAAAAAAAGCAGGATCATCAGCGCAGTCAGGCATGCGGCGATCACGCCTTCGCGCAAAACGCCATTGATCGATGCGCGGACGAAAATCGATTGGTCGAACAGCTGGCTGATCTGCAGTTCCTTTGGCAGCGTAGCTTGAATGCGTGGCAGCGCGTCTTTGACGCGCTTGATGATGTCGAGCGTCGACGCGCTTGCGCTTTTCAGCACCGTCAGTAGCGCCGAGCGAATCCGATTTTGCGCGACGATATTGGTCTGTACCGCAAACCCGTCGCGCACATTAGCGACGTCGCGGATATAGACCGTCGCGCCATTTACTTGCTTGATAGGCAGGTCGTTCAACACCTGAAGCAGCTCCGGACTGCTGTTGAGGCGCACATTGTACTCGCGATCGCCAATTTTTTGCGTCCCCGCAGGCAGAATGACGTTCTGCGCAGTCACAGCGTTGCTCACATCCGCGGGCGAAAGTCCCTTCCCGTAGAGTTTTTGCGGATCGATGTCGACCATCACCTGGCGCGATTTCCCGCCGTACGGCAACGGCACTTGCGCGCCCTGAATGGTAGCTAGCTGGGTTCGGATGAAATTCAGACCAAGATCGTAAAGTTGCTGCTCGGAGAGTGTCTTGCCGCTGAGCCCGAGTTGCAGGATCGGCACGTTTGATGCGCTGTATTGAATGATGAGGGGCGGCGTCGTGCCGGGCGGCATGATGCGCAACAACGTCTGTGTGATGGACGTAATCTGCGCCACGCCCGCTTCAACTTTTGCACCTTCATGAAAGAAAACCTTAATGACGGCGACACCGTTGTAGCTCTGCGATTCGATGTGATCGATGTCGTTGACGGTCGTGGTCATGGCGCGCTCGCATACTGTCACAAAACGCTTCTCCATTTCCTCGGGCGCGACCCCTGCGTAACTCCAGATGACACTCACGACCGGAATATTGACGTTTGGGAAAATGTCCGTGGACATTCGCGTGATCGTGACCACGCCCACTAGCACGATCAGAATCGCCATGACCGTAAAGCTATACGGTCGCCTCAGAGCTAACTGGACAATCCACATACTATGGATTCGAATGGAATTGGGTGCGTGGCCTCAGTCGGTAGGGCCGGCGCGCCGCGCCGACCCCCGAAAACGTTCGGGGCAGCGTGGCGTCTCTAACCACGCGGATTCGACTCTTGTATTTCGCGCCGTTGGGACTCGCTAGTTTTCGCCAGTAGGCCGTTACGAGTGTTTTCTCACTGGGAAAACTCCTCATTGCACACCCGCCTCGCTCTCAACGAGCCGTTTGAAATTGCGCAGATACTCCTCCACTCTGTGCGATAGACTTGGCTGATCGAAAATCGA
>QHQO01000081.1 GCA_003221195.1 Verrucomicrobiota bacterium
GGTGTCGCGCGAGCACTGGAGCAAGTGCGCCAGAGCAAGCGCGGCAAGAAATCTCAACTCCGAATTCATATGACTAACGCTCAATTAAAGAAACTTGTTAACGAAGCCGTCGCCCTGCACCGGGAAATCGTCGCTCAAAGCGAACAGCTTAAAATCATGAAGGCCGATCTCGTCCGCGAGGCTCGGCTTCACGAAAATGACTTTACGCCGACGAACAACGGTGGTTCCCGATGGACTGCTACGGGCGCCGATGGCTGCATCGCGCGCGTTAATTTCCCGGCACCTGCCCTGATGCCTCTCATCACTTCCGAGAGCGAAACTTTTGACCAGGTGCTGGCTCTTGCTGGGGAATGCGTGGATCGCTTGTTTGAATCCGTCTACTACTTACGACCTGTCGCCGAATTTCGCGAGGAAGTCTCACAGGCTTTGCCGAAACGCGACGCGCGCCAGCTGATCGCACTCTGCGAGACCAAATGCGCGCCGCGGGTCAGTTTCGAGACCGCTGAGACAAAAACTGCGTAATAGGAACGAGACCGTATGCGTTACAAGAATAACGTCGGCCCGCAGGTTCGCCGTCGTCGCTACGCGCTCGGCTGGTCGCAATCGGATTTCGCCGCGAAGCTGCAAATCGCAGGCTTCGACATCAGCCGAAGCGGCGTTTCCAAAATCGAAGCGCGCCTCTCGTACGTGGACGACAAAGCGCTTGTCTATCTCGCGGAGGTTTTGAAGGTGCAGGTCCAGGAGCTTTTCCCGCCGCGGACGCCGGGAAATCGGCTATACGACTTCATGGAGAAGCTGGAGACGACGCGCTTCTGATGCGACAGAGGCTGCAACGATTGTACCCGTGATTTGTACCCGTTAGCCCCGAAAAGGAGCAAAAAACAGCTAATCAGAGCTAAAGGCAGAGCCTCAGAAATCGTCACAAGTGATTGATTTCCAAGTGATAGCTAAAAATAGCTAAAGCCAGCAAAACCCTTTTTTCTGATTACAAATCAGCTGCTCTACCAACTGAGCTATGCCGGCAAAAATGCGGCGCACATTAACGCACATCGCCGATTGGAACAAGTTGCCCAGGGTTATAAGCGTGAACGTGTCGTGACGGAAAGCGGTTCGGCCGTCTCCAAGGTCTTGATTACGGTGCTGAGATAAACCGATTTGGGATAAATTGCCCTGTATTTCGTGATCTCCGCTCGATTCAGCACTTTGAATCCGTAGCGCTCGAACATTTTCTCTCCGCGTCGGCTTTCGAATGTAACAATCTGGCCGTAAACGCGTTTTTCACCGGAGCGGTAGAGGTAACTTAAATACGCGCTCATCAAGGAGCGTGTCGTCGAAACCTTGCGCGCGTCTGGCAGCAGATTGATATGAAAATGAGGCGTGCGTCTCGGCGCTGCCGGCACCTCACGCCAACCATACACGAGCAGCCACCGAATAAATCGGCGCGAGCGTTCGTGGTAGCGGAAATATCGCGTCAAGGAGCGAAAAAAGAGCCAGACGTTTTGGTAAAGCGCGTACACCTGGTTCTGCAGAGGCTTGCGCGACCCCAGAAGATACCCCCGAATTTCGCCATCTACTTCAAGCAGAAAACACGACTCGGGTTCGTGATCGGTGTAATACGTAGTGAGAAAATCAGCGAACAATTCTCGATCTTCATACACGGGATCAATCGGCTCGCCGAGAAATCCGGTGTCACAGCAGAGCTTTCTTACCGCTTCGCGGTCCGATCTGCGATAGCCACGAATGAGGAACGGCCTATGGTCGTCGTCCGTCATCTAAAATTGGCGGTAGTTTGCGCGAACCTCGCGATAAATGCAAAACAGTTCCTCAAATACGCGCGGCCAGCTATAGAGCCTTTCCGTTGCCCCCGCGGCGGTCTTCCCCAAAGCGGACAATTTTTTGACGCTAGAATCTTCGATCGCATCGGTCAGCTCTTCAGGGCTGTTCTCTCGCGCCCACGATTTCTGGTCGTGGCAAATAATCTGATCCATGTAACTGCCGCGAATTCCCACTACGGGTGTGCCGCATGCCTGACTTTCCAGCGCCACAAGTCCAAACGTTTCCTGAACGCCCGGATGAACGAAAAGATCGGCAGCGCGATAGTAACGGGCGAGATCGATCGAGTCTGCGCAGTATGAAATCCATGAGAGGTTTCCAGAGCGTCGCTGCAACTTTTGCACTTTGTTCCGCTGCGGTCCGTCGCCGATAACCAACAGGTGAAATTTATTCTGTCGCCGCTGGAGCAGAAGCTCGAAAGCGCGAAACAAGGTTTGTGTGTTTTTTTCCCTGGCCAATCGCCCCGCGTAAAGAAGTAGCGTCTGCCCGCGGGCGATGCCTAACGAGTGGCGTGTGGCGGCTCCATCGTCGGGCACGGGCTTGAAAACGCTAGTGTTCACCCCGAGCCGCACCGGACGCACATTGCACACACCCCATTCGGAAAGAAGCTCGGCTAGCCTTTCGGATGGCACCAGCGTGGCTTGAAAACGATTGTAAAGTCTACGTACATAAGCGCGCGTCAGCTTCATCGCTCGCTGCGTTCCGCGTTTGCCCAGGAATTTTGTGCCCCCGCGAAGATACGCTTCCGGGAAATGGGAATGATAAAAACCAACGACCGGAACTCTCAGTGCGCGACCAGCGGCAATCGCTTTCCATCCAATCTGATACGGATCGCTTGATTCGATAAGGTCAGGGCGCTCACGTTCCAGAATTTCTTCGATCGCGCGGAGATTTAGCAGCGCGCGATACCTCGAGCTTCTCGATACTAATGGCGAGCGAATCGAATAGATTCGCGACCGGCCATTCGTCGTTACCTCATTTTTCGGTCCCGGGATGATAAGCACATGCGTGTCGTGAGGCGAACAGCTGCTGATGTACGCAATCTTTTCATGAACGTACCGTTTCACGCCTCCACTTACCGGAGAGTAAAACTGGGTGAGGTCGCAGATTTTCACGCGTACTTTGTCATTCCGAGCGAAGTCGAGGAATCTCTGATTATCTTTCTTCGCTCAGTGCATCCAACAATCCGAGATGCTTCGCGTCCGCTCAGCATGACAATAGAAACGCGACGATATCGCCAGACGCAATCACGGGGGCGATTCCAATTCGCTCAGGTATTTCTCCGCGTCCATTGCTGCTGCGCAACCCGACCCGGCTGCTGTCACGGCCTGCTTGTAAACGCGATCAGCCACGTCGCCCGCAACGAACACACCGGGGTGTCTGCTCTCGACCAGCTTCTTGGTGATCAAATAACCGTCCGAATCCATGTCGAGCTTGCCGCGATAGGCCTTGGTGTTGGGATCGTGACCAATTGCCACGAAAACACACGCCACCGCCAATTCCTGCTCTTCATTCGTTTTGACGTTGCGCAAACGCACGGCGCGCATCTCGCCTTTTTCGTCCGGAATGTATTCCGTAACCACAGTGTCCCAGATCGGTTCGATCTTCTTATTCGCAAACACACGATCCTGCATGATTTTGGAAGCCCGCATCTTATCGCGTCGATGAACCAAGTAGACCTTTGAAGCGAAACGGGTGAGGAACAATGATTCCTCTGCTGCAGAGTCGCCTCCACCAACGACGCAAACCGGAACATTTTTGTAAAACGCGCCGTCGCATGTGGCGCAGGAGGTCAGCCCGTGACCTATCAGTTTCTGTTCATTTTCGAGTCCCAAATACCGCGCTGAAGCTCCGCTGGCGATGATCAACGCCTCTGTCTCCAACCACTCATCATCGGCTTTGATCCGAATATGCCGGTTGCTGGCATCGAAATCGGTAGCCTCGGCGTACGAAAATCGGGTGCCAAACTTCTCGGCCTGTTTATGCATGTTCAGAATTAGCTGAGGTCCGTCGATTCCTTCTGGGAAACCGGGATAGTTTTCAACAAGCGTAGTAGTCGAGAGTTGTCCGCCGGGGTGACGACCTTCCAGCACCAACGGGCTCAGATTCGCGCGAGCGGCGTAAATTGCCGCTGTCAATCCAGCGCAGCCGCTTCCAATAATGATCACTCTTTCCATCGATAAAATCTAGCACACAGCGCAAGTTGTTGCGGGGGCGACGGCGCGTCGCGGTGGCAAGCGCATCTCACCCGCCAGATGCGCGGAGACACGGCCAGCTACGCCGTCACGCGCACGCCAATCTCATGCAAGCCGGCTGTACCGGAAAATGGGCCTCTATCTTCTTCCCATTCTTGCACATCGCCTTCTCCGTCGGTGGCCCGAGCGACCAACATGTAGTCACCTGCAGCATCTGGCATCCATTCGGCTTTCCAAAGCGACCATGCCAGATTGCCGCCGGAATAATAGATCTCAGCGTCGCGCCACGATTTGCCGCCGTCGCTGCTCAATTCCACGCGCGAGATACCACGGTCACCACCGTAGGCGATTCCCTTCACTTCAATCGGCCCGTTCAATTTGCCCAACGCGAACGACGACCAGGGATCCGGCACATCAATTCTCGATCTTGTCGGCGTAATAAAATCGGGGCCCCAGCCTTGTGCCTCATAAAATCCTTTCGCGGTCGCGTCAGTCACTTCAATTCGGGTGAGCCATTTCACATGTTTTTCGCCGAAGTAACCTGGGACGATGAGACGCAACGGATAGCCGTGCCGATCAGGCAACTCTGCGCCGTTCATTTCATAAGCAAGTAACGTGGTTGGCTCCAGCGCCTTCTCCAGCGGAATAGTATCGGTGTAATTGTCGACACCACGAAAGCGGACCCGCCCGGCGCCAGAAAGTGGGACGGCCCTATCCAGAACGTCACGCAGCGGAAAACCTTTCCAGACAGCATTGCTGATCAGTCCCGCATCCAGACCGTTGCTGATGCACATCAGCGTTGTTTCCTGGTCCTTCATTTCAAATCCCAACAGATCATCGAACCGCCACGTGGCGGCGTTCTTCACGAGGCCGACTACTTCAAGATGCCAAAGATCAACATCCACCCGCGGATCGACCACATTCTTCGTCACGCAATAAAACAATTCGTTAGGCGTAATAGGCTGGACAATGCGGCCTTTGTACTGGGTGCCGTCATAACTGAAGGTCGCGGCACGATAAAGCTTGCGAGCCAATGCGATTCCACCGCCAGTAACTGCAGCTCCGATTACGCCAAGAACAAAAGCACGGCGTCCAATCGCCGGGCTGAATTCTCGTGCCCAAAACCGGCCAAAGCGCGATCGCAAGCACAACGATCGGCAACAAAACGAATATCGACATCGTCCAAAGCGCTGAAACTCGCGCAGGATTGCGGCGCGAGAACAATCCAAAGATCGCTCCGGCCATTGCGCCAACGACGAGTTGACCAGCTATCGTCGACCCAACGCCGAGTTGCTTGAGATGATTGTAACCGCCTACCTTGCCCATAATGGAAAGAAACGGACCGGGCGAAATGAAAACCGAGAGACGATCGCCGATGATCACGAGCGGTGTAGCCACGCCCAGCACAGCGAGTAATAACATCGCCGCTGTCATCACGACTCCGGCGAGCAACCCAACAAGCAGTCCAGCGAAAATTGCCTTCGTTCTATTCACAGCGGTGGTCGATCTTATCGGCCCCCCAGCCACAAGGGAATCAAATTGCCAGATTTCCTAAGAACGAATTGCTTATTAAACTTGCGACTTCGCCGCGGCAGGATTTTTCATTTGATGCGCGCCATCGCGTAAGCATCTACGAACTCCCCGTCGCGGAACGCATACTTGCGATGCGTGCCTTCAATCTCGAATCCAAATTTGCGATAGAGCGCGATCGCAGACTCGTTGTCCGTAAAAACTGTCAGCTCGATTCGCGCAAGGTTTAGCCATTTGTCGGCTAAATCAATCACCGCCCGCATCATCGCTGTGCCGACGCCTTTGCCATGCCAGTCGTCGCGAACCATCATCCCGATCTCGCCTCTGTGATTGACTCGCGGCCTCGAAGACGTATGCAGGCCGATCACGGCCACGACCTCGTCATCAATGGCTGCGACCAAAATGTGATCGCCTTCTCCACATTTGGTCAGTTGCTCACGAACTGATTCGAGGCTGCGGTAAGGCATTTGTAGCGTGTTGCGGACGGCCAGCGGCGCAGTGTAACACTTCCAGATCGCTTCGGCGTCCGAAGGTCCAGCTCTGCGTACGGCGATCTCCATATTCAATTAGTGGCCGTCACACGCTGCGAATTCTTCACTGAATCCAATCGCGAGCCCAAACGGTCGGCGGCAAGCATCGTTTCCAAGGTTCGATCAAGGCGATGAAAAGCAATTGGCCGCCTCCGCTGGACTCTTTGCATTCCCAAGGATTTTTCTTACGCGCTCCACCACCATCGCGGACGTAACTTGCTTCATGCAGGCGTGACTAAACGGGCATTGGCTCAAGCGACGGTAATTGCAAGGCGAACACGGTAAGTCCACCCGCACGACCGATTCTGGTCGCTCG
>QHQO01000158.1 GCA_003221195.1 Verrucomicrobiota bacterium
CGGCGGTGGAGCGACGGATTACATCAGGCAGTCGAAGCGAAGGAGGGTGTCCAGATCGATCGTGAGACCCAAACCCTGGCTACGATCACGATTCAAAATTATTTCAGGCTTTATCAAAAACTGGCTGGAATGACCGGCACGGCCGAAACCGAAGCCGCAGAGTTTCACGACATTTATAAACTCGACGTGAACGTTATTCCGACCAATCGGCCGGTGCGGCGCACGGATCACAACGATCGCATCTACAAGACCCGCCGCGAAAAGTACAACGCGGTCATTAAGGAGATCAAAGGAGCCCATGCGAAAACCCAGCCCGTACTGGTCGGCTCGGTGAGCGTCGAGGCCTCTGAGCTAATCAGCCGGATGCTGAAGCGGGAGAAAATTCCGCACAACGTGTTGAACGCAAAATTTCACATGCAGGAAGCGGAGATCGTCGCGCGCGCCGGTCAACCGGGCACGGTCACGATTTCAACCAACATGGCTGGCCGCGGCACTGACATTAAGCTCGGTTCAGGCGTGACAGAGCTCGGTGGTTTGATGGTAATTGGCACGGAGCGTCACGAGGCGCGCCGAATCGATCGGCAGCTACGCGGACGCTGCGCGCGCCAGGGCGATCCGGGTGCGTCGCGCTTTTATGTCAGTTTCGAAGACGACCTAATGCGCAATTTCGGCGCGGCCGATCGCATGACGAGAATCATGGAGCGCTTCGGGCTCGAAGAAGGCCAGGAACTCGAGCATCGATGGCTGAACAAGTCGGTCGAGACGGCGCAGAAACGTGTGGAACAACGCAACTACATGATTCGAAAACGGACGCTCGATTTCGACGATGTGATGAATATGCAGCGCGAAGTCGTTTACACGTACCGCAACGAAGTGATCGATTCCGAGGAGCCGCGCAAACTTATTTACGAAGTGATCGACGAAGCCGTGCCGGCAAAAGTGAAAGAATATCTCGATGTCGATGAGCCCAATTACACGGGCCTCACGCATTGGGTGAACACGACTTTTCCGCTCGGTTTAACGAAGGAAAAAGCGCAGTTCGACACGCGCGCAGTTGACGAAAACACGCAGTTTCTGATCGAGAAGATCAAGGACGCGTACGAGCGCAAGTCGAGCCACGAAGAACCGACTGCGGTCAAAAGCCTGGAGCGCTACATCATTCTCAACGCGATTGACCGGCTCTGGCAGGAACATCTCTACGCAATGGACGCACTGCGCGAAGGCGTTTATCTCCGGGGTTACGCGCAAAAAGACCCGCTCATCGAGTACAAGACGGAGGCCTACGACATGTTTGTCGAATTGATGGCGAACATTAAGAACGAAGTGTTAAATAATCTGTTCCGCAGTACTTCGAACTTGCAGGCATTCGAGAATTTCCTGGCGACATTGCCACAGTTCTTGATGCGCGAGCATGCGCCAACCGCGCCCACTGCGGGCGCCGATGCGCGCATGCGTCAGCCCGTTGGCGCAATGGCGGGAGTCGCAGCCGGAGACGGCGATGGCGCAGGCGAAGTATCGATTGATCTTCCCGTACGCCGTTCCATACCAAAAGTCGGGCGCAACGAACCATGCCCGTGCGGCAGCGGAAAAAAATACAAGAACTGCTGCGGACGGATTGCGTAAATCGTAGGGCGCGGTCGCGCCAACCCGTCATTTCCGAGTGAATTGAGGAATGGAGCGAGTGGGACGAGCGACATGGATGGAAATGCTGCGAGGGTAGCGGCGAGAGAGTCCGGAGACGAACAGGTTCAATCTCCAAGTGTTTCAGAAATATCGAGGGATGTCTCCAGCCTGCGTCCCGCGGGACTACGGCTTGGCAGGCGCGTCCGTTCGAAATGACAAGTCAGGATGGTTTGGGGAGTTCATAGGTTGTGATCTCGAGCGCGTGGCCGTCGGGATCGCGAAAATAAATGGAGTGCGAAATCTCGTGATCTTGAAATTCGAATTTGATTCCGCGTTTTTCGAGTTCGCGCTGCGCTGCAAGGAAGTTTTGTCTGGTTGCGCGAAAAGCGAGATGAAGCATTCGCAGTTCGCGGTGACTTGATGATGTCGGTTTTGCATCTGGGCTCGCAGGAAACAGCGCTATTCCAGTATTTCCTTTGCCAATAAAAGTCGGCACGCCGTTCCACACGCCGTCATGAAGTCGCTCAAAGCCGAGAACTTCGATATACCATTTCACAGATTGCTCGATATCGCGCACGCCCAGAGCTACGTGATCAATTCCTTCGAGTTGCATGGGAAACCGAGACAGAATCTACAGAATTGCTTCGATCAATAAAGAGGAAGCATCCCGCAGTCGCGCCCTTGATCGACATGCTTATCGGGGTCGCTCGTTCGATTTCAAAGCCGTGCACATGGAGCACAGGCTTCTAGCCTGTGGGGCCGACGGGCATCTTGCCTGTCCGGATCGCGCGCACACAATGGCAGGCAGGATGCCCGCCAGCCTCACAGCCAAGATGGCTGTGCTACGTGACGCCGCTCAATGCAGATAATCCAAACGATCATCCATTTTCCCATTTCGCAGCGCATCGAGAAAACTTGCGTAGTCTTTGAGCGGACCTCCAGCGACTGGCTAGATGACTGATCATCGATGTAAAGTTTGACGTGGCAGTGAAACGACTTCACCCGAGTCGAGTCTTACATTGACCGGGCGATCCGGATAGCAGGAGTCTTCGTCCCATGCGGGATCGCTTTGCACAACACCGCGCGTGGACTGCGCAGTCATGACTCTTTCTCCAATGTGCAGGATGTCCGTGTGTGGTCCATAGTAGGTGCCTTCATGCAAATGCGATCGACAGGTAATCGCGGCGACGCCAACGACGGCGAGTAGGAATAACGCGCCAAGCGACAGGATTAACCAACGAATCGGACGAGGCATCTAACGAGAACAAGCTGAGCGACCGCTGACGAGAGCGAGCGCGGCTTGGAATTCCAGCGTTGAAGTCATCAAGAGTAAATTTTCACGTCGGTCAGCGGTTCGCTCCAGCGATTGGTTAGGTCTCTTATCCCTCAAGGTTCAAAACGAGATTCGTAGGGCGATGGAAATATCTCTGATCACACTCAAGCAGTCTCATCGCGTGCAACTCGCGGCTGATAGACTGAATCTGTGATTTGCGCGAACGAAACAGACCAAAGCCAAACTGCTTTCTCCAGACGACGGCATAGCGAACGAGGTTTGCTGCGAAACGGTTCGGTGGAACTGGCAATCTGCCTTCTGGCGTGGAACCGACGAAAACAACGCGAATCGGCTCTCCGTTTCGCCTGCGAATGTCTGTAGCAATGATTCCGCGAACGTAACGCTGCACAAGTGAGTAGCCATAAGGATACCCGTGCTCAAGCTGCGCGAGGGCTTCAGTGACGTCGGTCACGAAAGGTGCGGGGCCACGCACGCTGATCGCACCGACGCGGGATTCGGGAAACTTCGCGCACTCACGCTCGTACTGGTCCTCGGCAATGACCGCAGCACCTTTATTGAGCAGCCGCGCGAGTGATGATGGAATCTGCACGAGACCTAACGAGAAGTAGGCGAACTTTCGTAAAAGAACGCGAATATTTCTTCGTCTAATTCGGCCATTACATCGCCGCTTGCTTCCACGTGGCGGCATGGGCGCGGACTGGGTGATCGAAACCTTTAAGCGTAACTTCACCCAAGTCCTCGAAAAGGAGTCCTTTGCCGAGACATAACTCGGCAATGACGTTCGATACGAGGATTTGTTCCGGCTGGGCGTGACCACACAAGCGGGACGCCAGTTGAACCGTCGTCCCAAAGAGATCGTTATGTTGCTCGACTGGTTCGCCTGCTGCAGCGCCGACTCGAACTTTAAGATGGCGGTCGGGGTTCGCTTGCGCATGCCTTGCCAGTTCGCGTTGGACCTGAATTGCGCATCGAACCGCGCCCGCTGCCGAGACAAATGAGGCCATGATCCCGTCGCCCGTGTGCTTGACCTCGCGACCGCCAAGGGCGGACAACGCATCTCGCACGATCACGTCGTGCACGCCGAGGATGGCAAGCGCCGCTTCATCGCCGAGCGATTGAGTCAACGTCGTTGAATTCACGACGTCCGTGAATAGCACGGTTCGAATTCCCGGATCTCGCGCATCGGCTCCGGCATCCGGCAGCACGGCCGCCCCAGCTGAATTTGTTTCGACCCCACCCAGAAAGCCTTCCACAAGCTCAGGCTGTATCTCAATCAGCTTCTCTGCCACAAGGCCGTGCGCTTCGCGATGGACACATTGGGCTGCCTCGGCGTTTGGTGCATGAACAAGACAAAACACTTTGCGTGCCTTCTCGTTGAACCAGTATTTGGTGTATTCGACGCCATATTTCCGCTGCGTGTCCATGTCTTTGGCGTGAGCCTTTGCGACATCTTCCGGAGTGGTTCCCTCCGGAAGATTGTGAATGTCCATGTACAACGGCATAGCCGCGAAACCTTACCGCGATATTACGCGATGCAAAACGCTGATGCTGGCAGGATGAGTAAGCGTTTGGTAAACGACGCAATAGCGCTCGGTCAGACGAAGCAATGTGGCGAGCTGTTCTTCGCTAGCATCGATATCCAAATCGAAGTTTAGCCGGATTTCTTTGAATCCAACTGGCACATCTTTGGAGACGCCGAGTGTGCCGCGAAAATCGAGATCGCCCTCTGCTCGAATCGTCGCGTCGCGTAATGGAATGTTCAAAGCGGTAGCCACCGCGCGGAGGGTGACGCCGGCGCAGCCTACCAGCGCTTCGAGCAACATGTCTGCCGAACACGCGCTTTGTCCATCACCGCCTGTCGCAGGATGAAGACCCACTTCAACGGGCGCCTTTCCGGTTTCGATTTTGCAGGTGACGTTTTCGCCGATTCGTCCTTCTGCCCGGAGTGTGACCAACGCGGTCTCAGTATGCTCTCGATATTGCGCTTTTAGAGGCGCCTGCAGTGATCTCAGTTCATCAGCGTTCATTGGTAATCTCGATCTTCGCACAAGATAGCTATCACGGAAAAGCGACGGGTCCTCGCTTCGCTTTCATTGCGTCAGCGGTAATATCGCGTGCGACTGTCCGGCTATTTGGGGCTCGGTTTAATATTTTGATTCACGCGAAAGAAATTATCTGGATCGTATTTCTTTTTGATCGCGACCAGCTGCTCGTAATTCGCGCCGTACGTCTTTTTCACGCGTTCTTCGCCTTCATCACCCATCAAAAAGTTTACATACGCTCCGCCGGCAGAGTAGGGATGAACCGCATCGTAGTAACTTTTCGTCCACGAGACGATTTTTTCTTTGTTCGCGGCATCAGGATCAACACCGACCATCACTTGTGCCCACTTGGCGTCGCGATAATTCCAGGCAGTATCTGTTTTGCCGACACGGGAGGCCGCTCCGTCGATCGGATACATATGCATGGTGGAATGCATCGTTGGAAGCGCTTCACCAAATCGAATGTGTTGCGCAATCGCATCGTCGCTCAATTCATTTACGAAATCGGCTCGCCAATACCATTGAAGGCCGGGAGGGTACAGCGCATCGAACATGCTCTGTAGAGCTGGCTGCGGCAGGGGACCTACAAAATCGAGGGCAGGTTTCTTGAAGGCGCGGATCGGCTTGAATGTCTCCTCGGCTTTCTCCTGAGGCCCCGCGTATGCCCAGATAACGCCGCACATTTTTTTCATGTGCAGATGTTCCGGGAAAGGCGGCGCGGGCGGGACAGTGAGAAAGGCGAAAAAGCCACTTAGATCATCGGGAGCCGCGGGAATCAGTTCGCGGTACCATTTCATTACCTCTGCTGTTTCGCTCAGCTCGTAGAGCATCGGGCCGCCATAGATCATGTCGATCGGGTGCACCTTGAATGTAAACGCTGTTACAACGCCAAAATTTCCGCCACCGCCGCGAAGTGCCCAGAACAAGTCGGAATTTTCATCAGCGTTCGCCTTAACAAAAGTGCCGTTGGCCAAAACGACATCGGCCGAGACAAGATTATCAATGCTTAATCCGCATTTGCGCGTGAGATGCCCGACTCCTCCGCCAAGCGTTAATCCACCAACGCCGGTAGTGGAAATGATTCCGCTGGGCGTCGCCATCCCGAACGCATGCGTCGCGTGATCGACATCACCCCATGTGCACCCGCAGCCAACGGTTACAGTGCGCGCCGTCGGATCGACCCGCGTATATTTTATCGGGCTCAAGTCGATGACCAACCCATCGTCGCAAATTCCCAAACCTCCCGCGTTATGTCCACCGCTGCGGATGGCGAGAAGTAGATCGTTTTCTCGCGCAAAGTTCACGGAGCTAATGACGTCAGCCACATCGGCACAACGGGCGATGAGTCGCGGCTTTTTGTGGATCATCGCGTTGTATACCTTCCGGGCTTCATCGTAATCTTTGTCGCCCGGTTCGATCAGTCGCCCACGCAGGTTCGCTTTGAAAACAGTAACAGCATTCTCGTTAAGCATGACGAAGTCTCAGCGAAACGGTCTTATGGTCAAGACAGGGAAGGTCTCAGCATTTTTCATTGAGATCTTGACCGGTGTGGCGCTAATATGTCTGCCCACTGAAGCAGGCGATGTGTGACCCGGACAGACCTTGGACGCGGCGGGAATTCTTGAAACTCGCTGGGCAGGCGGGACTGCTCAGCACGGTTCCGACGCTCGCGAGCGCTTCTGCCGCGCTCAACCCCGACACGGTTTGCATTTCGATCCTGCACACAACGGATTTACACGGTCATATCCTTCCAACCTCCGATTACGACGGAAACCGGGATCGGGGCGGATTGGCACGTTGCGCGACGCAAATCAGGCGCTGGCAGCGTGAAAATCCCAACTCGATCTTGATCGACGTCGGCGACGTGTATCAGGGCACCGACGTCAGCCTTCGAAACAAGGGCGCGTTGATGATCGATCTGCTCAATCAGCTCGAATATGACGCCTGGGTCGTCGGCAATCATGAATTCGATTGGGGGATGGAATGTTTCGAACGCGCATTGGAACAATCAAACATGCCAGTTCTTGCCGCGAACACGCTGATGGAAGGAAAACCTGCCGGCGAATTTCCAGATGCGAAGCACCCGTTTGCAAAAATTCAGTCTTTCATTTTGAAGGAGATTGCTGGAATCAAGCTCGCGATCATCGGCGTCACCACGCCAGGAATGCCGTTTTGGCTTTGGCCGGAATTTACCCGGGGACTTGATTTCCGGAATCCGGTCGAGCCAGTTCGCCGCGCGATCGCGAGTGCGAAGAAGGGAGGCGCGAACGCGATCGTGTTAACGGGTCACATGGGACTCAAGACCCGCACCGGCGGCGATGATTTTGCCAATACCGTAATGGCGTTGACTTCAGAATTTCCGGAGGTGGCAGTGTTTATCGCAGGTCACACGCATCAGGACGTTCCGAGCCGGCTAACGAATGGCGTGTTGTTTACCCAGGCGGATCATTTTGGGATTCACGTGGGGCGCGTCGATCTTCTCTTCGATCGCAATTCAAAGAAACTGCTGCGCCGAGACGCGATGTGCGAGTTGATGGATAAGCATTTCGCCTTTGATGGTGCAGTTATTTCCCGAGCGAAATCGCAGCTAGCCGAATCGGAGGAGGCGCTGGCCTCACCGATTGGTGAACTCGCCGAGACGCTCCGGAGTCGAAGCGAACCCGGCCGACCGAGTGACTTGGAGAAGCTGATCGGAACTGCGATTATGGAAACGTTATCGGAACGAAATGTGCCTGTGGATGGCGTCATGCACGGCAGCTTCGGTGACACGGCCGAGTTGGTCGCCGGGCCTAAAAGCGTTCGCGACGTCTGGAATGTGATTCCTTTTGAGAACTACATCGTGACAGCACAGCTATCTCCTGAAGAAATAAAAATTAGCATGGACGAAGTATTCGCCACTCATGAGAACCGCAATCTGCTTGGCTTTGCTGTGAAAACAGAGGGTCGCGGCGGCAAGGGTAAAATCGTCTCGATGACTCTGGCCAACGGGGAACCGCTGGATCGCAACAAGAAATACGTCATTGCGCTCAACAGCTTCGACGCGCGCAGTGGCGGCCACCACTTCATGAAATTGCGCGTGTTTCTCGAGCGGCCGGAGGCCCATTGCACTCTGCATCCGGTGCAAACCAGAGATGCGCTGATTGGTTATTTTCAGCGACATAAAGTCGTGCGTCGAATTGCGGCGATACGACCACTTGCAAGCGCGGCATAAATTTTGCGGGTTTCCCTTGCAAAAGGGGCGCATTTCGCTTGCCTATTCCGCCATGCGACTCGGGATCTATTGTGTAATTGGTTTGTTGTTCAGCGCGAATCTTGCATTATCGCAAACAAAGAAGAGTGCACCGCCGGCCCTGCCGGAGTTCCGGCCGGCACTGGTCGGGTCGGGGCCCAATGCACTGATTAACACAATTGATACAGCCGACTTGATCAAAAAAGGTCAAAAGGACGCTGCAATCATGTTTACCTGTCTCGTAGCGCCGACCGGTGAGGTTGCCCGGGCCGGCGCGTATCGCGGCACGAAGGGATCCGAATTGCTCGAGAAAGAAGTCTTAAAACGTCTGGCCAATGCGAAGTTCATTCCCGCGATTCATAACCATGAACCGGTGCTCGCTGTTTTCTACGGCACGGTGAGGTTCGCGGTCGTGAATGGCAATCCGCGGCTGCGCATTTTCGCCAATCAGCAACTGCCGGAATTGGATAAGGAAACTGATTTCATCGATCCGCAGCCTTATGTTGGTAAGGACTCGAAGTTCACGGGGATACGTTATCCCGACACGGGGACTACGGTAGCGCTGACTGGTGTTGTCGAACTTGCACTCGATATTGATGCTGCAGGTAATCTGAAGAACATCCAGGTCGTAACGGAGGAGCCGCCATATCTGGGTTTCGGCAAAGCGGCCCTGTCCGATTTTGATGGCGCAAAATTCATTCCGGCGTTCCGCAACGGCAAACCCGTCGACAGCAAAGTCAAGATTCCGATTTATTACAAGCCATCAGGCTCCTAAACTGGTTGGTCGCCGATTTCCCTGGTGGCAGCCTTGCGGCCGAGTCCGGGCATCTTCTTGAGCCCGTATACGTTTTCGAATTTAGTTGATCAAATTTAGACGTACAATTTTTTTCATGGCTCGGGAATTTGTCGCTGTGGCTGCTTCCTTGTTGCTCGCCTCGTCTGTTTCTGCGCAGAGCGCAAATTCCAATACGCGACCTCGCGCTTCGGATTTAGGACTGAAAGTTGGCATTCTGCCGACTGGTCCACTTAATGCCATCACGGATGTTGCCGGGGTTGAAGTCGGTCACACGACAATCATTAGCGGAGATAACGTCCGCACCGGTGTTACGGCCGTTCTGCCACATTCAGGTAATCTCTACCGCGACAAGGTGCCTGGCGCGATTTTCGTTGGAAACGGTTTTGGAAAACTGACTGGCTCTACGCAGGTCAATGAAATGGGCGAGATCGAAACACCGATCGTGCTGACAAACACTGCGAGCGTTCCGCGTGTAGCAGACGCGGTGATGACCTATATTCTGACTCTGCCGGGAAACGAGAATGTTCTCTCGGTCAACCCGGTGATCGGCGAGACCAATGACGGATACCTAAACGACATACGCGGGCGTCACATCACACCAGACGACGTGTTCGCCGCCATCAAGAAAGCAAAGACCGGCCCAGTTGAAGAGGGGAATGTCGGAGCTGGTACTGGGACTGTGGCGTTTGGTTGGAAGGGAGGAATCGGAACTTCGTCGCGAAAGCTGCCTCAGAATTTCGGTGGGTACACGGTCGGAGTTCTAGTGCAGACGAATTTTGGAGGCGTCCTCTCGATTGCTGGCGCTCCAGTTGGTCAGGAACTAGGTCGGTACTACCTGCACAATGAGTTGCAGGAAGGCAGCCGGAAAGACAAGGCAGACGGTTCGTGCATGATAGTCATCGCGACCGATGCGCCCATCGATCCGCGGAACCTGAGGCGCTTCGCAGCCAGGGCGTGGCTCGGAATGGCCCGCACCGGAAGTGCTGCCTCGAATGGTAGCGGGGATTATGCAATCGCATTCTCGACTGCACCACAGTTACGGAATCACACTTCTGAGAAGCCGCCCACCAGGCATGCCGAACTACTGACCAACGATGCGATCTCGCCGCTGTTTCTCGCTGTGATCGAAGCGACCGAAGAAGCCATCTACAACTCGATCTTTCGAGCGACGACAATGAGCGGGAATGGGCACACGGTCGAGGGACTGCCAATCGACAAAACGATCGAAATACTGAAGGAACACCGATCCATCAAGTAAGGAGCGTCGCGATGGTGAACAAGATTGTGCGTGCGTCTTTCTTCGAACGTGACCCACTCACTTGCGCGCGGGAGTTGATCGGCACAGAACTAATCTGGGACGATTGCTCGGGGATCGTCGTCGAGGTGGAAGCGTACGCAGCAATCAACGACGAGGCCGCGCATACGTTTACACGGCCGAGCGCGCGCAGCTTTATCGAGCGAAACAACGCCGGTGCGGCTTATGTCTATTTCAATTATGGAATGCATTGGATGCTGAACGTGTTGGTGAAAGGCCACGAGAACGGCTTCGTTTTGATTCGCGCACTAGAGCCGAGGAAAGGGATCGAACGAATGAAGAAACGTCGTGGTCTTAACGACGTGACACGTCTTTGCTCGGGACCGGGCAAACTCACGCAAGCGCTTGGCATCACCAATCGCCATCATGAAATGGATTTGTGCTCCGACCCGCGACATTGCTTCGCTCGCAACACAAAGACGTCTGCGGATGTGGTCGCCGACAAGCGCATTGGTATCACGCGCTCCGCGCATTATCCCTGGCGTTTCACACTGAGGGGCAGTGAATTCGTAAGCCGGGCTGTGAAACTGGAGGGCGGAGCTCCTGCGACGCCGTTGCGTGCAAGGTCTCGCAGGAGCTCGCCCCTCCATTGACTCAGTTGACTGTTCGTTGAAATTCTTTGTTTCGCATGAATCGAACCAAACGCCGTGTTTTACTGGGAATGAGTGGGGGAGTGGACTCCAGCGTCGCGGGATATTTGTTGAGCCAGCAAGGCTACGAGGTCATCGGCGTTACCATGAAAGTTTGGCCGCAGGATTGCATCTCGCGCGCGGAAGACAAATGTTGCGGCCCGCAAGCTGTGGCCGATGCGCGCGGTGCGGCGCATTCGCTGGGTATTCCGCATTACGTCGTTGATGAAGCCGACCAGTTCGAGCGGTTGGTCATTGATTATTTCTCAAGCGAATATCAGGCCGGCCGTACGCCAAACCCGTGTGTGATGTGCAACGAGAAGCTCAAATTCGGCAATCTTTGGAGCAAAGCAGCTGCCCTGGGTTGCGACTACATTGCAACGGGGCATTACGCGATCATTGAACAACGCGCTGATCACGCAATTTTGCGAAAGGGTCTCGACCCACGCAAAGATCAGTCCTATTTCCTTTTCAGTTTGCGTCAGCCCCAGCTTCGACGTGCGTTAACACCACTTGGCAAAATGACAAAACCGCAAATCCGCGAAATCGCGTGCTCGTTAGGCCTTAAAGTTGCGGACAAGGCGGATAGCCAGGAAATCTGCTTTGTTCCTGGGAACGATTACAAAGCGTTTTTGCGCTCGCATCTGGGCGAAAACGAGTTTCATCGCGGCGAGATTTATGATGTTGCCGGGAATTTTCTGGGCGAACACGATGGCATCGAGCTTTTTACGATTGGACAACGCAGAGGGTTGCCGGGCGGCTCACCGCGGCCGCGCTACGTCGTGGATATGGATCCGGCGACGAATCGCGTAATTGTGGGAGATGCTGATGATTTAGTGACGGACGAATTCGAGATCGATCGAGTGAATTGGATTTGCGATATCGCGCGCGGGTTTCATGGAGGGTCGGCCTCCTGTGAGCCCAGTGTCGCAGGAGCTCCGCCCTCCAGACAGTTCGATGTAACGGTGAAGATTCGTTACAGCCACCCAGGGACACGCGCTACGCTGACGCAACTCGACGACGGCCGCGCTCACGTGCGGCTGCATGATCGGCAAAGAGCTGTGACTCCTGGACAAGCAGCAGTGCTTTACGATGACGACATCGTCCTCGGTGGCGGTTGGATTTGCCGAGGCGAGCCGCCTGGGCATTCCGAGCCGATCGGACGCAGTGAGACGTTCAATCGATCGTCTACGCCTGCCCTAGCCTGAGCAATGGCTGATCAAGTCTTACTCGCCGTCAGCACTTTTCCTGATGTGGAGACAGCCAATCGTATCGCGGAAGCATTGGTTGCGGGGAAGTTGGCGGCATGCGCCAATCTCATGCCGGCGGTTCATTCCATTTATCACTGGAAAGACAAAATCGAGACGGCCGGCGAGGTCATGGTGTTCTTCAAGACAACCCAGGATCGGCTGGCCGCATTTGAAGGAAAGCTGCGCTCGCTTCATCCATACGAAGTCCCAGAGCTGATCTGTTTCAATGTCGACAGTGGATCGCCGGATTATTTGCGCTGGGTAATTGATAACTGCCGCTGAATTCGACTGCTTAAAGCAGTCTAGTTTCAAATCGCGCCGCGACGCTTGTAGTTGAGCGCAAAAATAGTGACGCCGATGAGATTGGCTATGAGAGTCACGGCAATGATTTTTGCTGCGAAAACTAACGGGCTGGGAACATCAATGATCGGATAGATGGTGAAGAAGATGGCCAGTAAACAGACCACAAGCCCCGCACCTGCGGCCAGTCGCAACCAGGTGCGTGCGCCCGCTCGTATTGCGGCCGCGCCTGCGATCGGGATTGCAAACATCACGGTATAAACAATTCCGTAAAAAACATTCGCGGCGTTGTCCACGAGTTGAAATGCTTCCTGCAAGCCTGCGCCGATCTGGCTGGAGATGGCAATCACCAGCGTGATCGCGGCGACGAACATGATTGAGTTGATCGGCGTTTTGTAGCGCGGGTGCAGGCGCGAAAACCATGCCGGCAACAGGTCGTCCCAGCCGGCCACCATCGGCAAACGCGAGCTGCCGGTGAAATGAATACTCATCGAAGATATCGAACGTACTGTCATCAGCAGAATCGCCACCGAAGCGATCGCGCCGGCGATTCGGAACGAATGCAGACCGAGCCGCAATGTCTGCGGCACCGGGCCGATTAGATCGATTTGGTTATTTCTTATGAAAGCCAAAACCGAACTTGTCCCAAGAACAAACATCAGCGCGATGATCGGCGCGGCGATAATAACGGAGCGTCCGATGTTGCGTGCCGGTGCATGAGCTTCACCGGCGAGAATGCCGACATATTCAAATCCGCTCAGTCCGCCGACTGCCAGTTTGCTGAAGATGTTGAAGCAGTAGAAAAGCGGCATCGCGGGTGCAGCGATTTCAAGTGGGCGATACGCGGTGAGATCGCTGCGAGCGAGAGCAATGAATGGAAGAACAATCAAAGCTCCATAAGCCAGGAACATCGCGTACCCGCCGACGTTGTGTACCCATTTGCCTAACGATAGACCTCGAACACCGGTCAATCCAAGGCCACTGACCAGCACGCAACTGATGAGCGCGACGCACCAGGGGCTGTCTCGCATCCACGCCGCTGCATCACCAAGGGCATAGGAGATGTTCGTTGTGATGAACATTCCGCCCAGAGCGATCACCATGATCGACAAAAGCCAAAGGTTCCAAGCGACGATGAAGCCGGTAAATTCATTAAAAGCGAGCTTTGCCCATTGGTAAATTCCGCCCTCCAACGGCATCAGTCTGCTTAGGTAAATGACGACGGCTGCTTGCGGAATGTAGAAGAGTAAAATGGCAAGAAGCCAGAAAAAGAGATGCGAGGTTCCAAGCTTTGCAGCGGTGCCGACCCAGCCTGAGCCAACCACAAAGACAATCTGTGTCAGGACGAGATCGCCAAGTCCCAGCGGCTTTTTGAGTGCGACGCTTTGTTCTTCGACACGACGTTCGGCGCGGCCTAGCTCAGCTCTCATGAGTTCGTTGAAGCGCTGAAGGGTTGAAGCGATGAAGCGATGAAGCGGAACCGTGCATCTTGTCATGTTGAGCGAAAGCGAAACATCTCTGATTGCGAGGTCGACGTTGTCGCAGGAAATAGCCAGAGACTTTTCGCTTGGCGCAGAATGACGATGCCGTTTCTCTTTTAACGCTTCAACGATGCTAATGCTCGTGTTCGGGTCTCTTCGGCGGCGGCGTTTCGTTTCGAAATTCGCGATGGCGGACTCTTCCACCAGCATAGGCGATGTAAGTCCCGCTTCCCAGGGTCACCGCGCCGAGCAAAACCACCGCGACAGCGAGCGGCATGGAAGATTTAGGCCATTTGATTGGCGCAGCGATAGCGAACGCGCTCACAGCTGCGAGCGCATAGAAAACCCAGATGAGGTTCTCAGCGCGATGCATGTGTTCATCAAGCCAGGCTTCTCCCGGTTCGTCAGTCATCGACAAAACACGGTCGTAACCTTGCTCGCCGAATTCGTAAACGGGCCACGCTGAAATAGAGCTAAGTAGCACGAGCGACAGCGTAGCGATTTGCGCGGGGCGACTCCGTAAAACCAGGCCGATGATGAGTCCAACCCAACCCACGAGCAACCCATAAACTGGCAACGGATTGAGCAACACATGAATGTATTCTGGTTGCTGCAAATCACGGACCAACGCCGCGATCATAACTTACCCTGCCACTGAGTACCGTACACCTGTGCGGTTCGTGCCGCCTGGTTCGGCAAGTATTTTTGCCAATCAGCAATCGTGAAATGCCACCACTCGGTGCGCAATCCCCAAAAACCTGCATCTCGCATCGCGACCTGCAACAGATGGACGTGTGCGCGAATATCGGGATGAGGTCCTGCGTAACGCCACATTGCGGCAGGTGTAAAATCGTCAAAGTCACTGGGCATTCGCACGGGACGATTCCACGTATCGACTAACGTAGCGTCCACAGCCACACCCCAACTATGCAGCGATCCGACGCCAATTTCGGGATTGGCAACGTAATCGCTGTTGTGTGACGCGTGCCAAAGTTTTTCCTGCACGGTTACAGGTCGGTAGGCGTCCCAGATTTTCAACCCGAATTGATAGCGCCGCAGAAACGCCTGCGCTGCGGCCAAACCGGAAGCGACTTCTGGACGCGCGAGAGCGGATGTTCCCTGGGGATAAAGCGGGTATCCGACCAGATTGTTTCGCCCCGCGTAACGCAACTCGACAATGATCGTCGGATCGACTGATCGGATATCGACGAGGGGCCCACCAGCGTTTGCGTCCAATGACGATAGCGTTACTGCCACTAAAGCGAGTAAGGGAGCGTTAAGGCGTCGCATTTATTTGATTAGTGCGCTGTCACGACTGGAGCAGCATCCGTTTTTGCCAGCCGTTCAAGCAGAAGGCGAGCGCTATTTTCGGGTACCTCGAAACGCAGTTCCAAATTCGAACTGCTCTGTCTTAGAATCTCGGGTGGTCGGGCGTAAAGCAACAGTTCAGAGTCCGGCAAACGCAGCCATTGCTGTGGATTATCGTGCAAATTTCGGGCGACCTCTGCTGCATTTTTAGAGGAGTTCACTTTTATGAGCACTCTGGCTTTTACCGGATTTTGTAGATTGATCGCAAGACCCAGTAATTGTGCGGCGTCGAGCAGTTCGGGAGTAAAGATCGGATTAAAAACACGTGAGAGATCGGGGGGATCGCGGGAAATCAGTCGTACCGCGCTCTCACGGTCGAGCGCCTGGAAACGATCAAACAGTTGGCCGGTGATTTTCAGATCCGGTTTCATCCCGAGCCGCACCAGCACCAACTCATCTACCGCAGTTGGCGCTCCAACGGCAAGCGTTGCAGGTCCGACCCTGGAAACTGCAAAATCTGGCGGTCGTTCCCAAACTGGCAGTCCGCTAATGGCGCGCTTTTGGAACGCCTTATCGTCCGCGATTGCCTGAATGATCTTCGGAGCGGCGCGGCGCGCTTCAACTAGAACGAACTCTCGTGTCTCTCCAGTTTCATTGCTTGCAATTGCACGAGTGATGCGTGTCGCGTCCCGAGGAAGGTACAACCCCGGAGTCGAAGCGGCAGCGCCGATTAATGCCGGCCACAGTTTGGGTTGGTCCTTGCGCCAGCGCCTTGCGACGTCTGCCCGTTCAAATTGATCGGCGTTGATCGATAAAATCGTGTCGGTTTCCTGTGGCAGCCAT
>QHQO01000210.1 GCA_003221195.1 Verrucomicrobiota bacterium
AACGGGACGCGCGCGCAAAAATCCGAAGTGCTTGTGCCGTACTCGAAGATCAAGGCCGAGCTCGCGCGCATTCTGAAGGATGAAGGTTACATTTCCGATTACTCGGTCGACACGAGTGCCGCGCATCCGCGCATCAAGATTACCAACAAACTTGTGAACCGGTCGAGCGCCATTGCCGGGCTGCGTCGTGTGAGCCGCCCGGGATTACGGCGATACGTTGCCGCGGATGAAATCCCGAGGGTTCTGGGTGGAATGGGTTTGGCCATCCTTTCTACGTCGCGCGGCGTTTTATCCGGCCGCGAAGCGC
>QHQO01000211.1 GCA_003221195.1 Verrucomicrobiota bacterium
CCAAGCAACTCGAGATCGAAGGAGTAGGTTTCAAGGCTGCCGTTCAGGGTTCCACCCTTAACTTGAGCCTTGGTTTCTCGCATCCAGTTCCATTTTCAATTCCAGCAGACATTAAAATCACTGTCGCCGATAATACGAAGATTACAGTTCAAGGCGTAGACAAAAAATTGGTTGGGCAGGTGGCGGCGGACATCCGTCGCTTTTATCCTCCTGAACCGTACAAGGGCAAAGGCGTTCGCTACGCGGGCGAGCAGATTCGTCGCAAAGAGGGCAAGACTGTTCAATAATTATGGCGACGATTCGTAAAGCAGCGCGACAAAGCGTTCATCGAAGGATCAGGAAAAAAGTGGCGGGCACGGCGCAACGACCGCGGCTGTCGGTTCATTTTTCTGGCAAACACGTTTATGCTCAGGTGATCGACGACGATGCGGGACGGACGCTGGCCGCTGCGTCGACGGCGGAGCCTTCCCTGGTTGGTAAAGACAAAGCCGCTGCAAACAAGACCGCGGCGGAACACGTCGGCAAGGCAATCGCGGAACGTTTACTGGCAAAAAAACTCGAGCGAGTCGTTTTTGATCGCGGCGGGTTCCTTTATCACGGAAAAGTGAAAGCATTGGCAGACGCTGCCCGTGCAGGCGGCTTAAAATTTTAATCCATGGCTCAAACAAGTTCAGGCAGACGACCGGACATGCGCAGGACAGATAAGGCGCCGGCGGCAAGGGGCGATACCACAGAGAAAGTTGTATTCATCAACCGCTGCGCGAAGGTCGTGAAAGGCGGACGCCGTTTTAGCTTTAGCGCGCTGATCGTGGCTGGAGATCACGATGGAAAAGTGGGATGCGGATTCGGCAAGGCCAACGAAGTATCCGAGGCGATTCGGAAGGCTTCTGAAGCCGCGCGCAAAGCCATGGAAAAGGTTTCATTGAACGAAAACACAATTCCCCACGAAGTGATCGGCGAATACGATGGAGCGCGAGTGCTGTTGCGTCCGGCGTCGCCCGGGACCGGAGTTATTGCCGGAGGAGGTGTTCGGGCCGTCGCCGAAGCAGCCGGGATCCGCGACGTGCTGGCCAAATCGCTCGGATCAAGCAATCACGCTAACGTAGTGAAAGCGACGATCGCTGCGTTGAAGTCACTTCGCCGCCGCGACCAGATTTATAAACTGCGCGGAATTCACTTTAACGATGCAAAGGGCAACCACCATGATGCGTCTTCATAATTTACAACCGCGTCCCGGCTCGCGACATCGGGTGAAGCGTCTGGGTTGCGGGGAAAGTTCAGGGCACGGCAAAACCAGTGGCAAAGGTCACAAGGGGCAAAAGGCGCGCTCGGGAGGGAGCATTCGGCTGGGCTTCGAGGGTGGTCAAATGCCGCTGATTCGACGACTGCCAAAGCGAGGGTTTAATAATGCCGCCTTTCATAAGCGGTATGCGATTGTCAACCTTGATGACCTCAATGTGTTTAAGGCTGGAACTGCCGTGAACGAACAACTCTTGCGCGACTCGAAGCTCGTAAGAGGTCATTTCGTAGGAATAAAAATTCTTGGTGATGGCGAGTTAAAACACGGGCTGAAAGTGGAAGCCGATAAAATCAGCACAGCCGCCCGGGAAAAAATCGAAAAGGCCGGAGGGACGATTACGCTTCGTGAGAAAGGTGCCGCCGTGGCCGCCGGCAGCTCAACGGAGGAACCGTCTGGCGCGCCTGCGCCAAAGGCGATCGCGAAGAAGAAATCGAAGAACTCGGCCAAAGCGAAAAAGAAAGCGTCGCGGGAAAGCTAGCTTCCCGGCGCATAATGTTTCACATTTAGCGGATGGTTTCGGCGTTTCTCAACACGGTCAAGATACCGGAATTGCGCCGGCGCATTTTGTTTACGCTTGCGGTAATCGTGCTTGTGCGTTTAGGAGCAGCGATCACGACCCCCGGAGTTAACCAGGGGGTGTTGCAAGAATGGTTTCGCACTTCACTGAGCCAGCGCACGGGAGGTGGTCTCGCAGCGCTTTTTAACCTGTTCAGCGGCGGCGCGCTGGAGAATTGCGCCGTATTTTCGCTGGGCATCATGCCGTACATCAGCGCATCAATCATGATGCAGTTGCTGACTGCGGTGATTCCACAGCTTGGGAGGCTTGCGCGCGAAGATGGCGGGCGGCAAAAGATTATGCAGCTAACGCGCTACGCCACAGTCGGGCTGTGCATTTTCCAAGGGTATTTGCTGGCGTTGTCATTTCAGCACCCGGAATCGTATCACACGATGCTGCCAGGGATTACCGACACGATCAGAAACCTCGGCGTCCCGCTGGTCGATGACCTGGGCTGGAAATTTCGAATCGTAACCGTGGTTTCCCTAACGACTGGGACGCTTTTGCTAATGTGGATGGGAGATCAAATTACTGAGCGCGGGATTGGAAATGGAATATCGCTCATTATTACCGTTGGCATAGTTGCGCGCCTGCCCGCTGCGCTCGCGCAGGCTTGGAAGACTTTTGTGCCCTCAGCGCAGACTGGATCCAGCCAGGTGAATCCGATGGTCCTTGTGCTCCTGGTCTTGTTCTTGATCATCGTCATCGCTGCAGTCATCACGATTACGCAAGGCGTGCGCAAGATTACCGTGCAGTACGCCAAGCGCGTAGTTGGCCGCAAAATGTACGGAGGCCAGACGCAATACATGCCTTTGAAAGTCAATTACGCCGGCGTAATGCCCATCATCTTCGCTTGGGCGCTGCTTCTCTTTCCGGCAACAATTGTCCAGTATGGATTTCGAAACAGCCCTACAGCTGCGCGGATTGCCAGCGCGCTTTCCACCGGCTGGCCCCATTACGTTGCTCTCGCGGCAATGATTTTCTTTTTCAGTTATTTCTGGGTTGCGACGCAGTTTCAACCAACCCAAATCGCGGATGACCTGAAGAAATACGGCGGATACATTCCGGGTGTGCGACCGGGAAAGCCGACTGCCGATTTTCTTGATTTCACAATGACGCGACTAACGTTTGCCGGTGCAATATTCCTGACGCTCATAGCGGTGTTGCCAAGTCTTCTGAGCCAGGGATTGAACGTGCCCATGATTACGGCGCAATTTTTTGGCGGCACGAGCTTGCTGATCATAGTAGGCGTTATGCTCGACACCATGCGCCAGGTAGAGACGCACCTTATTCAGCGGCATTACGACGGTTTCTTGCGCAAGGGTCGTATTCGGGGCAGAGCATTTGGTGCAGGTGCGTACAGTCGCGGCGAAACGGCAGCAAGCGGCACGCTGTTGTGGCTCTATGTTGGGATTGCCGTGCTGTTCATTGCCGGAATGGCCATTTTCCTTTACGGGCGATAGGTGAAAAGGCGGCTCGTTCTTCTCGGCGCGCCCGGTTCTGGAAAAGGAACCCAGGCAGAAATGATTACGCGCCAATTCGGCATTCCCGTCACTTCTCCGGGCGCAATCTTGCGGCGTGAAAGAGACCTCGGAACGCCCTTGGGAAAGGAGACCGCCGAAGTGCTGCAAAGCGGAGGGCTCGTCTCCGATAAAATAATCATCGAACTAATCGAAGACTGGTTACGTTTGCATGGTGGTCATGGATTCGTCTTCGATGGCTTTCCCCGAACATTGCGGCAGGCCGAGAGTTTGATGACTATCTTGGCGCGGTTGCGTACCGCCCTGGATTTAGCGATATGGCTTGAGGTATCGGATCAGACTGTGCGCGATCGCATCGCCGGGCGGCTCCAATGTGGGGAGTGCGGTTTTACAACGAGCTCGTCGAGCGCGCAGTTTTCGGAACGTCCCGTGTGTCCCTATTGCGATGGTCCATTAGTGCGTCGCAACGACGATGATCTGAGCGTGCTGCAAACTCGCTTGCAAGAATTTCGCACCAAGACCGAGCCGCTTGCATCCTTTTATGGAAAGATGTCGATATTGCATCGGATTGACGGCAACCGCGATCGCGAGGCAGTCTTTAGCGATATTTCGCGGCTGATTGAAGACAAAAGTGCAGCATGATCCCGATCAAGAACGCGAAGGAAATTGAGAAGATGCGACAGGCGTGCCGCACCGCGAGCGATATCCTCGACCGTGTTAGTGAGCTGGTTCGCCCCGGTATTACGACAAAAGAAGTGGACGAAGCGGCAGCCGACTTCATGAGCGACGCACACGTGAAAAGTGCATTTCTCGGCTATCGACTCGGGCACCGGGTTTTTCCAGGCAACATTTGCATTTCCCTGAATGACGAAGTTGTGCACGGCATCGGCACCCAACGCCGCATTCAATATGGCGACGTCGTAAAACTGGATATTGGCATCGTTCAGGAGGGTTGGGTAGGGGACAATGCGACTACTGTACCGGTGGGAATCATTGACGAGCGGACCGACCAATTGCTGCGCGTCACGGAAAATGCGTTGTCCCGCGCGATTGGGGCCGCGCGCGAAGGCCAGCGCGTCGGCGACATCTGTGCTGAAATTGAGGATGAAGCGCGCCGCTTTGGTTTTTCAGTCGTGCGCGAATTTGTTGGACACGGCGTGGGACGAAAAATGCACGAGGAGCCGCAAATTCCTAACTACGGCAAGCGCGGTAGCGGTCCGAAGTTAAAGGCAGGGATGACGCTGGCCATTGAGCCGATGATTAACATCGGCACGTCCGACGTGAGATTGCTCGACGACGGTTGGACGGTGCGCACGGCGGATGGGATGCCCTCGGCGCACTTCGAGCACACGGTTCTGATCACGAAGGACGAGCCAGATATTCTGACATGGCGCGCAAAGACGCAATTGAAATAGAAGGCACTGTCGTCGAGTTGCTGCCCAATACCATGTTTCGGGTCCAGCTGCCCAATGGTCACCGTGTCCTGGCCCATATTTCCGGGAAAATGCGGCTGCACTTCATTCGGATCTTGCCAGGAGACAAAGTTATGCTAGAGATTTCACCTTACGATTTGTCGAAAGGGCGAATTACCTATCGCCAAAAGTGACAACGCGGAGCCAGCTCCGCGTTTTCCGTCTCGCGGATTATGAAAGTACGACCATCAGTAAAAAGGCTTTGTGCCAGTTGCAGGATCGTGAAGCGCAAGAATGTGGTGCGCGTGATCTGCAAGAACCCGCGCCATAAACAAAGGCAAGGGTGATTGATGAGAATGATTAGTGATTGAGTCCTTTTTAACCTTGTAACTTTTAACTAATACCATGCCAAGATTACTAGGAGTCGAAATTCCAGCAGAAAAACGCATCGAAGCGTCTCTCACCTATATCTATGGAATTGGCTTTGCCACAGCTCGACGGATTCTCGAACAGACGAATATCGACCCCAACTTGCGGGCGAAAAATCTTACGCCACAGCAATTGAACGAAATCATTCACGCGATTACGAACAACAAGCTCAAGATCGAAGGTGATTTGCGTCGTGACGTACAGGGCCACTTGAAACGCCTGCAGGCAATCAATTGTTATCGCGGCATTCGGCATCGGAAAGGCTTGCCGGTGCGCGGACAACGCACTTCGACGAATGCCCGGACCCGCAAAGGACCACGCAAGACCGTGGGCGTTGTCCGCAATCCGGAAGCCAAAGCCGGCAAGGTCTAACGAACTAATTAGAGTTATGGCTGATCCAGAGAATCCAACCAACCCAAGCCCAGAAGAGCCGAAAGCGAAGGAGCCCACGCCCACGACGCCGCCCCCTGGTCCCCGGGAAGGCGCCTCAAAGGCTGACGCGCCCCCGAAAGCTTCCGGGGCTAAGAAATCAGGCAAACAAAAAAAAGAACGGCCAGCTCCTGCCGCCGCGGCAGCTTCGGAAAATCTTTCGCTTTCAGGCGGTGACGTCGAGAAGCCAAAGATCGTCAAGGCGAAAGGCAGCAAGAACGTTCATTCGGGCATCGCGCATGTGCTTTCGACGTTCAACAACACAGTCGTAACGATCACCGACATGAAGGGCAACGTGATCGGATGGTCGAGCGCTGGCAAAGTCGGCTTCAAAGGTTCGCGCAAAAGCACCGCTTACGCAGCGCAGATGGTTGCCCAAGACGCTTCACGACAGGCAATGGGCCATGGACTTAAAGAAGTAGAGGTTTTGGTTAAAGGGCCAGGAGCCGGGCGTGAATCTGCTGTGCGCGCGTTACAGGCGATCGGGCTCGATCTTACAGTAATCCGCGACGTTACTCCGGTACCGCATAACGGTTGTCGCCCGCCAAAACAGCGCCGGGTCTGATGCTATCGGCTATCAACTTTTAACTATCAACTTTCTAAAATGGGCAGATACACCGGACCAAAAACGAGAGTGAGCCGTCGCTACGGGGTGCCGCTTTTCGGTTCTTCCAAGGCATTGGAGCGAAAGAATTATCCGCCGGGCATTCATGGCCCGAGAGGTTCCCGGCGCAAACAATCGGATTACGCAATCGCGCTCGGCGAAAAACAGAAGCTGCGCTATCAATATGGGCTTCTCGAGCGGCAATTTCGGAGGATTTTCGAGAAGGCGCTGCAGAAGCGCGGTGTGACTGGTGAAACACTTCTTCAACTATTAGAAACGCGTATTGATAATGTCGTTTACCGACTAGGTCTCGCGAACACCCGCAGCGCCGCACGCCAGCTCGTGTCGCACGGCCACGTGCTCGTGAACGGGCGCGGCGTGAATGTCGCTTCCTACAATGTGAAGGCAGGCGACGAGATCACGATCAAGGACAAACCGAAATCGCGCCAGTTGGTGCTCCGTAACCTTGATCTTACACAGATCGTTCCCGTGCCCGACTGGCTCACCGTCGATCGCGATGGGCTCAGCGGCAAGGTTACGCGCATCCCATCTCGAGAAGAGATACAGCCGATCGTGAACGAGCAGCTCATCGTCGAGCTGTATTCACGGTGATCTATCGCTCGAGCAACTCGAGCGCTTTCTCGTAGCTCTTGCGCTGAAGGTAATGCGCTAGTCGGGGATCGATGGGCTGCGGCAGCGCTGCTTGTAACCGGTCGATCTTTTCCGAGACAGTGCGCAATCGCGCGATGTGTTTTGCCTCATCACGGCGGCTTTGCTCGTCGCGAATCACTGCGAGGCGTTCTCGCAGCGCCTGCGCTAAATCGACAAGAGCGTTTTCCATTTCACTAATAACGGCGATTCGCGGCCGCTTTAGTTCTCATCTTAGCGGTGACTGGCTTCGGATACCAGCTGCCGCTTTGCTTCGAGCCAGTCGGACTCTGCGTCACCGGGCAGCGCAAATCGACGTCGTCGCTCCGAGATGAAGTAGGCTCGGAGCCGAATCGCTTCGTCCGACGGGTCTGCGATGCCCGCTGTCTCGAGTGGCATTGAAGCGTTTGCTATGGTCACGCTTTTCCTGGCGCTAGTCTCGCGCGGTTTTCGACCCGCTGTGGTGCGGCGTGTGCGATTGCTTTTACCAGATTTTACTTTAAAGGAGCCGCCGGTCTCGGGAGGCCTCTCATTTTTATCTTGGACAATTTTCTTTTTTTTCGGCACAGATTTTATCGTTGATGACTTTAATTCGTTTAGCGTTCATCAGTTGGTTGGCAAGTGCTTTCTCGCGCTTCTTTAATCGAGGAGTAAATTTGGAAACTTCACTGGCATGAGACATTTTGTTTTCCGCTGGATCGCGACCACAATTGCCGTGTTTGTGGCTGCGCCGATTGTCGGAATCAATTACGGCGACCGCCTCGGTTGTCTGCTGGGCGCATCGCTTCTGCTCGGTATCATCAACGCTTTTATTCGTCCCATTCTTCTATTGCTGAGTCTGCCTTTGATTCTCGTTACGTTAGGGCTTTTCATCTTAATTATTAATGCGCTGATGTTGAAATTCGTTGGCGAGATCATGCCATGTTTTGAAGTTCCAGGTTTCTGGCGAGCATTTTTTGGTGCAATTATCATTTCGCTCGTCAGCTGGCTGTTAAGCGCTTTCTTTCGTGGCAGCGATGGACGTGTCCACGTGCTCACACATCATAACCAAATCAAGCGAGTCAGCGGTCGCGTGATCGAGCGATAAGGAAGAAGCGTCAATCGTGATTAGTGAATCGCGAATCGTAATTCGAGATTCGCGATTGATAATTCGGAAGCCTGATCTCCATCGCGCGTTAACGGAGTGAACCCGATTCAACGATTCAACAAATCACGCGGGCCCGCCCAGATACTTGCTCAGTCGCGAGCGCAGTTCGGTGCGCGCGCGAAACAGAACGCTTTTTACAGCGGGAACTGAGAGGTCAAGAACCTCGGCAATTTGCTCATAACTTAGCTGCTCATATCTCCGGAGGACCAGTGCCATTCGCTGCGTTTCTGGAAGCTGAAGGATGGCTGTTTCGATCGTTCGCTGAAGTTCCCCTTCCAGCAAGGAAGCATCGGGAGCCGGGTTCGCCTCATCTTTCAGAGGCGGATCTTCTGCGCCCGCTTCCGGCTGAAGTGGAACATGCGCGTGACGCTTGGCGCGGCGGAGCTCGTTGAAAACGAGATTACGCGTAATTTTCAATAGCCAGGTCGTGAATTTTGCCCGCGGAACGTAGCGACGCGCGCTTTTCCACACTCGAATGAATACCTGCTGCGCGATGTCTTCCACGTCAGAATTGCTGCCCAGCATGCGCGCCACGGTGCCTGCGACCAAAGCTTGGTGTTTCTCGATCAGCTGCTCGAGCGCAATGGTGTCGCCTCGACCGATGAGCTGCATGAGGCGCACGTCGTCGGCGTCTTCTTCCGATCTCCCTTTATTTCCGTGATCGTTACGAGCCATCGGTCAGTGTAGATTACTGTCACTCGTGCCTTTGCTCATACCCCAACGTTCGGCTCTGCGGCAGGAGAAAGCGTAGGAACGAGCACGCCGACGCACTTCCACACTCTCCATTAGACGTTGGTGTCCAGCGAACTTTGGTAAAAAAATGCAACTGTCCAAAATTCGTCCTCCGTCACATTCGTGGCCGCCATGGTTTTTGTTGCAAGGCTCAAGCTGCCTGTGCAATGCTTGTTACCGAGGGCTTACCCTCAGCCTCCGCATGAATTACCAGCTTATTCCGAAAGAACTCAGGCCGATTGCAGAA
>QHQO01000212.1 GCA_003221195.1 Verrucomicrobiota bacterium
GTTTCGCGTGGCGTCGGCCTTGGCGTTGCCTCTACTTCGTCGTCAGATTTTTTCGCCAGCTTTGCTTTACGAGGGCGCGGCGAGTCCTGTGCGTCTTGGGATGCATTATCATCGCTGGTCGACTCTTCTTTTGCTAATTTTGCATGAGGAATCGCGGTTGGTACCTTTTCCGGGGTTGCAGAAGCCAAGCGTTTTTTTTCGGATTTGTTCCTCGATGCTTTTGCTGTCGGGCTCGGAGACTTTTTTGGTTTCGGAGACGGCGAAACGTGGGTCGCGATTTGCTCGGATTCATTGCGCCGACTTTTTTCTGCTTCGCTGACTTGCGCGTGGAGGAGAGTTCCAGCGATTGCGCCTGAGGCGAGCGCAGTTGCGAGCCAAATGCGAAAGCGCACCACTGCGACGGAGCGTAACAGAGCGCGTGACACGATCAACCCCGAAGGCTCAAATCATGCTGCGCCCGCGGCAGGTTCGGGCACGGCAGCCGCAGCCGAGCGCATTTTTTCGCGTTCGCGGCGAAGAATGGCGTTCAACTTACCGCCCAGCAACAACAGCAGACAAGTGAGATACATCCAAGTGAGCAGCACGACGATGGAGGCCAGCGCGAGATACGTCGGGTTGTAGCGATCATATCTCGCCACATACAGTTGAAAAAGTTTGGTGGCGATGATCCACCCGACCGAAAAGAAGATCGCGCCGGGCAAAGCCTGACGGACGGTCAAGTAATTTTCGGGAGTGAGGAGATAAAGCGCGAGCGCGAGAATGACCAGCGCCACAAAGGTAAAGGGCAAATTCAGCGTCGCAATCCATGCTTGCAGCGGAAAGGCCAGCTGAAAATTGACTTCTGCAAGACCGGCGAGTCGTTCGCCAAAGACGATGGCGTTGAAGCAGAACACGATGATAATCCCAAACCAAAAGAGCATGAAAAATGAGGTGATATACTTCGACCACCAATGGGGATCTTCCCGCATTCCGTACGTATGGCTGAGGGCGCGTGAAGTCGTCGCAATGAAGACAGTCCCAAAATAAATTCCGAGAATGATGCCCGCGTTGGCGAGCAGCCCGCTCGAGCCTGTCACCACCACATTTGCCATCGCAGAATCCAGAATGTCCTGCACTTTCGGGTCCGGCGGCATGAAGCTTTTCAAGAGGAGAAACATGCGATGCAATTTGGTCGGATCGGTGCCGAACAAGCCGAGTAGATGCCAAAGAAACAGCGATCCAGGAGCCAGAGCGAAAAGAAGCAGATACGCCATCTGTGCCGCCAGCCCGGTCGTGGTATCGGTTGCCGTTTCCCAAACCAGCTGCCGCAAAACGCGCCAGAGGAATCCGAGATATTTCATTTGCACGGAGAGTTTACTTTGCCCGATGCAAATATCCATTAAACTCGCTCCACTTGTCATGTTGAGCGAAGCGAAACATCTCTGGCTATTGCTCATGGCAGGCGGGACTCCGGAATGATCCGAGATTCTTCGCTTCGCTCAGAATGACATCATGAAATGACGCAGGTGCGCACGTCTGGCTTGGTGAAAAAACGAATATTGATTCTCACCGCGAGTTTCGGGGAAGGCCACAACAGCGCCGCGCGGGGAATTCGCGATGGTTTGGCGCGCGTCGCCCCGGAAGGAACGGAAGTAGAATTGCGCGATTTGTTTGCCGAAACCTACCCTTTGCTCAACGAACTGGTTCGAAAGAGTTATCTTTGGCTGGTTGATTTTGCGCCGCGTTTTTGGGGAAGCGTTTACCGATGGATCGATCGCAAGAAAGATTATAACAAAAATTTCCAGCGTTTTTCCCGGCTCAAGGAGCACTTCGCTGCTTTGCTCGATCGCTTTCAACCAGACATAATCGCTTCCTCTTTTCCCGCTTATCCATACCTGCTTGAGCAGATCTTGGGGCCCCACAGGCTCTGCAAAAGCATCGTTATCGTGACCGACTCGATCACCGTCAACAAGATCTGGTATCGCTGCGCCGCCGATTACTTTCTCGCTCCCAACGAACAGAGCGCTGCGGTCTTGCGAGCAGCCGGAATCGCTGCGGACAAAATCAAAGTGTTTGGTTTTCCTGTAAGTCCAAAATTTGCCGATTCCATGCAAGATCGACAATTCCCTTCGGCTAATTCCAAATGCCGAGTGCTCTACATGATCCATGCCGCGACACGTGACGCGCCCGAACTCGTGCAAAGGCTTGCCGATCTTGGCGTCGATCTCACCGTGACCATTGGCCGGGCCGATAAACTACGGCCAGCCATTGAAATGGCGGCAGCCGATCCCAACATCAAGGTACTCGGGTGGACCAACCAGATTCCGCGCATGCTACAGGCCAGTCATTTGCTGATCGGAAAAGCTGGAGGCGCCACGGTGCAGGAAACGATCGCCGCCGGCTGTCCGATGATCATCAATCACGTCGTTGCTGGTCAGGAGGAAGGCAATGCCCGGTTGATCGTCGAGACGAATTCAGGTGTAATCGCAAATTCGCCACGCGAAGTCATCGCCCAGGTGCAGCGCGCGTTTGACGATGACGCAAGGCAATGGCGTGAATGGTCCGCAAATATCAGCCGTTTGAGCAAACCGCGGGCTGCGCTCGATATTGCTGAATTTCTGATCTCACTATGACATCGCATTAACATCGCCGCTAGCCCGGTGAAGAAAGCCTAACGAGTGACAAACCGTTTCAACGGTTTGCTGAGTATGCTAAGCCGTTGAAACGGCTTTGGCTTCTGGTAGCAGTCCGCGCACCGGCCTGAAGCCGCGGTGTTATTGTGACCAAATTTCCTCGCCGCCCGCGAGCGTTCGCAAGACCTCCAATTCTGGCGAGAGAAGGACCAAATCTGCATCTGCGCCAATCTCCAGGCGGCCTTTGGTTTCAAGGCCAATAGCACGCGCCGGATTTCCCGTTGCCATCATGACGGCTTCGTGGAGCGGAACGTTTACTTTCATGATCATTGTGCGGACAAGGTCGATCATGCGCGAAGCGCTACCGGCAAGCGCCGAGCGGTCTGCAAGTAGACAGACGCCATCTTCCACGATGCAATCCTGTCCGAAAAGCGAGAAGTGCGATCCATTCGGCAGCCCCGCGCCAGCGCTTGCATCCGTTACGAGACAAATCCCGCCGGGGCCTTTGGCGTGATACAACATTTTCATCAACGTCCCCGAGACGTGCTGACCATCGGCGATCAGTTCGCAACCGATCCGAGGTTCGCTTAAGGCAAACTCCAGTAAACCACCAACGCGGTAAATGCCGCGGCGACGCGCGCTAGACATGCAGTTGAAGGTGTGGGTGACGCTGCGCATGCCACGTGCGAAACCTTTTTCCGCCTCCTCGTCCCATGCATCGCTGTGGCCTCCGCTGACGCTGATCCCGTGCGTGTAAAAATTCTCGATCGCCTCGAGCGCTCCCTGCAGCTCAGGCGCCATCGTGATTCGTTTGATCACGTTCGCATGGTCGAGTAGTTGCTGGACCGAAGCTCGCGACGGATTTTGAATGAATTCGGGCTGTTGCGCGCCGCATTTAGCCTTCGAAATAAATGGGCCTTCGATGTGAACACCCGCAATCTGACTAATGGTAGGGCTCGGCCACAGCCCGCTCGCCGTGGCGAGAGCGAGCCGCGGAATGCAATCACGGACAACATTTAGAACATCAGCAATGCGATCGAGCGGCGCGGTCGCCGTTGTCAGCAAAAGCGAAGTGGTGCCGCCGGTGGCGTGATAATCGCAGATGACTTGAAACGCTTCTGCAGAAGCTTCCATGCTGTCACGGCCCAGAGCGCCGTGCACGTGAAGATCAATGAAGCCGGGCGCGAGATAATTTTCGTGAAGATCAATAATCTCGTTTGCGCGGGCATGGCTACGTTCGCGGATTGCGCTGATTCTTCCTTTTTCAACAACGAGCTCAAGGCCCTCCCGAATGCCATCGCGAAAAATCAAACGCGCGTTGGTAAGGATCATTTCGCTCAATGCTCGGTGACGAAGCGCGAATGTCGAATGCTTGACCTCGCCTTAGGGGCTTAGCAAGCTCGCGTACCAATGCAGAAAGGTAGTCCCAAAAAACATCCAGCTTAGCGCACCGAACGCCAGGTAAGGTCCAAACGGCAGCTTCGCTGACCAGACCCGTTTTCCAACGATCAGCGTGATCAGGCCGACAATCGAACCGAGAAGAGATCCCGCAAAAAGACTAAACAAAACCGCGCGCCAGCCGAGAAACGCGCCGATCGCCGCGAGAAACTTCAAGTCGCCCCGGCCCATTGCTTCACGAGGAATCACGAGTTCGCGCGCCACACCAGAAATCTGCGCGACGTCATCCAGCATCATCACGTTGCCATCAGCCGTGACGCGATCGTAGCGAAAGTCGAGCGTCACATTGCCATAGAGGTGGTGGTCGATCCTGGCTTGCTCACACTCAAGCAGTAATCGGTCTTTTTCCCGGGCAAAATAATCACTCCATAAACTTTCTTCGGTGCCCACCAAAAGATCCGCATCATCGCCGCGTTTGGTCCATGTGAATGGCGTCGGGGCGTCGAATTCAATCCGTTTTCTTCCAAAAGCGATTTTGCCGGCTTCGAGAACGATCAATAAAATTACATAACCCAACGCTGCGGCCAGAAGAGAACGAACGCACGCGGCAATCCGGGAATCCGTTTCCATCAAAGCTGGCATCGCCGCACTGCAAACAACGCCAGCAATAATGCCGCCGATCGTTACGCGGTCTGGAATGATAAAATGTTCGAGATCGATAAATGTTCCAACGATCAAGAGCGAAACAAAAATCCAGTATGCAATCGCCATCTGCCACGGAAAGGCTTGCCAGATGATCAGGAACAAGAGCGCAGTGATCAATTCCACCGCGAAATAGCGAAAGGCGATTTTCGCGCCGCAATTCGCGCAGCGACCGCCAAGCAAAATCCAGCTAATCAACGGCAGATTTTGGTGCCAAGAAATCTGCTGTTTGCACGCCGGGCAAAAAGAGCGACGCGGTTTGTTAATCGAAAGATCGACAGGCCAGCGATAAATGCAGACGTTCAAAAACGATCCGACTGCCGCCCCGAGAAGAAAGGCAAACGCACGCAAAAGAAACTCGTAAACAGAATGAGCCACGTGCGATTATTTGGGGATCAACTTAGAAGCGCGGCGCTCCATTAGCCATGCAATCCAGATGCAGCTTTCATAAAGCAGACACATCGGGAGCGCCATCGCGATCAAAGTCAGAATGTCTGGTGTCGGCGTAATGATCGTCGCCAGAATAAAGATCAGCACCACGGCATAAGGGCGTGTGCGCGCCATGAACCTGTAAGTAATCAATCCAAATCGAACCAGCGCCAGCACCACCACTGGTAGTTCGAAAGCTAGTCCGAAGCCGATCGTAAAGCGGGTCACAAAGGAATAATATTGTTGCACCGTCCAGGTGGGGGCCCAGCCGAGTGACTCGGTATCGCGAAAGAAAAAAAGAATCGTCTTCGGTAGCAACCAAAAATAACAAAGAGTCACACCGAGAAGGAAGAGGGCGAAGCTAACTAAAATAGCCGGAAACAAAAAGCGCTTTTCTACGGCAGTGAGCGCGGGCAGCACAAACTCCGCGATGAAATAGAGCAGGAGCGGAAAGGAGATAACGATACCGGCGTAGAACGCCAGATGAAAGGAGATCACGATTGAATCGGTGATACCGAGTGCTTTAAGTGTTCCGATTTGTGATCCCACGTCGCGCAACGGAGCCTGCAATATCCGCACGAGCGTCGAGCGAAATGTGAAGCAAACAATCATCGCCGCTGCGAGCGTGATTGCCATCTTCACAATCATCCATCGCAACTCCTCCAAATGCTCCAGAAATGGCTTGGAAGTTTCGCTCTCGGGCACTTCGCGAAACTTGAAAATGTCTCGTAGCGTCATCAGATCAGCATCCGAAATTCGAATATCTAATATCGAGAGACTAAGCAGTTATGGGGAGAGAAGATCACGCGCCAAGAGCCGCGCCCAGATGCTTAGTGTGTTGGCATCGCGAATCTCGTTCTCGGCGATCATTCGTCGAATTTCCGCAACACTAAATTCGCGGCAATCGAGAATCGATTCTCCTTCATCTCCGGCCGATGGCTCTTTGCACTTCTGCACGGGACGCACCAAAAAGAAATAACCCCGTTCGTCCGTAAAGCCGGGCGAGGTAAAGTACTGACCGAGCGCGATAAGTTCGCCATCCTTGGCAAGCTCATAGCCCGCTTCCTCGCGAAGTTCGCGCAGCGCGACCTGCTCAACGGTTTCTTGAGTGGGGGCGTCGATCTGGCCGGATGGCATTTCCCAAATTGCTGTTCGAATCGGAATGCGCTCCTGGTGAATGAGGACGATTTTGCCGTCCCGCGTCATCGCCGCAATGATCACAGCTGCTTTCCGGTGCACAATTGTCCATGCCCGCGGCTGCGAGCACGAAGGTATTCGCACATGCTCGGTCACAACTTCAAGATGCTCATTGGCGAAATGCCGCTCACTAGAAACGGTTTCCCAGATGTCTTGCATAACCCGTGAAGTGTAGTGGCCGCCGTCCTCAGCGGCAAACATTGTGGCTCTGGCGGCTAGGTTCGATGGCGGCGCGCCCTCGCCAAGGCGAGCAGGCTGTGATCGTGCCCTACCCTTCGGCCAGTAGTCTTTTCCAGCGCTTGATCTGCGCCGCGATATTCTGGGGCGACGGAGCGCCGACCGCGCGTCGCTGCGCAAGCGAATCGGCGACATCGAAAATCTTCGCCACATCATCGTCGAAGTGTGGCGAAAACTCTTTCATTTTCGCGACCCCGATTTGATCCAGTGGAACGCTTTTTGTTATGGAGTGCACAACAAGCTCTCCAACGATTTGGTGCGCCTCGCGAAACGGCGTTCCTTTTTTCACGAGGTACTCAGCCAAATCGGTCGCGAGAAGATTTGGGTCGCGCGCTGCATTTTCCATGCGCTCACGATTGACTCTCAAGTCGGGCAACATCGCCGCAAAGATCTCCAGCGCGCTTTTGGTCGTATCGACAGAATCGAACAACGCCTTCTTATCTTCCTGGATGTCGCGATTGTAAGAAGAAGGAAGTGCTTTCATTGTGGTCAGAATCGACATCAAATTTCCGTAAAGCCGGCCAGTTTTCCCGCGGGTTAGTTCGGTCATGTCCGGGTTCTTCTTTTGCGGCATCAGACTTGAGTGCGTGGAAAATGAATCGCTAAATTCCAGAAAACCGAATTCGGTCGTGCTCCAGATGATTAAGTCCTCGCTCAGACGGGAGAGATGCAAACCGATCATGGCGAGGCAAAAAAGAAATTCGCAGACAAAATCTCGATCGCCGACGGCATCGACGCTATTTTGGCTTACGCTCGAAAAACCGAGGTCGCTGGCGATGCGTTCGCGATCGAGAACAATGGTCGATCCGGCGAGCGCCCCGGAGCCGAGCACGGCAAGATTGAGCAGAGCAATCTGCAAACCTCGCAAACGGCCCGCCACTTCCGCGACCTCGGCTTTTACATAAAGCCGCAGATCGAGCGCAATCTGATCGTTCCTGCTGCGTGCCGAGTGCAGCTTCCCTCCTGCGGCGCCGATTCGTTTCGTCAGCGCCGCTTCAATGTTCATGTGCACGTCTTCGAGTGATGCGTCCCATTCGAATTTGCCCGACTCGATCTCCCTCTCGATACCGCGCAATCCGTTTTCAATTTGCTGCCGTTCATCCGGAGTTATGATTCTCGCCCGAGCGAGTGCGGCGGCATGCGCGATCGAGCCGGCAATATCGTGCCGATAAAGTCGCCAATCGAGGGAGACGGATTCGCTGTACCGTTGCGCGAGTCCTGCAGCAGGCTGGTCGAGTCTTCCTTTTCGCATTGTTTAACCACGAATGAACACGAATGAACACCAATGACGAAACCCAAAAATTACACGACCGTTGCAGCGTAGTCTTTTCGTCATTCGTGCTTCGTCATTCCTTCGACATTTGTCATTTGTGCTTCGTCATTGTGGCTGGCTTTCACGGCACCGATGCAGTTCGTGTTACGGTCACCGACACGTGCTTGGCGTCTTCCAGAGGAAATTTTCGCAGCTCCACCGTGATCTTCTGGATGCGGAAAGTTTTCAGCAAATGCGTTGCCAACCGATCGGCGAGTGTCTCGATCAGATTTGTCGATTGATCTCGTACAAAATTCTTCGTTTCCTCCGCAACGATCGAATAATTGACCGTGTTGTCGATGTGATCGGCCATATCGGGCTGCTCGTAATACGGCCAGAAAGAAATGCTGACGGTCAATCGCTGCGGCGTGGCCCGTTCCTTTTCCGGAACTCCGATGCGCGCGGAAATTTCGAGCTGCTCGATATGAATCCGATCGGAGAGCGGATTTGGTTCGTTGGGCATTCGCCAAGATCACTGCGCTGCCGCACAGAGCAACACTCGTTTCGTCGGTACGCCCTTTCCTACTTCGCTTCTTTCGGCGCGCCCGATGCGAGTTTTTGGAAGCGCGGATCGTTCCGAAGCGGATCGAACATTGGGTCGAGCCGGAGCAGCGCCGGAGTGAGCGGCACGTTTTGAGCCAGCGCGCCATCGTACGGTATCGAGAGCAGTTTCTCTAACGCGGCTATGGCGCGGTCGGGCTCCCCCATGCGCGCCGACACCCGGGCCAGGATCTCGATCGGAATAGGACCCCACACGGCATCTTTCTCGATCGAGATCACAGTCATCGCTCGCTCGATCAGTTTGAATGCGGCGGTTTTGTCACCAAGGCCCATACTCGTCAGCGCGAGATCCCCCATGAGGCTAAAATTCTCCGGCTGTTCTTTGAGGAAGGGTTCCAGTTCACTGCGCGCCTGTCGCCAACTTTCCTGAGCGGAGGTATGATCGCCGGCGACGTCCTGTGCCCATCCTAAATAAAAGCGCAGTTCGCCAGTGATAGAACCCAATGCTGGATCAGGCTTGGCCAATATCTCCTTTAGCCGAGGGATGATTTGTGCAGGGCGACGCTCCAAGATCGCTTGGTAAAGTTGTGTTTCCAACGCCTGGGGGTCCTCGGCCGGCGGGTGGATCGAGGCGAGGAGCGCAGAGGCACGCGGCAGATCGCCCTCAGCTTGTGCGATAGCCGCCTTTGCTGCGAGGGTGTCGACGTCGCCCGGCATAATATCGAGAACCTGATCAAACTTTCGTAGCGCCTCGGGGAAACGACGAAGCTCGATATACAATTGTGCATGCTGTCCGAGCAGGTTAACGTTGCGCGGGTCGAGTCGCTCGGTTTGGTTGAAATACGACTCGCTCCGGTCCCACTGGCCGCGCCGCCGCGCGACGGAAGCCAGCAACGCAGGAATCTGGCTGCTGTTCGGCAAGAACTGACGTGCTTGTTCAAAGTAACGCACCGCAGTGTCGTAATCCTTTAGACAGGCGTGGTAGTAATTTCCCGTGGCAAGCAGCGCCTCACCGAGATTGGGCTGAAGAGCGAGGGCGGTTTCGGCTGCCTGCCGCGCCTCTTCACGGAGGGCGACCGTTGGTTGAAGAGTCTGTGTGATGTAGCCGCGCGCGTCCGCGATTGACAGTAGCGCCCAACTAAGGGCGAATTTCGGGTCCAACCTCACCGCTTCTCTGAGATATTTCTGTGCGGCAAGAGCGTTGGCGGGTGTGTATGTCGTTTCCACGTTATAAGCCAGACCGCGCAGGTAGGCGTCGTAAGCCTCGGGATTATCCGTCGGTTTGGCGGCGATGACTCGCTCTTCCTCGCCGGTCAGTTTCACTCGCAGTTGGTCGGCGATGGCTTTCGCCACCTCACTCTCGACCGAAAAGATGTCGGTCAGTTTGCGATCAAATGTATCAGCCCAAAGATGAGAATCATTGGCCGCTTTGATCAGCTGCACGTTCACGCGCACAACGTCGCCGCTCTTCTGCACGCTTCCTTCCAGGATGTGGGCGACACCAAGCTGCCTGGCGATCTCGGGCAAATTTTCAGGCGCACTTTTGTAACGCTGCGTGGATGTGCGCGAGATCACCTTTAGATCGGCGATCTTGGATAAGCGCGTCAGAATCTCCTCCTGGATGCCGTCGGCAAAGTAGGCGTTGGCTTTTTCTTCGCTCCGGTTTTCGAAGGGAAGCACCGCGATGCTTTTTTCCGGAATAGGAAGTCCTACATCGGCGGCTTTCCCCGCAGAGGAGCGTACAACCGCCGGTGAGCCGCGTCGGTAAAAGACTGAAAAGCTGATCGCCAAAGCCACAGCTGAAACGAGCAAAACAGCGGTAAGCACATGCTTGGGCCAACGGGGCGTAATGACCGGACGGATGCTAACATCGGACGTCTGCTTCCATCTTGTTCGTCGCTTGAGTTTCTCCGGAAGATATCGATTGCCGAGATTGTCTTTGTAGAGATTAACCAGGTGCAGCCTCAGCCCGTGCTTCACCTCACACTCGCCGAGATCGTGCAAATACGGCTGCCAGTGCCGGTATTGAATCAAATCCTCCGCTATATGCCCGGACAAAAGAATATGCCCGGCATCGCCGCAATCCATGACGCGCTGCGCCACGTTGATCCCTGATCCCGCGATGTTCATCTTGTCATTAACATCGGTGACTTGGTTCACTGGGCCGCTGTGCACTCCCATCCGCAGCTGGATATGCGGATGCTCTTGCAACGCTTTGCTGATCTCGAGCGCACATCGCACCGGCTCTTCCGGACTGTGGAAGAAAAGGAGCGCCATTCCATCGCCGGTCGACACCCGGACCAGTCTACCCTTTGTTTCGGCGGCCCGAAAACATTCGGTGCCCCGGACGATTTGATTCAGCTCTTGGAGCAGCTCAATCTGCTCATTGACCAGCAGTTTCGAGTAACCGACCACGTCGATTAACAGGACGTGTGCGATCTCGAGCGGGAGATCGGGCTTCGGCTCAGCGGACGTATCCTGAGCGTTCATCCTCTAAGGGCGTAACAATACCCTTGCCATGGTTCAGGACAAACAAGGCTTGCCATGGGTAGAAGGCACAGATAAACAGCCCACGGCGATACGTTCCCAAGATTCGGAAGCCCTTACTTCGGTGCGGGTGAGGCGACGAGTTTTTGGAAGCGCGGATCATTCCGGAGCGGATCAAACATCGGATCGAGTCGGAGCAGCGCAGGAGTGAGCGGCATGTATTTCTCCAGCGCGCCCGTGCCCGGCATCGAGAGTAGTTGCTGTAAAGCGGCAATGGCGCGGTCGGGCTCTCCCGTCTGCGCCGCAACCCGAGCGAGGGTCTCGATCGGACCGGCACCGTTTGCCGCGTCTTTCTCAATCGGCAGCGCGGCTATCCCCCGTTCCGACAGAGCCAGAGCCGCCGCTTTGTCGCCAAGGCTCATATTGGTCAACGCGAGATCTCCAATGAGATTATAATTTTCCGGCTGCTCCTTGAGGAAAGATTCCAGTTCGCTGCGCGCTTGGCGCCAACTTTCCTGGGCGGCGCCATGATCGCCAGCGACATCTTGAGCCCAACCTAACCAAAACCGCAGTGCGCCATTGTGATAACCCAACGCTGGATCAGGCTTGGCTAGTATTTCCTTTAGCCGAGAAATGATTTGTGCAGGGCGACGCTCCAGGATCGCCTGGTAAGCTTGTGTCTCCAACGCACTGGTATGGTCGGCATTCGGACGCAGCGGAGCGAGTAGCGCAGCAGCACGCGGCAGATCACCCTCGGCTTGTAAGATAGCCGCCTTATGTGCGAGCGTATCCACATCGTCCGGTATGATGTTGAGAACCTGATCAAACTTTCGCAACGCTTCTGGGAAACGACGAAGTACGGAATACGAATATGCTTGGTTGGTAAGCAGCCGAACGTTGCGTGGGTCAAGCCGCTCGGCTTCGTTAAAATAGGACTCGCTCCGGCCCCATTCACCTTGCCTCCGCGTAACATAGGCTAGCACTTCAGGAATCCGACTGCTATTCGGCAGGAA
>QHQO01000213.1 GCA_003221195.1 Verrucomicrobiota bacterium
ATCTTGTTACGCAAACGAAAATTCAGCGACACGAGTCTGATCATTTCGTGGTGCTCGGAGTCGTTCGGTTGTATCCAAACGATCGCCAAAGGCGCGCGCCGCCCTAAAAGTCCGTTTGCGGGAAAGCTGGATTTATTTTTTGAAGCTGAAGTTTCAATCGCGCGAAGCAGGAAGTCGGATTTGCACACACTTACTGAAGTGGTGCTGAAAAATCCATTTGCCGGGATTCGCCATAATTATCTGCGAACGCAGACGGCGGCGTATTTTGTCGAGCTAATTGAAATTTGCACAGAGCGAGATCACCGGGAACCGGAATTGTTTATGCTCTTGCACCGGGCTTTCGGTTACCTCGATACAACCGATCCGACGGCCCGTGCGGTTTCGCATTTCGAGACGGAGCTGGCGCGGATTGCCGGAGTGCACGACGAGAAAAAACTGAAAGCGGATCCGGCTTTTGCTTTGGGAAATTTGTTCGGCCGATTGCCGCTCTCCCGTACGCCGCTCTTGAAAACACTGGCGACGGAGGCGAAAAAGAGAACGAAAGAGAATTCGAAATGAAATTGCCTAATCTTGTCGCTGTAGTCGCAGTCGTCAGCTTGAGTTCCGACGTATTGGCGAACGAGACATACAGGTTCGATCCGTCGGGCTCGGGGATCGGTTTCAGTGTGCATCAATTTCTGGGGACTACGCACGGAAAATTCACCAAGTTCAATGGTAAGATCGACGTCAACCGCGAGCATCCGGAGAATTCCTCGGTGACGGCACAGATTGACGTGCGCAGCATCGATACGCGAATCAAAAAACGAGACGATCATCTGCGCAGCGCGGAATTTTTTAACGTCGACAAATATCCTCAGATCACATTTAAGAGCCGAAGCGTAAAACAGACGGGGCCGCAAAGCGGCGACATTCTGGGCGACCTTACTATCCACGGTGTGACCAAGCCGATCACGCTTCATGTGAAATTACTTACACCGCTCAACGACACGAGCCGGACACGCTGGGCCGTAACAACTGAGCCAATCACGCGGCGGGATTTTAACCTGATGTTTGCGCCCGCGGCAGAGACAGTCTCAGGAATCAGCCAGACAGTCGCGATCAACATCGAGATCGAGGCGAAGCGCGCAGAGTAAAGGTGAGACATCGAGCAGCGTTACCAACATTGTCATTCTGAGCGAAGCGAAGAATCTCTGATTATTTCCATTCCCATTACGGCGAGAGCATAAACAGAGATGTTTCGCTTCGCTCAACATGACAAAATAACACGATGGAAATTGTTTCCCTCGGCGATTCCGCTCTTATCGTGCGTGTGCGCGATCAATTCGAGGAGGCGCCTGAGGAAACTCTGGACGAGGTGCTTCGTACATTTCAGCGGATTCGAAATGCAGCAATTCCAGGCGTCATTGAACTCGCGCCGGCTTACACAAGCGTCTCAGTTTTCTTTGACCCGATTACGGTGACCAAGGCGATTGAAACATCGGACGACGTGTTTGGTTGGTTGGCGACGCGCATTCGCGCTGCTGTAGCCGGGGTCGCTGACCCGGGCCGCAAGGTGCGAGCGGCGTCGCAAACCATTGAAATTCCCGTCTGCTATGATCCGGAATTCGCGCTCGACATCGACGATGTTGCGCGACGCGCGAATATCTCGCCAAGCGAAATCATCCGTCTTCACAGCTCGGCTGAGTATCGCGTCGCCTGCATCGGATTCGTTCCCGGCTTTCCATTTCTGACTGGTCTGCCGAAGAAGCTGGCCACGCCGCGCCGGGATGTACCGCGAAAAGAAATTCCGCCCGGTTCTGTCGGGATCGGCGGCGCACAAACAGGAATTTATCCGCTGCGTTCGCCCGGCGGCTGGAATCTGATCGGCCGCACGCCATTGCGCTTGTTCGATCCGGAAAAAAACCCGCCTGCGCTTTTGCACGCAGGCGATCGCGTGCGCTTTCGCGCAATCACGCGCGAGGAGTTTGAAGCGTTGAAATGATCCTGCGTTATGCACGCTGCGTTTTCTTCTGCTGTCATCCCGATCCCGCAGCCGCGGGAGAGGACCTCTCAGACAAAATAGCCGACACACAAGCGAATCAGCGTGATCACTCAAATTGTGTGAGATCCTTCACTTCGTTCAGGATGACAACGCGATGAGCGTAATTGTTGAGCGAGCGGGATTTCTTACCAGCGTGCAGGATCTTGGCCGAACTGGCTTTCGCGAGTTTGGCGTTTCGACCAGCGGCGCGCTCGACCCGTTTGCGTTGCGTGTGGCCAACCTACTCGTCAGCAACGATGAGGCGGTCGCCGGACTCGAAATTACGCTCGGAGGTTTGCGATTGCATTTTGAGGATGAACAAATCGTCGCCTGGTGCGGTGGTGAATTCGACGTGCGCGTTGGACCGAAATCCTTACCCTCAGGTCGCGCGGCGCAGGTGCGTGCTGGCGAAGAAGTGAAATTCGTGCGGTCTCAAATTGGGTGCCGATGCTGGCTGGCGATTGCTGGCGGAGTCGATGTGAGCGTTGTTCTCGGGAGTCGCTCCACGGATTTACGCGCACTGTTCGGCGGATTTGAAGGCCGCGTATTGCGCGACGGCGATATTCTTCCGCTTGGCACAATGCCAGGGTCATCGTCCCTGGCTACAGAAATTTCCACGTGGACGGCACCGCACGATTGGGCGAGTCCGGCAAAGCGTGATCCGGTGTTGCGCTTCATCCCCGGAGTCGATTGGAACCGCTTCAACGCCGGAAGCCTTCGGCGCCTAACGAGTGAAGCATTCGCCGTCTCGGCGGATTCTGACCGCATGGGCGTGCGTCTTGATGGGCCAAAACTTGAGCGAGTGGACAATGTCGACCTTATCTCCGAAGCGGTCGCGCCGGGCACGATCCAGGTACCGCCGAGCGGAAAGCCAATTTTACTTTTGGGAGATTGCCAAACCATTGGCGGATATCCGAAAATAGGACACGTGATCACTGTTGACCTTGGAGTTGCGGCACAGCTTCGTGCCGGCGATCACGCTCGCTTCTCCGAAGTCTCGCTGGCCGATGCGCTTCGGCTCTTGGTGGAACGCGAACGCGAGTTCCAGCGTTTTCGCGTCGGTATCAGTCTCCAAAGCTCGTGAAACGATCTATCGATCTAAATGCCGATCTCGGCGAAGGCGCAGGACACGATGATGAACTGTTCGAGTTCATCAGCTCAGCGAATATCGCGACCGGATTTCATGCCGGCGATTCCGATTCGATGCACGCTGCAGTTTCTGCGGCGAAGAAGCATGCAGTTGCTGTGGGAGCACATCCGAGTTTTTTCGATCGTGAAAATTTCGGGCGCAAGGAACTGCAGGTAAGTAATCAGGAAGTATTCGACGCTGTGGCGTATCAGCTGGGAATTTTTCAAGCGATCGCCTCCGCTCTGGACGTGCAACCGAACCACGTCAAACCGCACGGTGCTCTCTATAACATGGCGGTGCGCGACGAAAACCTCGCCGATGCCATTGCGCGAGCCATCAAATCGGTCGAGCCGAAGTTAATTCTGTTCGCGCCCGACAAAAGCGAGCTTGCCCGTGCAGGCGAGGCGCAAGGGCTGCAAATTGCACGCGAAGTCTTCGCCGATCGGAATTATCTGAATGAGGGCTGGCTCGTTCCACGCACGCGGCCGGATGCATTGCTTCGTGATCCAAACGAAGCCGCTGAACGCGTTCTACGGATGTTGCGCGAAGGTAAAGTGCGCTCCGTCGAAGGCCGCGACATCGACGTGCGCGGAGAAACAATTTGCGTTCACGGCGACACGCCCGGTGCAGTTGAATTCGCGCGTAAATTGCGGTCACGCCTCGAACGCGAAAGCGTGAGAATCAGCGCACCGCGGGGTTCGTTGTTGTGATGAACAAGAGCGATCATGGAGGCGGCGCGCCCTCGCACCGAAGAACGTTTGTGCGGCCCGAGGGCGGGCCAGCTCCATTTCGCCATTTGGCACATGTACCGTCGTTCCGCGACAACCCGATTGTCTTTTTTACAACGTGCACTTATCAGCGACGCAAAATTCTTGCTTCGTCGCGCTGCAAGAAGATTCTCCATGATATCTGGCAACGCTCTGCCGATCATGACGGCTGGTGGGTGGGCAATTATATTATCATGCCCGATCATGTGCATTTCTTTGCGCGGCCTGAAATCGGCGGCGCATAACGGACTGGGTAGAGATGTGGAAGAGCGTAAGTTCGCGACGGATTGCAGCAGCACTCTCGATCAAACCGCCCATCTGGCAGCCGGAATATTTTGATCGGTACCTTCGATGTGGTGAAAATTACGCTGAGAAATGGCATTACGTTGAGCAAAACGCGGTTCGGGCCCGGGCTCGTCGAGCCCGGTGAGGTGTGGCCGTATCGCGGAACGATCAATGATTTGATGTTCTAATGGAGTGGACGTGCCCCGACGATGGAGCCGGCGCGCCCCCGGGCCGAACGGTAGGTCCCGAGCGGCCCGGGGGCGGGCCGGCTCCACGCGGACCCGGACTCGTTCGCGCACTCGGACCGATCGACGCGACGATGATCGTGATGGGCTCGATGATTGGCTCAGGCATCTTCATCACCTCGGCCGAATCGTCCCGGCTGAGCGGCGCGCCAGGTTGGTTGCTTCTTGCATGGGCAGTCGCCGGATTGTTAACAATTACGGGCGCCCTTTGTTGCTCGGAACTCGCAACCATGATGCCGCGCGCAGGCGGAGTTTACGTTTTCTTGCGCGAAGCATACGGAAAGTCCATCGGGTTCTTGTATGGCTGGACTTTGTTTCTGGTGATTCAAACCGGGACCATAGCTGCCGTAGCGATTGCGTTTGCGAAATTTCTCG
>QHQO01000159.1 GCA_003221195.1 Verrucomicrobiota bacterium
AATATTTACATCAGGCAGTACGACGCACTCGTGAAGAGCACGATCAAACATCCGGCAGTCTTTGGCTACCTGGTCGGGAACGAAATCTTCGGTGGCGTGACACAAAATCCACAGTTCTGGACAAACTTTGGGACACTAATCAACGCAGCGCAGGGCGCAGGGATTAGCCAGGGCCAGAACCCGTTCCTTATGACTGCCATTAATGATGAATTCACTCCGCAAACCAGTTGGCCGGCAATCAAGTTGGGCGAACAATCCGGCAAGCTCAGGAATCTCGACTCCTGGTGTATCAACATCTATCGGGGCTCGGAGTTTGGGGGATCGGGCAATTCGGTTTTCACCCAGTATTTGGCTTTAATGAACTCCTTTCAGACGCCGACCAGGAAACCGCTCATTCTCGGCGAATGGGGCACACCGCATACGACCCGGCCGATTGGAATTTATGGCCAATCCTCCAGGCAACCGGTTTCAAATCTCGATGATGTGCCCGAAAGTCAGATGGGAGTAGGTCAACCCTATTTCGCAGCTCAGCCCGTCGCGACGTTTCTCACTACGCAGTGGGATAGGATCAAGGCCAATCTTAAGGCGGGATCCAATCAGGTTTGCGCTGGCGGCTTCATCTTCGATTGGTGCGATGAATATTGGAAAGGTGATCCTGACAATCCCAATCCGCCGGTTGTGCAACTTGGCGGGCCCGCCGCAGGATTCCAAGGCGGCGCTTTCGCGGGCGGCTATTGGGACGAGGCCGGCTTCGGAGTCACGAGCGCAGTAGACCAATCCACTTACGGGCAAGGTAAACCAAACATTTCGCGCAGGTTATTTAAAGGCTACACCGCGGTGAAAACATTTTACAACGCCTCGTCAGAATCAGGCGACGAGCTTTATCTCACGGGCGCGCAAATTGCCGCGATCCAAAGCGATATTCAGGAGGAGATCCATAACGACCGGAAGGAGCTCAAGGAGTTGCGTCAAATCGATGTACTCCACGAAGTATCGGTTCGCCGATGGTTGCAGGTGCGTCTTCAGGTGCTTCACGCCCGGCTGGCGTATCCAACCGATGAAGTGCTCGAGCAGATCGACGAGAACATGACTGATGATGGGCAAACGTTGCTGAGCAAGGGCGAGAAACGAAGCACTCTGACAGAGTTGCGTGCGCGACTGGCCGAACTCCAACCCGGTGGTTGAGATTTCGGATCCTTTGCGCTTCAGCGCCTTCATTTTCGTTTGCGCAATTTGAAGCAACGACGCTATCTTGACACCCGTGTTCAGCTTGACCATGCTCGGCAGCGGGAGCGCGGGAAACAGTGCGCTGGTAGCAACCGACCACTGCAAGATTCTCGTTGATGGCGGGCTGAGCGCGCGGCAATTGGTGCTGCGTTTGGAGCGGTGCGGCATCATGCCGGAGCAGCTCGATGGTATCCTACTCACACACGAGCACGGTGATCACATTTGCGGACTTGAAGTTCTCTGCCGGAAATTTGATGTACCGATTTATTGCAACGCATTGACGGCCGAAGCTGTGCGAAGCGACACCTCGGTGGAGCGGCACCGCAACTGGCGAATCTTTGTGACCGGCGCCGAGTTTTCGATTTGCGACATCACCGTGCAAACGTTTCCCGTGCCGCACGACGCGGTCGATCCGCTAGGGTTCGCGTTTCACGCCGGCTCGGGAAGCCTGGGATTCATCACCGACCTCGGTTACGTGACCAAAATGATCGTTGAACGATTGCGTCCGGTGCAAACGCTCGTAATCGAGACCAATCACGACGAGAAACTGTTGCAGAACGACACGCATCGGCCGTGGCCGGTGAAACAACGAATCCAATCGCGGCATGGTCATCTGTCGAACGCAGCGGCTGCAGGCGTGATCGAGGAATTGTTGCCTGGAAAAATCGAGCGAGTTCTGCTCGGACATCTCAGCCGGGATTGCAATACGCCGGAGTTGGCGCTCAAGACGGTGCGCGCGTCACTGGCGAAGTGCGGCAGGATAGACGTGGAAGTCCATTGCGCCACTCAACTCGAAATCACTCCGCAATTTTGCATCGGTGAAACAAACGCCGGCGCATTTCAACCGACGTTCGAGAACGCATTTTTTCAGAGCGCCCTGTAGCGGCTGTGAAACGTCTCTGCCCGGATTCATTGAGCGTTGGGCGTTGGATGTTCGAGGTTAGGCTTTTTCTTCGTCTTTGATGCGACGTTCTTTGCCGTCGCCCCAAGAGCAGCGCGAACAATGTTCGTTTTCGCGAAGGGAAGGTAGACATTTGTGTACCCTTGCCGGCCCCAGGCGCCGCTGCAGGGCTTGAAAACCTCGGGCGCCTTCTCGATGAATGTGCGCTGTTGCTCTGGCGTAAGTTTCACCATGCCCCAGTTTTTGTCGGGCACACCTAGCGACGCGAAAATCTTTCCGGCTACCCGGAAATCGGGATGATTCATATGCGAGCGCTCGACGGCCGCAGGAATTTTCAGCGCCATCGTTCGAAACTCGTCGTTCGTCATTTCACGCGCTTCCGGCGCCGATTATTTTTTCTGTGTCCGACCATTTCGCCGAGTAAAGTGCGGCGGTCCACGCGGGTGAGACTCTTTTCCATCGCCGGTGCGAGCAACGAAATATGCGGAATTTCGCAGAGATATTCGGCAACGAACCAGATCGGTTTTTCCGTGGTCATCCAATTCAAATGATCGAATCGCGTCAGATTCACCGGACGCGAATAGCGTCGGAGGGTCCGTTCGCCGCGCAAGTTGAAGTAGATATTAAAGTAGCTCATGGCCAGCTCTCGGAGGTTGCGATATACCGGCTCCCGATAACGGCAGCCGGTGAAATTCGATTTCGCTACCGCACCCCAGTGCCCACGCACCTTGAAAATCGCGACCACGTGATCGGTATCTTGTTCCGCTTCCAAATCGAAGATCACCGGTGGAAATCCCAAAACGCGAAGTGCAGCCGCGGCAAAAATTCCGCCTTCGAGACATGAGGCAGTGCGATCGTGCAGGACTCTCTTCGGCGATCGGGCGGTATAACTGAGATTGTAAGGCAGATCGTCGAGAAATTTCTGAACGCCAGCCGGCGTTTTCAGAGCACGCAACTGGCGTAATTCCGAGGAAGTGAAACCGAAAGTGTTTATGGCTGCCATTAGAGAAGCTCCAATATCCAAAACCCAAGCTCCAAACAAACTCCAATCATACAAATCCCAAAGGCGCGGGCTTCGCGAGTGATTTTGGAAAGTTGGAGCTTTGGGATTTCCTTGGAGCTTGGGGCCTGGGAATTGGAGCTTCTCGACTCCTATTTTCGATCCGCAACGCGCTTGAAGGCTCCTTCGCCGCGCACGTTTAGATTCTCCACGACCACCCGAGTCGCCCTGCCATCAGGTCCGATGGTAAAGGTAATGCCGCTTCTGCCAACAGCGTTCTCGCCCGCCGTCTCGTAGGTGAATGTATCGCGATCGTAATGCTGCATCGGGAAAGTCTTGTTGCTCGGACCCTCCACGATTGCTAATCCGCCATCCTTTTCGAGGACGGAGATTTCGCCGAAGTAATCGCTCGTATATTTCCCAAGGTATGCGCTGTTTTTCAGCGCAGACCCGGGTGATGCGGGCGGCGTGGAATAATCGAAACCGAGCACAGTGCCGACGGCGGCTGGATTTGAGAATGCTTGTTTAAAAATGGCGAACCAGTCCTGGGTCGGTTTTCCGTACAACGCTGTATCCACAAACGTAGTCCCCAATGCTTCCGCTATCCCAATGGGGTACGCATTGGTGAGGACGACGACCCCAAGTTGCTCGGCCGGCACGAGGTTTACGAGCGTCGCGGCACCCAATGCAAACGCGCCGGAATGGTTCAAACGCAATCGACCTTGTTCATCGTAGCTGACGTTCCATCCCAACCCGTAAAAACTCGGCAGCCCAGTGAACGGGCTGAAGCCCGTGAGCATGTTCGGCTGATGCGTTTCGGTCAGAGCTTTTTCATCGACGATTTGTTTGCCATCAAACTTTCCATTGCCAAGCTGGAGACGTAGCCATTTCGCTACGTCATTGACCGAAGAGCTCACGCCTCCCGCCGGGGATTGTGCGTCCGGGTTGCGTTTAAACTTTTGCACCCATTTGCCATCGACCAGCACATGTCCGAGAGCTTTGTTCTTGCGCGCCATGAAATTGGCATAACGCGAACCGGCCGAAGTCATGCCCAATGGACGGTACAACTTTTCTTCGGACGCCTTTTCCCAGTCCAGCCCGTACGCTTTCGCCGCCGCGACTCCGCCCTCGGTTATACCAAAATTCGTGTATGCGTAGTGTGAACGAAAACTACTCGCGGGATGTTGATAGCGCAGGCGATGCAAAATTTCCGCGCGCGTAAATCCGAGATCTTCGAGCAGATCGCCCGCATGCGCGGGTAAGCCGCTCCGGTGCGCATACATGTCGCGGATTGTGATCTCGCGTGTTACCCACGGATCAAACATCTCGAATGTGGGATCGAGAACACTCAGTTTTGAGTCCCAGGTGATTTTTCCTTCGCCGACGAGTTCGGCAACCACCGTCGAGCCGATCGATTTGGACAACGACGCGAGCTGGAAGACCGTGTCCGCGTCGACAGAGGCCTTGGTGTTCACATCGCGAACGCCGAAACCTTTCGCGTACACGACCTTGTCTTGAAAGACCACTGCGATGGCAAGTCCTGGCAGCGTATTTTCGTTGATTTGCTTTTGCGCGAATTTTTGGAGTTCTTGAACCGCGTGAGTTATTTGCTCGGAAGTGACGTGAGATCTTTCCTCTCCGTTAATCCAAACCGGCGCCGCCAGAATCAGCGCTAATGTTTGAGCTAAAAAGATTGAACGAGTGATCGGCATATAATCTTCCTTATGCCTCAAAGAGCGACGGCTGCCCAGCTCTCAAGTTTAAGACTGACGGCTGCCAAGCTGTCGCTCCGCGAAGCTTGGTGATTTGAAATGGCTTTGGAGCTTGAGATTTGGAGTTTTCGGCTACAAGCCGATCGGATGTCTTGCGTCAAACCCGCGCGGCGGACGATAAATGGTTTGCCATCGCGGTGCCCATTTGCCGCGGTAACGGTCGTATGGCGTTGTATCGAGCCGCTGGCCGGCAATCACAGCGAACGTGTGACCTTCTCGTGCGTAGATGGTGATCCATTTGCCCGGACCGCGGTCGCCGTAATTGCGAAACTCCGTTGAGCTCATTGGAGCGCTGATCAATCCCCCCGCGCCCAGCACATACGAGATCGTTCCGGAACAATCGTAGCCGCGGTCATCAAACGATTTGTGGCCGCCACCGTAACGATATTTTTTGTGGCGAAGTTGATTGGCTGCCCAGATTGCGCGTTTCACGGCGACCGGCGCAATCTTTGGCGCAGCTGCTTTGCCAAAACGAAGACGCGCGGTCTTGCCAGACACAACAGGTCCAGACGTTGGAAAAAGATCGGCGACTGCTGGTGGAACGATCCACGCAAAAACAGCGATGCCGACCAGGATTCGATGGCTAACCGGACAAATACATTTCCTCCGGGATTGTTTCGTATGCCAAAAAAACCGCGGATGAAAAGAAAAAAATAGGAGTCCCTGCTTTGAGTGGCGGCCAGAGAATTAGAAAAGCGCGATTTTGGAGGAAGCAGCAGAACTGATTTCGACCTCCAAACTTTTGGTGAAGGCGGCGCAATCGAAAGCGTGAGCAATCAAGTTCAACTAAACAGGCGGATGGCGCAGTGGGAAAATAACGAGCCGTAGCGCTGTGAAAAAGGCGACCGGCGGTTCGCCCTTTGCGCCCTCGCGAATTCCGCCGGTCAACCAACCCAAAGATTTTCAAATGGCCCGCGATGAAAATCGGCGGGAACGCCTGAGTCAGCCTGCGTCAGCGTAACCGTGCTCCTGCTCGTAAGCTCGAATTGCTCGCCGCGTCTGAGGTCCCAGGACCCCATCAATTGACCCGCGATAATAGCCGGCCCGGGAGAGCCGCCGTTGTAACTCGGCTACTCTCGAGCGAGTGGCGGAGCCATATTGACTACCAGAGCCGTACTGGCTGCCTGAACCGTAGCCATAGCCATAACCGTTCCCGTAGCCGTAGTCACCGTATCCATACCCGCCGTATCCATAGCCGGGGTATCCGTATCCGTAATAACCGTACGGGTAGCCGTAGCCGTAACCATAATAGGGATAGCCCCAGCCGCCACCCCAGCCCCACCAAAATGGAAAGCCGAAGCTGCCAATGAAGATGACATCATTGTCATTGTGATGATGATGCCAATTGCCGTTCCAGTTGCGGCCATTCCAGTTGCGACCGCTCCAGTTGCGGCCATTCCAGTTTCGACCATTCCAATTGCGTCCGCCCCATGCACCCATTCCGGGGCGACCCATCCCAGGGCGACCGGAGGCGAAGTTGTGGCCCCCGCTAAAATGGCCACCACCTCCTCGGGGCGCAGCTGTGGCTAATGGGGAAGCCAGTGTGACGGCAACAAAGCAACTCAAGGAAAGTATCAGTTTTGGATTATTCATAGTAGGTGGGGTTTCTAAAGATTAGACACCGTACGCATCGAAAAGTCTCGTTTTTTTACGGTGATACGAAATAAATGATACCGGCGGCTTCGCAGTTTTTGTTTTGCGAGCCGCCGGATAACGGAATCGAATTAGATATTCGGTTCAAGTCAGGCCAAACCTATTCGGTCAAGAAGTCGCGTGGTGATTACACCATCCACAACCATCCCATGAGTGCTCTCAAAACCAGCGATCGCTGCCCGAGTTTGTGGCCCGATAACTCCATCAACTACGCCTTGATAGTAGCCGAGCTCACCCAAGCGGCGTTGTACCGCTGCAACCGTTGCAACGTCGTATCCATACTCTGGCTGGTAGTAAGAGTAACTGCCAGAATAACCCCCGTAATATGAATATGGATAACCCCCATAGTACGAATACGGGTAGTACCCGTAGGAGGTAGACGGCCAGGATGAATAGTAGCCGTAATGCGGATATCCTGATCCTCCATAGTAGTAGCTCGGACCGCCATTATAATAGCGAGTACCGCCATAATAGCGCGTACCCGCATAACGGTTCTGCGTGTAGTAACGCCCGCCCGAATACTGTGGCGTTCCAACATATCTCTGGGTGCCCGCATAATGACGAGTGCCCATGTAAGATGAATTAATGCCATGCCGGTACGCCGGCGTCACCTGTGTGGTTCCCGGAGTCATTCGATGCTGCCGCGACTCCGAAGTCGCTGATTTCTTTTTTGGCGCGCCTAATACCGGTGATGCAATCAACGCCGTTGCGGCCAAGCTGCTTATCAATGCTAAGCGTTTAGTTTTCATAAGGTAATCCCTTCCTTTCTAATTATCTTTCCCACATAGCGCTGACCCAAAGTGACACCAGGTTCTTCGAGACGAAGGTGCCCATCGGACCTGGACCTTGGGACCGGCGCCACGTACCTTGATTCGTTACTGAACTTTGCTGTGGATGCGGCGTGAGATACTGTGTCCATCGAAGCCGCCAACTGGCTGGACCTTCACATTGATTCCTTGCTTTCAACGCGTAGCCAATTCGATTACCATCGCGCGTTAGTCACCATGGTTCGCGCTGCCATCTTGATATCTCTCGTGTTCGCAGGTCACGCGCTTCACGCCGCTTTGCCTGCATATAGTATGAGTCCCTCCCGACAGTTCGTTATTTACGGCGCCGATGCCACGTTGCGCGGGGCGATTTCGGAACTGGCAGAGCAGACCAAGACAAATCTCCTTGCCCTGCTGCGACAACGCGACGGATGGAAAACTGCGATTGTAATCAATTTGCAGTCGCAACAGGCGAACCTGCCCGAAATTCCGCCGGCCAACTTACGAGTCAGCCAGACCGGATTTGGCGTGAAGCTGCAACTCGATTTGACCGTTGGCCAAAATTTCGACGGTTCATTGGTCGAGCGCCAGCTACTGCGCGCCATTCTGTTCGAGATGATTTATCGAGACGAGGGCGAACTTGTACCGGGCGCGAGACTCGTCGAACCGCCGAATTGGCTGCTGGAAGGCGCGCTGGCGCTGACGCCGGGACGAGAGCGCGAGGCTCTCGTGGAGGCGCTTTCAACAGCCGATAAGGGAAAATCCCTGCAGGAATTTCTGGGTCAGCGCTTCGATCTGCTCGATTCCGCCGGACGCATGCTCTACCGGGCATGTTCCGTCGCGCTCGTGCAATTGCTCCTCGATGACGGTGGTGGCCGCGCGCGTCTGGCGCGATACATCTCCAGTCTTTCGCATGCGTCGAATGATCGAGTTGCTGATTTGAAGGCCTGCTTTCCGCAATTGCGGGATGACGTCGAAAAGAAATGGCGCGCAAGCGTGGCCCGACTCAGCGAGCATCACACTTACCGGTTGCTAAGTTTTGCCGAAAGCGAACGACGCCTTGATGAATTGGTACAGATCAAGATTTCAGATGGCTCGCGCAATCGGGGGCGGCCAAAGCCAGCAAATCTTAGCGAGCTTTCGCGCAGCAAACTGTCCGCAGAGGAAAAAGCCGCAGTCAACCAGATGAGCCAGGGCTTGCTGTTGCTTGTTGGGACGGCACATCCGGTCTTGCGTCCGGTCGCGCGCGAGTATCAGCAAATTGCAGCGCTGCTCATACGCGGGAAGCGGCGCGGAATAGCAAAGCGTGTATCGCATCTGGACGGAATTCGCAAGGAACTCGCCGCGCGAATGGGCGATATCGATGATTACATGAACTGGTTCGAAGCTACGCAAATGGAGAATCAGAGCGGAGCTTTCAGCGATTACCTCAAAGCGGCGAACCAATCGCAAGTCTCCGCGCAAAGGCGACGCGACCCGCTCTCAGTGTATCTCGATGCACTGGAAGACCAAATCGAGACTTCCGAGCTGGAGTGATGGGCTATTGGAGTATTCGGGATTTGCGCTTTTTCCATCATTCCATTACTCGATCACTCCAGCGACGCGCGGCGAGTTGCCGGTTTCGAGTTTGGCGATTATGCTTAGAGGCGCGTTTAAAACGCGCCTTTTTCATCCCATGCAAAAAATTGGATTTGCTGAAGCCCTCGATTCCATTGTGAAGATCGACCCGCGGTACGAGCGAGACGCATACATTTTTCTGCGTGACGCGCTCGATTTCACGACGAAACAGCAAAAGAAAGTGAAAGGCACCAGCGTCCGCCATGTGTCCGGGCCGGAGCTACTGGAAGGCTTGCGACAGTACGCGCTCAAGGAATTCGGGCCGATGGTCATGACGGTTTTCGGTAGCTGGGGCATTCACTCATCCGAGGACATTGGAAACATGGTTTTTAATTTAATCGGCGCCGGGATATTCGGAAAAACAGAGAAGGATTCGATCGAAGATTTCAGGAACGTTTACGATTTCAAGGAGGTCTTCGTGAAACCGTTTGCACCTGAAAAACCAGCGATGACGAGGGCACGGGCGGAATTGCCAGTGCCTAAGCCTGCTGCATCGAGAAAGTGATCAGCAATCACTGATCGCTGAGGACGCCGTCGCCGTCACTTCAATGGCTCGCATACCACTGGCAAAGTTTTCTTCAACGGTTCTATTATTTATGATGGTCAATCTCAAAGCTGCTACGACTGAACCCTCGCCCGTCATCACATTTCCGCCGACCTCGGCGCACAAATGGATTTTGCCTAACGGGCTGACGATTATTGTCCAGGAAGATCGTAGTGCTCCCGTAGCAAGCGTGCAGGCATGGTGCGCCACGGGAAGCATCGACGAGGACCAGCACCTCGGAGCGGGGTTGTCTCACATTCTCGAGCACATGCTTTTCAAGGGGACGAAAACGCGAGGGAAAAATAAGATCGCGCAGAAAATTCAGGACGTGGGTGGTTACATCAACGCATATACATCGTTCGATCGCACGGTCTTTTGGATCGACGTTCCGAAAGATGGGGTTGTTACCGCGCTCGATATTTTGGCCGATGCGATGATGAATTCGACTTTGCCGTCGGAGGAATATCAGAAGGAGCAGGAAGTGATCCGGCGCGAGTTTGCCATGGGTATGGATGATCCCGATCGCATGTCTGGGCTGCTCCTTTTTTCAACCGCGTATCAGGTACATCCCTATCGGTTCCCGGTCATCGGCGAGATCGAAATCTATAACCAGCTCACCCAAGAGCAGGTCATGCAGTATTACAAGACGCGCTATGTCCCCAACAATCTCACCTTCATCGTAGTGGGCGATGTCGATGCCGAAAGAGTGCGCCAACAGATCGCCGACTTGTTCAAGCCTTACCCGGAGAAATCACTCCAGCCCGTATTCATTCCAGGCGAACCGCCGCAACTCGGACGGCGCGAAGCGCATCAGGAATTTGCCACGGAGCTGACGCATCTCTCACTGGCATGGCACATCCCCGCGGTTACGAACCCAGACGTACCGGCGCTTGATCTGCTCTCAACGATTCTCGGTGAGGGGCGCAGCTCGCGTCTGTACCGGCGCGTTCGCGAAGAGGCGGGTCTCGCGTTTCGCATATCGGCATTTTCATACACGCCTGGGGATCCCGGTTTGTTCGGCATTGATGCTACAGTCGATCCAAAGAAACGCGAAGCAGCTGAGCAACTGGCCCTTCACATTGTTGACGATGTAAAGCATGCCGGCGTGACTGCGGATGAACTTGCCAAGGCAAAAAAAATCATGCTCAGCCATCACCTGGGCGCGCTCACGACCATGCGGGGTCAAGCGTCGGACATCGGCTCAAACTGGTTGCTCACGCGCAATCTGAATTTTAGCCGCGATTATCTTGATGCTGTCCAGAAAGTGTCGGCCGACGATATCAAGCGCGTCGCCGCGACATACCTGACGGAAAACAATCTAACGGTTATCTCGTTGAATCCGAAAGGTTCGCTCGCCGCCAAAGCCGAGGGTCCGAAGGTCGCTGCCGCCGGCGAGATCCAGAAATTTGAATTATCGAACGGATTGCGTCTTCTGGTTCGCGAAGACCCTCGCTTGCCACTCGTGGCGATGGGCGCTGTTTTTCGCGGCGGTCTTCTTGCGGAGAGTCCCCAAAACAACGGTGTCACGCATTTGATGGCGAAAGTGCTGCTCAAAGGGACCAGGACGCGCACCGCTGAGCAGATCGCCAACCAGATCGAGGCGGTTGGCGGTTCCATTTCGAGCGATTCAGGCAACAACAGCTTTGGCGTATCGGTCGATGTCATGAAACCCGACTTGAAACCAGGTGTGGACTTGCTCTCGGATGTGTTATTGAACGCCACCATGCCGGAGAAGGCGGTCGCACGCGAAAAGGAGATCCAGCTCGCCGCGATCCAACAGGAGGAGGAACAACTGACGGCGGTCGCCCGCAACATCATGCGGCAGGCGCTTTTTCCGCAGCATCCTTACGCGCTGCGCGGGAGTGGTTCCGTCGAATCCGTTAAGGGTTTAACACAAAAAGATCTCATCGAATTTCGTGATGGTTACGTGGTCGCGAAGAATGGAGTGATTTACATCTTTGGAGATGTCAAAGCAGCTGAGGTAAAGCAGCTTGTCGAGCAAGCGCTCGGCAAGATGAAAACTGGCGCGCTTGCGCTGACTGATGCAAAGCCGTCCATGCCGCTAAGCAAACCGGAGACCGTCGAAAGCCGCAAAGACAAAGCGCAAGGAGTGATCATGGTTGGATTTCGGGGCGCGAGTTTGTCGAGTCCGGATCGGTACGCGCTGGAATTAATTGATGAAGCGAGCAGCGATCTGGGATCGCGTTTCTTTGTTCGCATTCGCGAGCAAATGGGCTTGGCCTATTATGTCGGCGCAAGCCAGATGCAAGGCCTGGTGCCAGGTCTCTTTGCATTTTATCTCGGTACCGACCCGCAAAAAATTGAGAAGGTAAAGACCGAGTTGCTTGATGAAATTCATAAACTCGCAAATGAGGGATTAACCCCTGACGAACTGGCGCGAGCGAAGAAGAAACTGATTGGCCAACAAGAAATCGCCAATCAAAGCAACGACGCTTTTGGTTATCATTGCGCGCTCGACGAGCTATATGGACTCGGATTTGATTATTACAAGCAACTTGAGCATGATGTGAACACGGTAACGCTGGAGGATACTAAACAAGTGTCTGCGAAATATTTTCGCGATCAACCGTATGTTTTGGCAACGGTGCGACCCCCGGAAGGTTCCGCAGCTGCGAAACAAAAATGACCCATGGCTGAAGTCCAGAAAACCACGTTGAGCGGCGAGCTTTCGCAGCGCTTCATTGAATTTGTCGTGATGCACGCGCAAAACGCCGCGCTGTTTCTCGGCCAAATTCCAAATCCAAGAACCGGTGAAGCGGAAGTGAACCTGGACCTGGCCAGAATGTTTATCGATCAACTCGCCATGATTCAGGAAAAAACGCGCGGCAATCTAACCGGCGAAGAGGCAAAAGTATTGAGTAACGCACTTTCCAATTTGCAAATGGCATTCGTGGAAGCTTCGGGTGGCGCGCGACCCCAAGGCGCGCCCCAGCCTGAAGCTCCGGAGGCCGGGCCACCACCAGCGGCAGCTGAGCAAGCAGCAAAATCGGAGTCCGAACCGTCAGCACCTAGCAAGTCGGCTGAGCCTGAGACGGAATCGCGAAAGAAATTCACCAAGAGCTACGGGCCGTAAGCCATCGTCCACCCCTGGCAGACGCAAAGGTGAAACGCGTTGTCCTCAACGCATCGTCAACCAAAACGCAGTTTGTCACCTGACGTTTGATATCGAGGAAGCCTTGGTGCGCGACGCTCGAAATCTTGCGCCTTCGGCGGTTGGCTTACGCATCGTCTTCGGAGAAGCCGATCCATCTAGCAAACGCAAGGTGGAACGCATAGTTTTCGCGATCACGACCTTTTTCCCTCTGTATGAGAATCATTAACGTGATCGATCTCGGCAAAGTCCGTTTCGTTGAAACACCGAAACGAGACGCGTTCGTTGCTCTAACGGCTGCTCTGACGCGAATTAGGAGTCGAGCTTGGACGTGATCGTGTTCTCGCGGCCTTACGCACGTTGATGGTTCCCTGAGCAGGAGCGGGAGTCGGTGATGCTTCGGCGTACTTTTTTGTACTTGGCCAGATCAAGCGCCACGGCTGAGTTTTGATTGTCTCGCTGAATTCCTTGATGTTTTGGCCGGCTGGCTCGAGCTCAGTCGTCGCGACCTTTAGTTTCTCTGACGAGTTTCGCAGGTTTCGCAGCGTGATCTCGATGTTGTCGTTCTCTGTGAGACTGGTGCTGATCTTTTCGATGTTGGTAAGCGAATGTGAAAGTGCGCTGTCTGGCGCGGTCAGGTCGGAAAGATGTTGGCCGAAGGTCTTGAACTGTCCGAGCGCAAGAGTCAGCTCTGAATTTTCGTCGGTGAGACGATTGATGTTTTGCGCGGTCTGTTGAAGGTCTTTCATCGTATTGGTGGCTTCAGCTGCGACCGGCTTGATAACTTCCAGCATTTTGGCCGCGGCTTCGCCCAGATCGGGCGTGCGTTCTCCGGCGAATATCTCGCCATCTTTCGCGCGTCCGGATTTTTCAGTCCCCTGAGTGATGTCGATGGCCATGTCGCCAAGCAATCCCAGCTGTATCATTCGCGTTTTGGCATCGCGATAGACCTTCGCACTTTTGTCCACCTGAACATCGATGCGAACTTCAAATCTGGGTTTGCCCGGCGTTGGAGAGGGGTTGGGACCGGCGTTGGGTTCGGGCGGTTTAGTCGCGGCGGCAGCTTCCTCTGCCCGTTTTTCTTCTTCTGGCGAGACCGGTGAATACAGCTTCTGGACTTGTCCAATTTTGCGACCGGCGAGCATCACCGGGGCTCCCTGTTTAATTCCAACCGCGTTATCAAAGTAAATCTTGTAGATCACAAGCGGCCGGAACAACCCGGGCGCGCCAAGCAAAACCAGAAGGAAAGCGACTACCGCGATCGTTCCGATCACGAGCAGACCAGTCATGATTTCATTTCTTTGTAATTGCATCGAGGCTACCTTCGAGGATCGGACCTTCAGTGCTTCCGCTCACGAACTGCGCGACCACAGGATTTTTGGATTGTTTAAATTCTTCAGGTTTGGCTTCTTCGATAATTTTCCCCTGGTACAACATAGCCATGCGCGTCGCGATGCGAAAGGCGCTGTCCATTTCGTGCGTTGCGGTGATGGATGTGACCTTTGATTTCTCGGTGAGGCTGATAATTAATTCGTCGATCACCGAGGCAATGACTGGGTCAAGGCCAGCCGACGGCTCGTCTAATAGGATCAATTCGGGCTCAAGCACGAGGGCGCGCGCAAGGGCGACGCGTTTTCGCATCCCGCCGCTCAACTCCTCGGGCAACAGCTCTTTGGAATCCTCCATCCCAACGAGCTCGAGTTTTTCATCGACAATCTTATCAATCTCACTGCGCGATTTATCAGTAAGCTCTTCCAGTGGGAGGGCAACGTTATCGCGCACATTGCGCGAACTCAGCAGCGCCGAATACTGATAAACCATGCCAATGTGTCGTCGTACCTGCTGAAGCTTCCGGCGTCGGAGCCGCGTGATTTCAAAGCGCTTGAAGAAAATCGAGCCTGAATCGGGACGAAGCGTGCCGAGAATCAATCTCAAAATCGTGCTCTTACCACTGCCGCTTTGCCCCATGATGACCAGGCGTTCCTGCGGCTCGATCCTGAGCGAAACACCGTCGAGCACTTTCTTTTCCTCGAACTGCATATGTACATCGCGCAGTTCGACAATGTCGACCGGGGTGCTCACGTCGGATAAAAAGTAGTGTAGATGATGTTGTAGAGCGTATCGCAGCCGATCACCGTCGTGATGGCAGTGACGACGCTGGAGGTTGTCGATGTGCCAACCCCGGCGGCACCACCTTTCACTGTCAGGCCCCGGTAGCAAGCGATTGCGGCGATGAGGAGACCGAACAGAAAGCTCTTCAAAATGCCGGTGACAATGTCGCGGATGAGCAATGAATCTTTCACCAGATCGAGAAAATAGGGAAAGGCGATACTGAAATAGGCTTTGCAGACGAGGCTGCTCGCCAAAACGGCTGCCATGTTCGAAACCGTCGATAGACACGGCATCAGCAGAAACAGCGCAAGCATTCGCGGCGCGACGAGGAAACGGAGCGGGCCGATGCCCATCGCCTCAATCGCCTCGACCTCTTCGGAAACTTGCATGGTGCCGAGTTCCGCCGTAAAGGCCGCCCCGATGCGCGCAGCGAGCATGATACCGGTGAGCAAGGGGCCGAGCTCGCGCGTAAAAGCAATTGCCACCAGACCGGGGATCAGCCGTTCTGTTCCGAAGCGTTGCAACTGGTAGCCGGTCAACAGCGCCATGGTGAGGCCGAGGAAAAAGGAAACGAGTCCCACCAACGGCACCGAATCCACACCGGCACGTTCGGTATGGCGAAAGAAACTGGCGGCACGAAACGGGACGCGTCCGTGTTGAATCCGCTCGAACGTTTCTTCGAACGTGTTCACAATGAACCAGAACACGCCGCCTACTTCCCGAAGAAAATAGCGCGTGGCATGGCCGATTCCCTCGGCAATCAAAACGGGGGGCGGTTCAGTGTTCGCCATGGACCAGAAGTTGCCTCACTTCGCCATTGGGAAAAGCGCAAAGTATTAAGGCGTTAAGATGTTAAACGGGTTACAAAGTTAAAACGGCGGCACGATTTAACGGTTTAACCGATAACGCCCAGCCGAAGATTTTCCACGCTCAGCCTGTTAACGTTAAAATGAACAGATACTAAATGAGAGCTTTGAAATTGTTTCGCATAACGAATTGCTTCTTTGCCAGCGTACTATTTAGTGCGGGGGCGCTGGCGGCGGCTCCAGAGCAATCACCTCCGGCGGGGGTTTCTAGCGAACGAAACCCGGATCATCAACCAAACTTGGAAATGAAGAAAATTGGACTCGCGATCCACGGCGGCGCCGGCACTATCGAGCGAACCAATATGACGCCGGAACGCGAGCACGAATTTCGCGCCGGGCTGGAAGGCGCACTCACGACTGGTTACGAAATTCTCAAGCGCGGCGGCTCGAGTCTCGACGCGACAGAGGCCGCTGTGCGTACGCTCGAAGACGATCCACATTTTAACGCAGGCAAGGGTTCAGTGTTCACAAGCGCCGGAACCAACGAGATGGACGCAGCGATCATGGACGGGAAAACGCTCGCTGCTGGCGCAGTCGCTTCTTTGAAGCACATCAAAAGTCCCATCGACCTTGCTCGGCTGGTAATGGAAAAATCCGGACACGTCATGATGGATAGCGAAGGCGCAGAAGCGTTCGCGAAAGAGAACGGGATTGAACTGGTGGATCAGAAATATTTTTTTACCCAGGACCGCTGGGATGCTTTGCAGAAGATCAAGGCCGCTGAAAAAAGTCGCACAAGCGGCGTCGGAAAGGCCTTTCTGATTACCGATCAAGATCGGCACGGCACGGTGGGAGCAGTAGCGTTGGATCAAGACGGGAATCTTGCCGCAGCAACTTCAACCGGTGGGACAACCAACAAGCGGCCGGGACGTGTTGGCGATACGCCAGTCATCGGCGCAGGCACTTACGCAAACAATGCCACCTGCGCAGTTTCCGCGACCGGCGACGGC
>QHQO01000214.1 GCA_003221195.1 Verrucomicrobiota bacterium
CGCGCACAGTCTCCACGATGCACACCCAATAGATGCTTTAGAATAATTGGCGCCACCCTCGCAATCAGCTGTGCAATTCGAACCAGGCAGGTTTGAGATGGGCCAGCGGCTCTTTTAGTTTCGCGAGCTCTGCGGCTGGTCCGTGGACTTCGATGCGAATCAAGTCGGCCATCGCCAGCGCCTGCGCTAGCATCGCACCCACGTTTTCCAAGTGCGCCAGCAGCGCTTCGGCGTTGACGTAGCCTTCGCGGCAGAATACTTCGTCGCCGTTGATCGTGAACTCATAGAAAAGATTACCCGTTTCGTTCCGCGTCTTGGCCGCAAACTCCGGCAGGATCGCCTTCAAATACGGCATCTTATCCGAAGGCACCTTGAAGTAGGGATGCAAACTGACGAATCTCGAAAGCTGATTCATACCTTGATGGTAAACCTTTCCGGAATGCACGGCGAGGCCAGACGGCTTCGCCCAGAAGCAAGTACGCTCTCCAATCAGACGAGCTTTGCGATCCTGTTCATCGCGGTGAGCAATCGATAGTAAGCTCTGACCGTTGTTGATCCCTTTGATCCCTTGTTGACCTTTATGTCCGCTCGAAAACCAATGCTATACGTGATTCACGTATAGCATCAATTCACGCTTGTTCGGTGATTGTTGAAGACGCGACTCCCAGTTAGCCTCCGGCGAGGATGAGACATCTCTTTGTCGCTGCCACTCTCGCTGCCGCGCTCCCTTTCGCTGGCTTGCCAAGTCAATTCGAAAAGATTGCTCCCGCTGCAGAAGGGCGCGTCGGCGTCGCGGCCCAGCTCCTCGAGTCGGGCGAAACGG
>QHQO01000215.1 GCA_003221195.1 Verrucomicrobiota bacterium
CGAGAAGGAAATCGGCCGGGATTGGGAAACGCAGTATCGGAACTGGGCAACTCCCAAAGGCGCGCTCGCACTCCTCGCGGCCTTGCAATCGAAGCGCGGGCTCTCGGCCGAGAGCCAGGCTTTATTGTTGAAGCTGATGACCGAAGCCATTCCGGGCGCGAAGCGGCTCAAAGGAGAATTGCCCGCTGGGACCGTGGTCGCGCACAAGACCGGCACCGGCGGCACTCAAAACGGCATCACCTCCGCGACCAACGATATCGGCATTCTCACCCTTCCCGATGGCCGACACCTGGCCGTGGCCGCATTCGTCTCCGATTCCGCGGCCAATGATGACACGCGCTACGCGATCATCGCCCGCCTGGCCAAAGCCGCCTGGGATCGCGCCCAATCGTTAGGCCGATGAGGCATTGGCGACTGCCTTCAGCGAAAAGTGAGCAGGACAAGCTCATGCCAGGCGGCCACCGTGGCCCAAGAAAAAAGGACTGACCCGTATTCACCCCTTCTCCTTGGCAGATGAAGAAGAAGCTCTATCTCGCGAAGCTACACAAGGCATTTGCAGGAACGTGACGATGACCTGTTTGCGATTCATGTTCCTCTTATGCAAAACATTCCAGGCCTGCGCAGTTGCTACGACAAAGTCGGACGTCTGATCTATTTCGGGCGGATGCTGGATAAGATTCGCCTGCACGCCGCCGGTCAGCTCCCGCCGGATTACGTGGAGAATCTCGGCGAGCACCAGTTCACGCTCGACGGGCGCTGCTGCCGTTTCCTCGGCGTCCCCTATTCGGAGATAAAAAAACGCACGCTCGCCGGCGAGCCCGACGAAGCCGTCCTGAACTGGGCGCACGCCCACGGCGCCTCGCGCACCGACGAAGAGTGCAACGTCTGGAACCGCTTCATCGCCAAACTCGGCTGGCGCGACGAACGAAGCCGAGTCCTCTCGCAGCGAATAAAAGAGAGCGGCCTAACGGGTAAACCGATCGAGACCCTCATTGACCACATCGAATTCGATGAAGGCCGCGACCCGGTCGCCTCGCGGGCTTGGGAAAAGATCTGAAGGCGACTCGCGCGCTTGGGAACGTCTGGGCGAATCAGGGCGCGCGCCCAACCCACTGGGCGCGCCAGGCAGGAGCATCAAATGAATCGGCGAAATATTGTGTTTCGCGCGACACTTTTCCGTCTCGGAATTCCATGACACTCACGGTAAAGAGACGTTTGCCGCCGTAGTTAATCACGTACTCGCTAACCCAGAGGCTACCTTCCCCTACGATCCGCCTGACGCTAAATTCAGATGGCTTATCAGGGTGATGGCTACGCAGCGCCTGCAAATTTTGGCGACCGTAAATGATCTCGCCTGACTGCGGATACTCGCAAACAGCGTCATCATGATAGATTTCGTGTTCGCCAACTTGATCGCCCGCGGCGGAGGCCGCCCAATGTCGGTCTATCGCCGCGCGAATATTTTGCTCGTCCATCTGCTCGATAATTACCCTCTCGACATCATCGCCCATCCGGCGATGGTTCCGGTGAGAAACTGCAGGCGTTGTTGTCGCAACGCCAGGTCATGCTTCAATTGCCGCTCCACTCGCGACCGCAGATCCTCCGATGGACCTGTGCGTGCAAAGTTCCACGAATCTTCCCGCCTGGCTTCGACCAGGCTTAACTCCAGAGCGCGGACCGACCGGGTCAATTCGCTTAGAGCCGAGCGCATCTGCGACAGGGTTGTGCTCGCGCCGAGCGCGTTCGATAAATCGCTGAGCGCCAGCAAAAGTTCCATCCGGGCAACGTCACCTGCCGCATACGCTTCCTGGACTTCATGCCAAAGCGAAGAAACAGTGGCATCGCCATCGGCGCGCCAATCGGGATGCAATCGACGCACCAGCCGCCGATAGATTTCCTTTACCCTCGGATCAATCGTTCCCGGTTCCGCGGGTTCCTCATCGACCGCAGAACGCCGGACATCCTCCGGTCGGGGATCGGATCGGCCCGGCGCGCTTCCCGGCCTAACGAACATATGTGATTTAAAAACTTCAAAGCTGGTCGAATAAGCCTCGTCATCCATCTTGGCCGGGTTCGTGCCCAGAAATGTTTGCACCCATTCCTCAAACAGAGCTTCCTGCTCGAATTCGCTCAGGTGAGGCGTCGATTGCGATCCGTTAGAGGAAGTCTCCCTATCTTCGGCGACGCCGGGATTTTCTCGCCGAAACAGCGTTCTCCGATAGGCGCTGTGCGGATCCTGGATTTTTCTCCGCATTTCCATCTCCACTTCATGAATGAGGTTTTGCGCGTCCCGAATCTTATCCTCGACATCCCGCGCGGTGCTAAGCAACGCGCCAAACTCGCGGGCCCGCCAGCGAACGAACGCGGGCTTATCCTGCCGTTCAAACTGATGCCAGCAAAGTCGCGCTTGCTCCAACCGTGCCATCATGTCGGTGCATTCGCCTGCTGCACTGGCTCGCAGCGGAGCCTGCTCGATCCAAACAATCTCCAGCCGATCCCTGCCGGGGACTGTCACCGCCCGTCCGCGACTAACGCGTTCAGCTAAGCGTACGCGAATCATTGCCGAACGTTACCCCGGCCATGCCGGTCAACAACAGGTGGCCGTCATCGAAATCAAAGAAGTGACCCCAGCGACTGCCGACAGCGAAGAGTTAAGGCTTCGCCAGAAGCATGTGCGCCCGCCAACCCGACGAGCTTTGCGATCCCGTTTATCGCGGCGAGCAATCGATAGTAAGCTCTGACCCTTGTTGATCCCTTTGATCCCTTGTTGACCCTTACGTCCGCTCGAAAACCAATGCTATACGTGATTCACGTATAGCATCAATTCACGCTTGTTCGGTGATTGTTTGAAATGCAACTCCCAGCTAGCCTCCGGCGAGGATGAGACATCTCTTTATCGCTGCCACTCTGGCCACCGCGCTCCCTTTCGCTGGCTTGCCAAGTCAATTCGAAAAGATTGCTCCCGCGGCGAAAGGGCCCGTCGGCGTCGCGGCCCAGCTCCTCGAGTCGGGCGAAACGGCCAGCCTTCATGGCGACGAGCATTTCCCGATGCATAGCGTTTACAAGCTGCCGATCTCGATGGCGGTATTGCAGCGCGTTGACCGCGGAGAGCTGAAGCTCGACCAGCACGTGAAGGTCGAGCCAAGCGATTTCGCGCGAAAAGGAATGTCTAGCCCAGTGCGCGATAAATATCCGGGCGGTACCGAGCTGACCATAGCGGAACTTCTTCGCTACACCATTTGCGAGAGCGATGGCAGCACCAGCGATGTGCTTATGAAACTGATCGGCGGTCCGGCCAAGGTCATGTTGTTCCTGGAGGGGATTCACGTGTCGGACATCCAGGTCGTTAACTACGAGAAAGAAATCGGCCGGGATTGGGAAACGCAGTATCGGAACTGGGCGACTCCCAAAGGCGCGCTCGCACTCCTCGCGGCCTTGCAATCTCAGCGTGGCCTCTCGCGGGAGAGCCAAGGCCTGCTGTTGAAGCTGATGACCGAAGCCATTCCGGGCGCGAAGCGGCTCAAAGGAGAATTGCCCGCTGGGACCGTGGTCGCACACAAGACCGGCACCGGCGGCACTCAAAACGGCATCACCTCCGCGACTAACGACATCGGCATTATCACTCTGCCCGATGGTCGACACCTCGCCGTGGCCGCATTCGTCTCCGATTCCGCCGCCGATGATAACACGTGAGATGCGATCATCGCCCGCTTGGCCAAAGCCGCCTGGGATAGCGCTCAATCGTTAGGCGAATGAGACAGGTCACTCATCATTATTGATGAACTTCTTAATTGAAACTCGCTCGCCTCCCGGGCTTGCTCGCTCCTACCCTCGTCACTTTACCTTCTATGTCGCGCGTCCCGCGCGCTTCATTCTTACTTCTTAAATCTTAATTCTTACTATCTTCTATCACGCATTCGCGACCTGACATTCGATGCCGTCCGGATCGGCAAAATACACACGCCCGTCTTCGCGTCTGGGCGCGAGACCGGCGGCTTTGAGTCTCGCGACCGCATCGGCTGGATCATAATTCGCGATGCTGTAGCAGTAGTGATTCAGACCGGGCTTCTCGCCCTGAAAGAGCGCCAACCAGCCTTTGCCGGTGGTAAGGAAGCCTTCTCGTCCCGTCGGTTTCAAGCCAAGGTGTTTCTCGTACC
>QHQO01000216.1 GCA_003221195.1 Verrucomicrobiota bacterium
CCGCGGCGCGCCGATAGGTTCTACGCAGCCACTAATGGTGCGAACTATTTGTCGCCAGATTGGCTATAAAGCTGTTGAGCAATTCGTTAAAACGATCCGACTGGTCGAGAAAAACTGCGTGAACGGCGATCAGAAGCAAACTGGTCGAGAACTCAAGTCATCGCGGTCCGGCAAAATCACGGACGAATTGCCGGATCTTCTTCCTTCAATCGCCAGGGTGAAATTCTGCCAAAAAGATCGCGCGTCGCGTCCCTAATATCTTCGGCTTTCGAGACGCCGCTGTCGATGAGTGCACGCCCGGTACCCGCCCAAATCTTCTTCACAACGAGCGCGCCGTTTTCGCGGACGATTCGACCAAGATGCTGAACAGCTGCCGCTGTAGCCGACTTACGGATAAGTTCGGCCGGACATCGCGAAGTAAGTTCGCAGTAGCGCCGCGCGACTTCTCCCACGCGCAGTGTGAGGAACGCGTTCGCAGCGCCATTGGAGACACATTTCACCAGGAGAGCTGAGATGCCGCTCAAACCCGGAATTCCACCTTTAAGCGCCGGCACAACAGAAACCGCGAGCGGCGCGACCATTTCCCCGAGGTCAAGCGACTCAAGACCGCTGGCGACAAAAGCTGTCCCGGCGACATTCGCATACAGTCGCGTCAATTCGCGAGGCGAGGGACGCTGGACGTAAATCCGGGCGATGCGCCCGATCATTTGAATTTGAGTGAACAGGACGATGAGTCCATCCAATCGGCCGTTCTGCATCAAAGCGGTGCTTAGAAAAACGGTGCTTGCAGTTCTGCGGACGACTAAATCTGCTTGGGCTGACAGAGTTGCAACCGCCCTTTCGATTTCCGCCTTCGTGACGACCGGCAGATCGCGTGTCCGTGGATTTGCGGCGAGTCGGACACGAAGAGCCTGCAAATATACGTCATGCTTCGGACCGGAATCTTCCTCCGGTGGGACAAGCGCGGCGGGAAGCCTTGCGTATGCGATCGCACAATAGAGCGCGAAAAATCCAGCAGTCAGGCAAACAACCCAGAATACGACCGTGCCAGCAACTGGATGGATTCTGTCTGCCAGCGAGATCAAGCTGGTCGCACCTGCGACAATTAGCGAGACCAGGCAGACAGTTATCATCACAGCGAGGATAATGATCATTTTCCTCGCACCGGAATTCTGAGCAGCAGCGGCTTTCACCTCGTGACTACTGTGCACTCAGTGCAGCGGGCTTCAATCGAAAGCTAAATAAATGCCGCGGAGCAGATAACGCAATTTCGATTAGCGCTTCGGGCGAACGCACGCGAAACTGCGCCAAGAAAATGCATAACGGCAATATTGTGACGTTAAGTATTGCGACGGTGTCACTGCTCCTTTCTCATTCTCTGCGCGCCGAGGAAAAGCCAATGATGAAGGCGGTCGTGGCTCACGAGTACGGCGCGCCGGAAGTCTTGAAATTGGAACAAATCCCGCGACCGGAGCCGAACGAAGAAGAAGTTCTGGTGCGCGTGATTGCCAGCGGCGTCAATCCAGCCGACCCCCTCACGCTCAGTGGGAAATATGCGCGCGAATTCGGCACGCACTTGCCACTGATTCCGGGTTACGAAATCGCCGGAGTCGTAGAGAAAACGGGAGCAAACGTGACGAAACTCAAAGTGGGCGACGCTGTTTACGGTTACCCAACTTTCGGCGGCGGCTGGGCTGATTACATCACCGTCAAGGAGTGGGAAGTTGCAGTAAAGCCCAGGTCTCTCAACTTCGTGGAAGCAGCGGCGGTACCCATGGGTGCCTTGACTGCGTGGCAAGCGCTCGTAGACGTGGCGAAACTGCAGCCGGGACAAACCGTTCTCATTCACGGCGGCTCGGGCGGCGTCGGTAGTTTCGCGATCCAGATTGCAAAAGCGCGCGGAGCACAGGTCATTGCGACCGCGTCCACGGCAAACCAGGATCTTCTCAAGCAACTCGGCGCGAACGTGGCAGTGGACTACACAAAGACAAAATTTGAAGACGTTGCCAAAGATGTGGACGCGGTGCTCGATCCGGTCGGTAAGGAAACGCTGGCACGTTCCTACGGTGTGGTGAAGAAAGGCGGCATCGTCATGTCGCTCGTCGCGCGCCCCGACCCGGCTGAAATCAAGAAGCGCGGCATTCGCGGCGCGGGTATCTCCGTTCATCCCGATTCTGAAGATTTGGCAGAGATCGCCCAACTGATCGACGCCGGAAAGATCAAACCAATCGTGACGCAGGTTCTGCCGTTGAGTGAAGCAATCGCAGCCCAACAACAGGCTGCGACCCATCATACTCGCGGAAAAGTTGTGCTCCGGATTGCAGACGAGCCGAAAGCTTGACGCTGCACGCGGCCGTTTGAAGTTCGTCCATCATGAAAAAGACGTTCCTGGCAATTTCTTCCGCCGGTCCCAATCGTGATTTCTCCAAGGCCACACGCGAGCAGCCTTTTTGGGATGAGCACGCGAAGTTCATCGATCAACTCGTTGAAGACGGTTTAATTCTGATGGGCGGCCCTTTGGTCGATGAAGGCGGTTCACTGCTGGTCTTGAATGCTGGAGATGAAAACGAAGTGAGAGAGAAATTGAAAAACGATCCCTGGGCCGAGCACGGCATCCTGAAACTTGAGAGCGTAAAGCGTTGGGAAATCTTTATTGATAATAGGAAGTAAGGGCTCACAGCTTAAGGCTTCATCGCCCTTCAAGATGCATCGGTAGGACACGACCACGGATTGCTCGCCGCGGCGAGGGCGTGCCGAATGAACTTCGAGCGATTACAACGCGCCGTGGCGAACCTTTTCGTCGATCGACAGGTAATCGTTCCGCGGCGGACTGAAAGTATCTAACACACGCGTCGGTAATATCGTTTCCACGCCGTGCGGCACATCGCTCGCGAGATAGAAAGAATCGCCGGTTGAAAGCTCATGCGGCATGCCGTCAACAATGAGTCGCATTTGTCCTTCGAGAATGTGCACGATCTGCTCCTGTGGATGCGAGTGCGCAGGCATGGTACTCCCGGCTGCCAGCGTCGCCATCATCTGATACATCGTCTTTCCATGCGCGACGGTCCGGCGCGTGATGCCGGGACAAATTTCAATTGCTGGATTTTCTCGTTTCATCTTCAGGATCTTAGTGTAGCAGCGGCTGTGTACTCGCGAAAGCTTTCGGAGTGTCAGCCGGATAACAAAAAGTTGCTCTTGCGAATGTTCCTTCTTCGATTTTCGAACTTGTGACTTGTCACTGATTACTGGCAGAATCCGCCGATGAAAATATTAACGCCATTAATCACAATTCTGTTCGCGGCACTGATCGCGACTCCCTCGTTTGCGCAAACAACCTCCACGTCGCCCGCGGGTACATCCAGCTCGGGTGTAGCTCAATCAGCAGCTCCAGGCGGCCAGCCGAATCAGCAGGAGATGATGAAACAGATTATGGAGCTGTCGAAGCTCAACGAGAACCACAAGCTTCTCTCCAGCCTCGACGGCAATTGGAATTACACTATCAAGTTCTGGATGAATCCCGATCCGAACGCCAAGCCGGAAGAATCAAAGGGCACCGCCGTCAGGAAATCGATCATGGACGGTCGTTTCTCTATCATGGATGTGACTGGCAAGATGGAAATGCCCGGCCCCGACGGTAAGAAAAAGGAAATGACGTTCAAAGGGCATGGAATCGAGGGCTACGATAATGTGAAAAAGAAATTCGTCGGCTCATGGATCGATAACATGGGCACGGGCATCATGTTCTCAGAGGGCGATTACGATCCGACGACCAAAACGTTCACTTACACTTCGGAGTTCGAAGCCATCCCGGGAATGAAACAACAAATCCGCGAAGTAATGAAGATCGTCGACAACAACCATATGGCCTTTGAATGGTACGAAAATCAGGGCGGCCAGGAAAAGAAGACGATGGAGATCAATTACACGCGCGCGGGCAAGAAATAGCGCAGCTTTAATTTGATTCACGCGAGAGTCACGACAGTAATGTCGTGACTCTTGCATTTCGCGTGAAAGATCGGCGTCTGGGAAGCCTCGCCCGCATGGCTTCGTCTCTACTCTTTCAGTCCGAGGAAACGACGAACCGATTGCCTTCGCTGTCCTTGAACATCGCATAGGTGCCCCAGGGTTGTCTTTGCGGCGGGCCTTCAAATTCCACGCCGCGGTTCTTCAGCTGTTCATACGTCTTGTCGATGTCATCGCACGTGTACGACATGTTCATGAATGAGCCGATTCGCTTTTCGTCGCCTTCGGCCGTGAACAATACAACGCGTGTTTCCGCTTTCGGAATTCGCAATTCGATCCAGCGCTGCTTCTCGTCGAAGGGTTGATCGGTGATGATCGTGAACCCAAGTTTCTCCGTGTAAAAATCCAAGGCCCGATTTTGGTCAGCGACTGGAATGCTGACGAATTTAATTTGCTTGATCATGATGTGGCGAACCTAATGTGATCGACACGTTCGCGTCCAGGAGCGAGCCGCTTGCAGGTTCAGAAAGCGCTGTCCATTTATCGGTATAGCTGATAAACGAACCTATGCCGCGCTTCCGCCAAACCATTCCCATCGACGATTACGTTCTCGATGTCCTGATGCGCGATCTAATCGGGCACGA
>QHQO01000160.1 GCA_003221195.1 Verrucomicrobiota bacterium
ATCCAACGACGCAGCGCTACACCGTTGTGCTGGAGATGGAAAATCCGCCGGACAATTTGATGGTCGGAATGACTGGCGAGATGAACATCATTACCGGCACACATCAACATGCTCTTTTGGTGCCGACGCGTGCCCTCCTCGTCGATCAAGCGTTGGTGGTGAGACACGGCATCGTGGAGACTCGCACGGTTGGCATTGGCTTTCGCACCCTCGATTTTACAGAAGTAACGAGCGGCCTGACGGAAGGCAGTCATGTGATCGTTTCGGACCAGGATAAATTCCACCCCGGCGAAGCAATACGGCAACGGATGGTCAATCCCCCGCCGCAGCCGAAGGAATCGTGACTCCGGCGCTTTACATTGCCCTGCGTTTTTTGACGCATCGCAAGCGGGCATTGCTTCTGAGCCTTAGCGGGGTCGTTTTCGGAGTTGCGATCTTTATCTGCACGCAGGCGCAGACCCAGGGCTTCGCCCGCTACTTCATTGACTCAACCATCGGTAGCAATGGCGCGCTGGTGATCAGATCGCGTTTTCGACCACGCTACGAACCACTCATGGTTTCCGCGAAAGGCTCCAAAGGAAGTGTGGGACACCGTCTCTATTTTGAAGGCATCACTAACGCCAATGAAATCATGCGGGTGAGCAGGCAATTTTCTAATGTGGTTTCATGTTCCCCAGTCTTGCGCGGGACGGTGAGTGCCCGTGCCGGATTTGAAAACGCGACTGTCGATCTTTACGGCATCGACCCGGCTCTGCACGCGCAAACGACGGATATTCTCCACCAATTGATTGGCGGAAATTTTGATGATTTTCGAAACAACACCAGTTCCATCATTATTGGTTCGCGCCTGGCAGAGTTACTTCAGGCCGGTGTCGGTGATACTGTGCAATTGCTTGCCCCCAATGGCGAGTACTGGCGCTTCACCGTTGCAGCGATTGCTCGTGCAGGCATCGGCTCGATTGACTCAACCCGCGTTTATTCGCATGCCAGAGTCGCACAGGCCCTCCTGCAACAACCGTCCGGTGCAACGATGATCATATACAAACTGCGAAATCCCAACCGTGCACCCGTTTTGGCCAGTCGTTTCGAAACGCTCTTTCAGCATAACGCCACGAGCTGGCAGGACCGCGAGGAGAGTACGCTCCAACTTTTTCTGACCCTGAGAATGTCCGTCGCGATTACCGTTTCTTTGATTATCCTGCTCGCCGGCTTCGGCATTTTTAATGTTCTTACGATGTCGGTGCTCGCGAAAATAAAGGAGATCGCGATTTTGCGTTCAATGGGTTATCGGCGCGTCGACGTTTCTTTAATTTTCTTGTGGCAGGGCGCGTTGATCGCTGCGGCGGGATCGTTGCTCGGCTGTTTACTGGGTGCATTAATGACCTGGGGTGTCTCGCACATTCCCATTCGTCTCCGCGGTTTGTTGTACACGAATTACTTTTTAGTGACGTGGGATTGGAGACACTACGTATTTGCGACGTTGCTCGCGATCCTCGCCGTTTTCATCGCCAGTTACGTCCCCGCGCGTCGCGCTGCCGAATTGCCGCCGGTGGTTACTATTCGCGGCTCAAGATGAACTCAGGAACCTGTCTTAGTTGCGAAGGCATCGAGCGTTATCTCGGCGAAGAGGAAGAGCGAGTGCACGCTCTCCGGGGCGTTTCACTCGATGTTGAGCCCGGTAGCGTCCACGCGGTGGTCGGTCCGTCTGGATGCGGCAAAAGTTCATTGCTCTACATTCTTGGACTGCTTGATCTACCCAATGCTGGCCGCGTTTCAATCGAATCGGAGCCAGTCTCCCAACTGAGTGATGACGAGCTCGCGCATAAACGGAGCAAGTTCATTGGCTTCATCTTTCAATTCCATTTTTTGATGGAGGATTTCACGGCGCAGGAGAACGTGATGATTCCGATGCGCAAACTGGGGCAACTTTCCGACAATGAGATGCGCGAACGCGCTGCCGTGCTGCTCGAAGCGGTAGGTTTGGGCGATAAATTACGGAGGCCCAGTCGTCACCTTTCCGGAGGCGAACAACAACGAGTCGCCATCGCGCGCGCGCTGGCCAACGATCCACGTATCATTCTGGCCGATGAACCAACCGGCAACCTCGATACTGCCAACTCTGAGCGCGCCTTTGAATTGCTTCAAAATATTGTTCAAGAAGGCGGCAAAGCCCTGCTCCTGGCCACGCACAATCCCGTCATCGCCGAAGCCTGCGATTGGATCCACGAGATGAAAGACGGCCTGATCATCGCCAGCCACCCGCGGGGCGCGAGAACTTCGATTTCTTAAATCGATCAATCGCAACCGAAGCCGGGACAGTTGGCAGCTCGCGCCTCCACCGTTAACCTCGCGGGCGATGGAGAATATCCTGCCAATCCTAATCGCGGATGCGCCCGAGGCCTTGATTGAGCTGTGTGGAGTGAATTTACTCGAACGTTTGCTCCGCATTTTACAGCGGCTCGGATTTCGCAGCGCTATTGTTCTTTCCGCAACACCCGAAATCATCCGAGCCGAATTAGGGAAACATTCGTGGGCACGCGAACAGGTAGTTCTCGACCTTGTCCCACGCGCAAATGAACCTTTGACTGCGCAACTGCTTGTGGAACAAATCCCGTCGGACCGCTTCTTGATAATACCGGGACATATTTATTGTGACGCTCGTTTGCTTGCCTCTCTTTGCGCGAAACAGTGTCCCACCGCACTTGTCGATTCCGATCCGCCGGCATTCGCGCGATCTTTAATCCGGAATCCGTGTGGACCGGCGTTGGTCACGAAAGATTTTCTCTCTACGTTTTCGTCTGCCGCGCCTTTCTTCGGAGAACTCAAAGACAAGATTGACGTCCGGAAGATCGACATCGTCGACGCGGCGGAGGAGAATGATTACATCGTCCCCATGAGGCGGCGGGTGCGGCCGGTTTGTTTTCCGGCGCCGTCCGAACAGAATCACAGTTTGGCTGAGCGCGTCGTCCTCGATTCCGCTCAAAAGGGAACGCTCGACTTACCAGCTTATCTGCATGCGCCGATCGAAACGGCAATCATCTCGCTTCTTTGCAAGACGCGAATCACACCGAATCAAATTACAATTGCAGGGTTCATTATCGGATGCAGCGCGACGGCAGCCTTGGTGTTTGGCCGGGTCGGGCTTGGAATTCTCGCAGCTCTCATATTTGGCATCGTCGATGGACTCGATGGAAAGCAGTCGCGCGTCAAAATCGAAACAACGGAGCATGGGAAGTGGGAACATCATCTCGATTATTTGATCGAAAACTCGTGGTGGGCAGCGATCGCTTTCCATTTGTGGCGAAGCGGCCAATTTCCGGCCGCGTTCTATTTTCTCGCCTTGCTCATCGGATCGCACTTATTGGATGAGTTCGCGAAACGCCGGGCGAAAATGGCGACAGGGCGCCTGCTGGATGACTTGGCGCCGTTCGACCGCGCTTTCCGACTGATCGCTGCTAGACGAAACGTTTACGTCTGGATCCTGGCGTGTGGCTTTTTATTAGACGCCTTGCCGCAAAGTTACGCCATCATCTGCGCTTGGGCTGCCTTTAGTGCCGCCGTTCATCTCGCGCGCTCCATCTGGATTTGTGACGGTGCCGTGCGTCGCTTTGTCGGTATTCGGAGTTAAGGAATGACGCATGGTTGACGGAATGCGCTTGGCGCGCGCAATGATTTCCTTGCCCAGAACCTGCGCCGGCTTTTCCACAAGGAGCGAAGCACTCACTGCACAATAAACACCACAACCTTTCTGGCACGATTTCTTGCGGTAGTTTGCGTAGAGATCGTCTAGCGTGACGTCCATGATGTGTTTGTCTGTATGCACCATGCTGCAGATCCAGAATTTCCCCTGCGCGGAGACGAAGAATAATTTGTAGCCGGCCATACACGTCCACTCCACGTGCTCATCCTGGAGGAGACTGCGTTGGTAATTCAGGATCGCTTCGCTGGTGTGAATCTTCTCTCCGCGGCGCTTTCGTTCGATCATCGAATCGATGAAGCGTTCGAGTTCGTCTCGCGACCCACGGTCGACGCGAAACCGATTCAATGGGTCGGCATGCACGAGGCGAACTTCAGTCGGGATTCCACGCGACAAACCGGTCTCAAGCACTGCTTGTGATTCGGGCAAGGTATCGGCACAAATCACTCCAGTGATATGAAGGCTGATTTTTGAGTCACGAAAATAATCGAGCTTCGGCAAAATTGTCTTGAAGGACTTCTTCGTAATAGGGCTCGGCGTCATTCGGTCAACGCTGATCTGCATGACCTGGAGCCCGGCGTCCTCCAGTTCCGCGATGAGCTTACGCGTGAGGAGGAAACCATTGGTGGTCAAGCTCGTGGCAAACCCGAGTTCGCGGCAGTAGCGAACGAGTTCGACAATATTCGGATGCACGAGCGGCTCGCCGCCGACGAGAGCGATGCGCATGGTGCCAAGCTCGCGAATTTTCCGTATCCATTTTTTCAAATCGTCGAGGCTCGGGTGCGGCCGGCTGTTGTCGTATTCGGTGCAATAGGCACAGTCGAGATTGCAACGGTCCGTGACGTAAAGACTGCATTGCAGCGGTTTCCGATCGAGGAGACGCTTACCCGATTCCAAAATGTTATAGCCGGAAAATTCGCGGCCGATTTTATCCAAGAGCTTCATGCGACTAATCGGAAAGATTCAGTTTAGAGGCTAGTTACCCACGACGCAATTCATTCGCAGCTAGTCTCGCCGACATCCAAACGGACGAAGCAATGGCAGGCAACAAAGGCTACGGCGCCGCAACTCACAGAGTCAACACGCCCGCCAAAATTTGCGCGAGCAACCCAACGAGCGGACCGATCAAATCGCCAGACTCCTTGAATGATCGCGCTGTGAATATTCCTAAGCGGAAATCATGGACAGAGCGACCTTCGTTAGGCTCGGCACACTTGGAATCTCAATCCAACCGGCCTCATCGAAGAACCACGAACGCCGATCGACTTTGATGAACAAATCATGGACTGGCGAAAACAGATTCAATGGAAGCGCGAACTCGCCGGCAAATGGATGGCCCCGGTAACGGCCAATGCCAACGCTGCGATTCGTCGTGCAATCCAATATTTCAAAATCGCCCGAGCAGCTGGGAACACGGATCTGGCAGGCTGGTTTTCGCCCAAGGGAGTCGCGACCCAAAATGAAAAACTTGCTTCTCTGCGTACGAAACGGATCGGCCGTAAAGCGAAGATCGACATTGAGGTAGTCGTGTGTTCGAGAAACGGAGTGAACGGCGCCATCGCACCAGACAGCGCTCTCGCGTTCGACACGAAGAAAACGTTCGGGGCGCGTAGCGTATCTAAGAAAACGTCGCCTCGACAGTTTGATTTGCGTTTGATGGCGGCGAATTGCGTCACGCTTTGTTGCGGTTTCCACTTCGGATGGCGATAATTCCGCGGCGCGGTCGAAAAACGCGGGGCTGCGGCCGTGCACCAAATAATTCCACTGCGAAACTCCCCCTTGGAAAAAGTCGGCGAAGATGAGCCGCATCATCACGGCAACGGCGTTGTGGTCCGGGTGAATGTCGAATATTGAAGGCGCAAGGATGTCTGTGGGTGACCAATCGTCGATCACTTGAGCAATTCGCGTGAGAGCGCTGTTGCAATCACGCAACAGAAGATCGGTCAGGCCCTGGTCTGGCAGGGCAAGGAATTGAATGTCCGCAGGGCCGATATCGAGGACGCGCAGCGCGGCTAGCGCTTCTGCGCGCCGCAATTTTCCCCAGCGTTTTCGATCCAATGCGCTCAAGCGCCATCTTTTTTCGAGTGCTCGTTGTGGCCAGGGATTGTCATCCCCATCTGTCACGTAGACAACGCGAATGGCCGCTCCAGCGCGAACCGCTTTCTGGAGAATGACGCTACAAGCCAACGCTTCATCGTCCGGGTGTGGCGCGATCAGCATTAACCTCGAGCGGATATCGAACGTCGGGGCAGTTAAAGTTAGAAATGACACCTTGGTTAACAGAAGAGAAACGAAGACAGTTGGCAATTCAATTCAGCTGTCAACCGAGGTACTACCACTGGGTTGGTCTGAAATGGCGATCGACGGCCTGCGCCCAGAAGACCACCAGGTCGTGTCCGGTGGAAGTTTGCACAAATGTGTGAGTGCCCGGTGAAAGAAAGCGCTCCTTTCCTTCGTACCGCTCGCCGTCGAGCACACCCATTACGGTACCAACGTCGCGCGCGATGATTTTGTACGAGGCCGGAATAACGATTTCAAAATCAAAGTGCTTCTCGTCCGTGGATGAGTGCAACCGGATACCTGCCACCCGCAATCTGTTTCCAATCGGCAAATAATTCTGTTCCAGGAAGCGGAACGTGGCTAACGGCATGTCATCTGGCAAAATGGCGACACAGGTGCGTGTATCGATGCAACGCTGGATCGTATTGTCTGCCATCAATCCACGCCGAATGCGTTCCTTGGTAAACGTCTCAATAATGGGATAAAAGCAACGCTGCCGGAAAACCGTTTCTCCTCTGCGATCAAAAACGAAGTCACCCGGCTCAGTAAGTTTGAGCGTGGTCCGCAAAAGATCGCTCTCCAGTTTCGCCTTGTCTACCCAGAACGGATGAACCAACAAGGCCACCAATAATTCGCATACGCCAAACAAGGCGGGCATGGGCACGGCTCGCCAGATCTTCGCGATATCCCGATGCCGTGTCCAGCGGTCCCAAACCGTCAGAACTGCGCCCGTACAAATGACAAAGGCGAGCGGATAGAAGGGGAGGTAGTCCTGCCGCGACAAAAAGGGCCAAAAGGAAAGGAGCGCTGTAAAAAAGAAGCCGGCCGTGACAAAGACAAAACTCTGGCGCGCCGCCACTATGGTCTCGGGCGTCGCGGCGACAGCCCGACGCGCCTCGAGAGCGACGAGGGGGAATCCGACGGCAAAGATAATCACCCACCATCCGGGATGGTTGGTCAAACCGGGCACGACGTTGTGATCGAAAATCCAATAGCGGAACTGCGGCCAAATGCCATAGAGCGCAAAAGCCGCCATGATCGTAGCCGGAACAATCAACGCGGTGGCGAAGAACGCTGTCAACGCGCCGAGAATTTGCCGCCAACCGATACCCAGTCGCTCGCGGCCAACGAAAATCAGAGTCATCGAACCTCCGATCACGGTAGACATGACGAGGAGCGATGTTTTCATGGAGACGCCAAAGCAAAGACCCATGAGGAAACCCGCGATCAGCGCGCGCCGCGTTGTCAATGCGCCACCGAGCAGTACCGACATGCACAACAGCCAAAGCGGAGCCCAAAGATTGTCCGTCCGAAATTCAACCGAACAAAAAGCATAATCGAAGGAAAGTCCCGCTAGAATGGCTGCCCAGACGCCGACGCGCCGAGAAAAAAGCAGCGACCCGATCCGATAGGTGCACCAGAAGGCAACAATGTAGAGCGGTTGCAAAAGGATCCGCATCCAGTAGAGGATCGTTGCGCGGTCGCCGATCAGCTTGTAAATCGGTGCGCATAGAATCTGAAACAATGGCATGTGGTTATCAGCCAGATCGCGATACTGAACAAAACCTCGAGCCCAGCCCCAGATGACGTGCAGATGTTGCGGCTCATCGGCGCCAAACTTGTAGTGCATGACGGTAATCACCCTCAGAAGGATCAGCGCAATGAGAAGTGAAACCGCAGACGCGAATTCGTGCGGGTAGGATAAACCGAAATAATCGGCTATGCGCCGTGTTAACGCTCGCCCTCGCCTGGGTGAAGCAAGCGTTGTGGTGGTCGCCGCAGGTCGCCAGGACATGATTCTCAGCAGCGAGCGATAGTCCCGGGCACGTGTCTTCCCGAGCGTGCGCGAACGGATTCACCGATGTCGACGTTGAGCGGAAAATTCATTATCTGATTGCGGTATTCGGAAGCCACTGGCTTAGCAACACTCCCAACTGGTATGATGCGCCTACTCGGGCCAGCGGACGCGCCGATCAACCTCCACGATCGTCAGCGTTCCAGCAGCCACACGGGCAGCTATAGCGTCCTTGGGTAAGGCGCCGGCCAAAATTCTTTGCTCTGCGTTAAATGCGTCGACCACAAATGATTTGCCTGCTCGGTAATTTACCAACATATCTCTCCCGCACGTCACATCACCGGGGATTCGTCGCACGCGTTCGATGCTATCAGTCATTGCCCGCTCCCGCATCGCAATCTCGCTTCGAAAACTGGAATCAAATATTAACCGTACCGGTTGAAGTTGTTTTGACGCCAGCAGCCGCACGCATACGGCAAGCAACAGAATTGCCTGGGCTTGTTCCGATGCAAGGCGGCACGTTATGGGCCATAGCGAAATCTGTGTAAACGCCAGACCAAGACCAATCGCGACGGCAATAACAAGATCAAATTGAGCATTTATGTCCACGCCAGCACCGCTCTTCTGTAGGAAATATGACCCTAGAGCAATTGCGATGAGCCAACTGCAAAGCTGAACGTTGACATCACGCCGACGAACCCAAGCATTGTAAAGGCAAATGACTAAACCGACAGACACCCATTCTAATTCTCCAAAAATGTGAACGGCCCTTTTCAACGAATAATGCCTTGGAGTTAAGATGTTGAAAAAAAAGTTCCAGCCGAACAAGGCATAACAAATTGCGATACCCGTCATGATGCCTATCACCGCAACGCAGAAACACTTCACGGCTTCGCGGCGACGGTGCAGACCAAGCCACAGGAAAGCAGTCAGCGGCATCGCAATTATGTTATGCTTAACAAAGCCCGCCAAGGCCATCACGAGAATGGCCCCGATATATCCGCGGTCATTCGATCTTGCGATTAGAAACCATAGGAAACCAAATGCCATGATAGCTTCGCTAAGGAGTTGCGGCTCGTTCATTCCGACATAGGGCATAAAAAATCGGCTCATCGTCGCTACAAAGAATGCCGCGCTAATTTTGCCGGCCACTCCACTTCCACCGAGCCGCCTAACGCTCAAGGCGATCGCCGTCGCGATCGCAACTACAGCAACCAGGGACAACAGTCTGCCGGCTAACATCGGATCGCCTATAAACCGCCCAACTAGACCTACGATGTAAAAGGATAATGGCGGATAGTTGTTAGTGATGAGTTGATCGGTAGATGGATAGAGCGGCATTTTACCCATTGCAGCATCAGCGAAATAAGCATTCCAACCCTCGTTGTTTTCAATTTCGACGTTCAGAAAGGCGCGATAAACGGTCCATGCAAAAGACCAAGTCGCTATGACATAAAGCGTCCACCGTAATACACCGAGGTACCGCGGATCATTGGCCTTCGTTGTCACTAGGAGTAAATGGCTTTCCAACCGAACACACCGCAACGAAAGCTATCGCATCCGATAAATCACCCCTTCGGCAGTGTGCGTTACCGGCTGGTATCGTTCCGCCAAGAGTTTGGCCAGAATCGGAAAGTTCTTGACTGGATACTGCGCACTTTTCGGCTCGGGTTGAACATCAACAATGTAGGTTGGCGGATGCCTGGCAAAATCTTGCTCCAGGGTGCTCCAGGCGCCGGGCAAGATCCTGCTGCGAGTATCGAAACCTGGGACCGGTCCTCCGAAAACATAACCCGTCAGCGGGAAGGTTGTGATGTAGCGGCAGGCAGGACGTCTGTGGGCGTCCAGATATATTTCCGGACTTTGGCCCCAGACGAAAATCCTGTCGGCAGGATCGGAATGCGCGAATAAGTATTCTCCTGTCTCAGACGGCTGACGTCGCGGCGCCAGCCCCGTCCAGTGTTTGATTGAGAAGACAATGATTGTAAGAGCCAGCCACGCGTAGGTCACTCCGGGTCGCAGAAACCAGTGGGGCGGCTGAATCGTCCGGGACCAAAGTCGCGCGTAGTAGGATGCTGCGAGCAGTGCAAGGGGAGGAATCAATTGGACATAGTAATGAGGGTAAAAGCGGGCGCCTGCCGCAGCGCCAATCACTGAAGCAGCGAGCAGTCCTAGAAGCGCCCTTCGTTCCGCCATTTTCCCAGCCCAAATTTCATCCCTATCCCGACAGGCCAATATCGCCCCGATCACCAAAGGCAAACAGGCTGCAACGAACGTCACCGTAGTCACAATTCCCTTGTGCCAAAAAACGTGCGGAACATCATGATCGGCAATTGTCCAGTAAAACGCATCATGAAGGATGCCTTGCTTCCAAAGCACAATCGTCACGAGACCCAGCGCTGCGAAAAATCCTGCCGTGAGCATGGCTGCCTGAATAATCGAATTCGTTCGCGTCAAACTGCGGCTGACTCGATAGCTGGGGAGAAGTAGATAAATGCCGAGCGGAACTGCTGCGATCGCAGCCGGTTGTTTGAGCAGGAAAGCCGCGCCCAGAAACGCACCGGCCGCAAAGAGCTCAGGTCGCAATCGTGACGAACCGCGGCGGAACGCGATTGCCCATGCCCAGATGATAGGGAGATTCATCAGCATCTCGGCATCAAATGAGAGGTTCTTCCACCACCAGAAGGGTTGGAAAACACCGTAGAAGAGCGCGGCAATCAAACCGGTATTGCGATCAACTAACTCACGGCCGATTACATAGAGGCCCGCCGTCGCACATAGCGCCCACACCAGCGCCACGATGTGAAGTGCCTTCCAGTTAAACTTGCCTGCTATTTTGAATACCGCGGCATACGTCCAGAAGAGAAGCGGTGGCTTGCGCTCTACTGCGTCAGCGTAGGGCCGACCTCCGTCGACGATCTCGTTCGCCACCACAGAATACATTGCTTCGCTGTCAATTGGCTGAGGATGCAAAAGAGACGGAAGGCGAATCGCAACTGTGAGAAGGATTATTCCAAGCGCGGCGAAGTAAAAGTGGCACGATCTATGAGTTGGCACACCCATCATTCGGCAGGTGAATTTCCGGATGTGGCCATTTTAATAGAATCGTAAATGCGGGAAACTTCTTTGAAAACATCATCAACTGTGATTGCCTGCATGCAGACATTGTTGCGGCAGACCGATTGCCGGTTGTTGTAAGCGTTTACGCACGGACTGCATGCGATGCCGGCCCACAAGGCCGTTGCGTTTGGCGATCGCGCAGCAAATAACGCGGGTGTCTCCGGCCCGAACAGCGTGACGACGCGAATCGGCGTCATCGACGCAAAATGAGCCGGTCCACTGTCATTCGTAACTAAAATCGCACTGCGGGTGTAAAGCACGAGCACTTGCCGCAGGGTCGTTTTTCCGGCAAGCCGGATCACTCGGTCAGACCCAACCTTGTCTGCAAGCTGGTTATTGGGCACGGTTTCGCTCGGCGCACCGGTAAATCCGATAAATAACTCCGGGTAATGTTCGAGCAGGCGTCGCGCAAGTTGGACATAACGCAGAGGTGGCCAGCGCCTTAGCGGCAGCAAGTCGCTCGCGTTCGGGTTGAGCAGGACGAGTGGCGCAGAACCAATGCGAGGATTTTCGCGCTCTAAGAACGCATTGATTTCGGCAAGTTCAGAGGGCGAGGGTCGAAATCTTGCGAGTGGCTGATTTACAGAAGGTGTAAAGTCGAACGTTGGAAGCACCGCTGAATCGCGGGTCAACGCTTCGACCATGGCTTCGAACATTTGACTAATATGGAGATGAGGATTGTACAAAAGCCGGTGCGTCATTAAGTCGCCCCGGTACGGTCCGTCACCAAAAAAAGTATGAAAGCCAACACGCGATTTGGCGCCGGTCGTAAACGTCAGTATCGCGGAGAAACGTGTCAGAAACTCCATATCAACGACCGCGTCGATACCGATTTTGCGGACCTGGAGCACTGCTCGCAGTGCTCCAGTCGCGAGTCCGAAAAGATTCTTCGTCGCGATCGTTATCACATTTCCAACGGGAATGACTTCCATCGCATCGAGAACGAAGCGATTGTCTTCGAATACGACGAAGTAAACGTTTTCACGACCAACCATTTCGATCGCACGACGAATCGCGGGAAAGGCGAGGACCGTTGAGCCTTGCTCTGCGAACTTAACGAAGAGAATGCGCTGAACCTGCCGCGGTTCTGGACGCGCCCCAGCTTCAAAGATTCTTCTGAGAAAAGTTAAAATCGCGCAAAGCGGCGCACCAACCCAGCGATCAGCGCGTTGCAAAGTTCGAATGCCGGCCGGGAGATCGATTTTCTGGCCTCCTAAGGTGATCTGAGACGTAACGGACTCTCAGTGTAGCGACAATCTCCACTCGACGCAAAAATGACCGCAGTAATACACTCTCTTGACCGGACGCGTCTTGTCGATTTCAGTCAACTCCTTTCGTCGAGAGTATTCCGCCGAAAAGTGAATCCCGGCCCTCCTTCCCATGCCATCTAACCTTGAAATTACTCCGGCCAATCACCGGCTTCACGAGGAATCAGCGAGCCCGACGGAAATTGCGTTGGACGTAGCGCCGCCGGTAGTAGACGCGCCTGCGCGTGTAGACGAAACCGGAGTGGAGCTAAAACGCGGCGCTTTCTTGAACACCATCGCGATGCTGGCGTCGAATTTCCGTGGCATATTCACGTTTCTCGTAGCCCGACTGCTTGGGGCAGCAGCACTCGGCATATTCTCGGTGGCCTGGTCGACTACTGATATCATCAGCAAGATCGGTGTTCTTGGCCTCGACAATGCGATTACCACATTCATCGCGCGCTCGGAAGCTGTGGGTGACCGCGCGCGAAGCCGGGCGCTTTTTCGAATCGCTGTTGTCTTGGGAATTGTGCAGTCGATCATCACTGCTGGCATTGTGATACTGGCGCTCCGGTTTTTTAACAACCGTCTTCACGTGCAGCCGCAAATGGTTTCGGCGCTTGCACTGGTTCTCTGCGCGATGCCAGGTCTGGCTCTGTATCGCATCAGTACCGCGATCTCGCGCGGGATGAAGGTGATGCAGCATGACATCTTCTCGCGCGGAATGACTGAGCCCATTGCGACAACCCTCGCATTCCTGCTTGCACTCGCCGTCGGCTTCAAAGAGGCCTCCCCAGAGGTGGCTGCAATCGTTGGAACCGCGGCATCGGGATTGATTGCACTCGCGCTTGCTTCAACGTTGTTTCGACATATTCCCGCGCATGCGGCTGCTGGGTCGCATTTCGCCGAAGCACGCTCGCTAATCGCGTACGCTGCGCCAATCAGCATTTATCAGCTGATTAACGCCTTTATTGCCCGGTTGGACCTTCTTATGCTCGGCTACTTTGTTGGACGCGCGCCCGGTGTGACGCTCGCCACCGTCGGTATTTACAGTGCAGTCATTGGCACTGCGAACGGCCTGCGGAAGGTCAATCAAACTTTCAATCCCATTTTCGCGCCGGTCGTAGCCGGCATGACCGCGACGGGCGATCATGACGTGGCTGCCGCTACCTACGCTCGACTTGCTCAGTGGATGCTGTGGATCCTGTTGCCGCTGGTAGCAGTGATGTCGCTCGCGGGTAGTACGATTTTGCTAATCTACGGTCCAGCATTTTGGCAAGGCGGCGTTTGGCTCGGCATCGTCGCTCTCGCAAGTGCCATCAATGCGTTTGTCGCGTTAGGTGAAACCGTAATCATGGTGCAGCGGCCACATTTGAATCTTTTGCATTCTTCGATCACATGCGCCGTCGCTGCTGGCGGACTTCTCTGGTCGATCCCGCGGTTTGGAGTAATGGGTGCGGCAGTCGGCATCCTTTTGCCGTATATTGTCCAAGGTATTTTACGATACACCACCCTGCGATGGGTCTTTCACTGGAAAGATTCGTGGAGCGATATCCGCCCACCACTGATCGCTGCAGGAATTGCGATTGTTCCCGCACTGGTCTGCCGAATGTTCATGAGTGGAATTGCCGGGCAAGTCACCAGCGCTGCAGCTTTCCTGGTTGTCTTCGGTGTTCAGTGGTTGCGGCACCACATCCATCGCAAGGATGGACCTACCTAGCCCGGAGCGAAGACGTCCCAAGTCTCTCGAAAAAATGCGATAATTTCATTGTTGAGTTTCTGACGACCGGGAATCTTGTTTAACGACACAGTCCATCGCTGCCGAAGCACACTTCGCATCATGGCCGATGCAGGCACAACGTATCTTTTCACGCCGCGACGACTGAGCCATCCGCTAATCCAAATGTCGTCGATATGAAACGCGACTTGCGGGGCTCCTGAATAATTCCAAAGCGATTCGTCGAAAAATCTCGGCTGAACCAAATAACTTCCGCAGCCAGTGATAACGGCAACCGGGCGCGGCTCGCGCAGCTCGCTCGCGCGAATCATTGTGGCGTCGTCCCAATCCAATGTGGACGGCATGGCGGCGCCACGAAAACAAAGCGCGGCCTCAGGTAATTGCTCGCTATAATGGAGATAAGTTTCCAGCGCATCTAGTGGATAAACGCGATCGTCGTCTACCACCATAATCAACGTATTCTGCCGCCCAGCTGCCAGCTCGTCTTGAATTGCAGCGATGAACTTTGTTGCCGGCCCCCAATCATCGCGGGTACGCAATATCCGTACGCGGGGTAATCGAGAAATATATTTCGGCACGACATAATGCCGCCGCTCACGAACCGAAAATTCCGGAACCGCCAACACAATCTCATCTGGAGGGCGTGTTTGCTTTAGAAGGGATCGAATCGTCGGCGTCAAATTGTTGATCCGGTCGGGTACCGTCGACAGTGACACGATGACACGCTGATTATCGAAGGTGCGGTTGGCGGCCAATGTTTCGCGAATGAAACGGACCTGTCGCCTACGCTTTCTATTACGTGGAAGCAGACGCTTAATGCCCAGCGCACCCAGGATCACAAAAACAACCGAAATCAGCGGCAACATTGAAACAAGATCGACATCTTAAAGCCTGGCAAGCCTTAACACGACTCGGACAATAACGAGAGTGCAGGACATTCTTGCATCGGAGGGATAGTTAAAATAGGAATCAATGCGGGAGCAACACGCAATGCCTCCCGTGGTCCGACACCCACTTTCCTAATGTGAAAAGAGTTCTTATCACTGGTGCAAGCTCCGGCATTGGCCTCGCCATGGCCAACCTACTCGTGGCGGAGGGTCACGAGATCTGGGGCACATCCCGCAATTTGGAACGCATCCCAAAAATCCCGCGGTGGCATCCGGTCCGTCTTGATCTCGCCGATCCCCTTTTCATCGAGGCGGCATTCAACGCCGCACTGACCGAAGCTGGTTACTTCGATGTTGTGATCAACAATGCAGGGGCCGGTCACTTTGATCCCGCCGAGCTTGTTCCGATGGCAACGATTACGAGCCAGTTTCAAATTCTCGTTTTCGGCCAAATCCAATTGATGCAACTCGCTCTGCGCCACATGCAGACACGCGGCGAAGGTTTGATCATTAACGTCACTTCGTTAGCTTCCCGGCTTCCAGTGCCGTTCATGGCGGCTTACAACGCCGCGAAAGCGGCCATGGCCTCTTATACCATGTCAATCCAGCTCGAGCTCGGTAATTCCCACGTGCGCGTTGTGGATCTTCAGCCGGCCGACATTCGGACCGAATTTAACCAGGGCGTGATCAAGAGCGCCCAGGCTAATCCCCGCTACGATACAAAAATCGCGAGGGCTTGGGAAGTCGCTGAGCGCAACATGAAGAGCGCACCGACCCCAGACCTCGTGGCCAGACATGTTCTCAGATTAGTCAACTCTGTTCAGCCCCCGCCGCGTATAACCGTTGGCAATGCATTTCAATCAAAAATCGCTCCGCTGATTTTCAGATTTCTTCCGCAACGCCTCCGATTGTGGGGATTGAAGAGGCATTACCAGATATGACGGCTATCTCCGAAGCGGTCATCCTGATGGCCGGCCAAGGCTCGCGTCTGCGCGGATCGGACGACACTTTCCTAAAGCCGTTGGTCCCATTGCTTGGCCGTCCGCTGATTTCGTATTCGCTAGATGCCCTGATCCGCGCAGGGATCAAGGCCGTCAACTTCGTGGTCGGCTACGAAAGCGGGCGTATGATCGAGCAGGTCAAGCAATTGATTCCTTCTGGCCTCAGCGTGTCCTTCATCGAAAACCGTGACTGGCAAAAACAGAATGGCATATCCCTTCTTGCCGCCGCTGATCGCGTCAGTAAACCGTTTCTTCTGACGATGAGCGACCATCTTTTCGACGTTGCCATAATCGGTCGTTTGCTTGATTCTTTTGAGCCCGGTTTTCTGAGCATCGCTGTAGATCGAAAAATCGATTCTATTTTCGATTTGGACGACGCGATGAAAGTCCAAACGCGCGGAAGCAGGATCACCGATATCGGGAAAAACCTGCGACACTACGATGCGATTGACACCGGCTTGTTCGTTTGTCCGTTACAAATCTTCGACTACCTCGAACGCGCGAAGTCTGGTAGTTGCGAGAATGATTGCAGTCTGGCTGATGGAGTTCGATTAATGGCCGGCGACGACAGGGTCCGTGCCATCGATATAGGCGACGCCTGGTGGCAGGACGTGGATACTCCAGAGATGCTGCAATATGCAGAGAGACAGATGTCGAAACGCCTGCAGAGCGCAGCCACTTAAACGAGGCGCATCATCCGATACTCCACCCGACAGCATGCAATTACGATCGTGGCTCCCGCGTGACGATATCGCCTCGGACGCTGCTGCCCCTGATCACGGCGAGCGCGCTGAGAACCAGACTCGCGCCGGCAACAGTCGCCCAAAGATGAAGGATCCACGGGGCCAAACCGAGTAACGCAAGCATCAAAAAGACAACGAGAGCCATGTCGCGTTTAGTTAGCTGAAAGAGCCACCAGACAAATCGTTCGCCTAGATGGAGCAAGCCGGAATGGCCGATCATTCCGTGGTGTCTCGCGTAAAACGACTCACGCAATGTCGACGGAGCAACCGCCGCCGCGTGGCTCTTACCAGCTCGTAGGAGCAACTCATTGGCGGTAATCAGGACTGCACACACAATTCCTTCACTCGAGCGATGAAGCCCCAACCCGAGTGCGAGAACGTAGAGGAGACTTGCCACAAAATCGCAAAAGTAATCCAAACGTTCCCCGAACTTTGATTCCAAGTTCCTGGCGCGCGCAATTTCGCCATCGCAACCATCAAGAATACTGAAGGCTTGAAAAATTGCCGCGCCGATGACGATGCTGATATAATTCCCGCGCAATAGAAATACGGAGGCGATCAGCGGCAAAGCGAATATCGATATCGTCCAGGCATTGGGATGAATCGGAAACTTGAGCAGGAAACGCGTTATCCGGCGGGAAATCGGCCGATTCAAAAACCGCGAAATGAAACCGTCTTGCGGTTTGCTCATTAGTTCAGTGTCCTTTTGAAAATGCGATATGTCTTGTAGCGGCGGGCGCCGATCGCTTCGAGAAAACGATTGATCATGAAATTGTCTTCAAGCGTGAGACTGAGTTCTCCAGTGAATCCATGTTTAATCATTGCGTCTTCGACAATTCGCAGCACAAGTATTTCGGCAATGCCCGCGCGGCGATATTTTTCGATCACGCCAAGCGCGATAAGCCGCGCAGTCCGGATTCGGCTCTTGTAATAAAGGAGTTTTAGAAGCCCTATTGGAAATCCAAAAGTTGTAAGCCGGCCGTTGATATGGCTTAGGGCGACGTTGATGTCTGGCACACATAGGATGAAGCCGGCCGGCTCATCGCCAACTTCCGCAATGAGCGTGAAGTCCGGGATGATGAGCTGGCTAAGCTCGTGCGTCATAAACTCGATCTCTGATTCCGTGAACGGCACAAAACCCCAGTTGTTTTTCCACGCTTGATTGTAAATCTGGCGGAGCCGTCTGCTTTCCTCGCGAATATTCTTGAGGTTTCCAGCTCGGATTGTGACAGCCAAACGCTTTCGAAAACGTTCGCCCAGAGGTCGCAAACGCGCCGCGGCTTTTTCCGGGTCGGAAAACCACCAGGCGTACCAATCTTTTGCTTTTGTAAAACCGCAACTCTCGATCAGGTCTTTGTAGTATGGGGGATTGTGCGCGGTCAATATGGTTGGCGGAAACTGAAACCCATCAATCAAAAGAGCACAGACATAGTTCGTTGAGTAGTCAATCGGTCCCATGATTTCTGTGCGACCTCTTTCGCGAAGCCAATTCTCCGCGCGTTCAAAAAGCGCGGCAGCCACATCGCGATTGTCGATGCACTCAAACAAGCCGAAGCGGCCGACGTTCGATTGATGCAATGCATTGTAATTCGGATCGTCGCTCGCCATGATTCGGCCAACGATCTCGCGGTTTTTCCTCGCGAGAAATAAGGCGGCGTCGCCATGTCTGTAGAACGGATGCCGTTTACGATCGAGGAATGCTTTGCGTTCGATGATTAGGGGCGGTACCCAAGCCGGATCGTTAATATAGATTCGCCATGGAAACTCGATGAACGCATTGCGTTCCTGGCGCGAGCTGACCTCTGAAATTTCAATGTTCGACACGCAGGAGGATAGCTATGCCGAGTTTTGCGAACTCTCGGCGATTTCCAGGAGCGACTCGGCCATATCTTCCTGGCGAAACAGGAGGTAAACGAAGAGTAAATTGAGCGGGATGAGCTCGAACCAGAAGTAATAAACTGGTTGGCTGATGAACAGAAGCGCAAACAAGATCAGCATCCGGACATTCGTCATCAAGAGTCGCCACCACTTGAGCATTGGCCGGGCCAAATTTCGATAACGCGTTTTTAGTCGTTCAGGAATTTCGCCATGAAACAGTTGGCGGACCACATCACGCAACGTTTTTAAGCGCGGTGCCAGCATTTCCTGTTGGCGGGTAAAGTTCAAATACAATACAAGCAGGAGCTTCTGCCATGGTGTGTGACGCCACGTCAACTTCGAGTAATCCGATTGCAGGCCGAACGACGAATCTACGCTCTTCCGCGCTCCCGTCGTTACAAAGTAAAGATAGGTGCTGCGATAATAGTCAGCCGCTGCTCCTTGCAATGCGTGACTGATCCCAGCAGCAAGGGCGAGAAGAATGATGGCAGGCGACGCGCCTGAGAACAGACAGCGGAGAGTCAAGTGCAAGTAAACACTGACGAAGACCAGGTGGTCGGCAACGCTGTCGATGATACGGCCCTCGCGGCTTTCTCGATGCGTCAGACGCGCGAGCTGGCCGTCCGCGTTGTCGAGAGTATTCGCGCAAACATGGAGCATCATCCCCACCACGTTGATGCCTAGATTGCGATAGTAATAAAGGTGTCCAGCAACAACGCCAAAGATGCCGGCCAGGAGGCTCACTGCCGCGGGCGTCATCTTGAGCCGCGCAAAAAACCGGGCCAACCAAAACCCTATTGGCCTGTAGAAACAGAGATCGAACACTCCTTCGACCTCGCGCGCTTTGTATGTAGCCTCGACGCCTGAGCGGGGCGCCACTGTTTGTTGTAGCATCAATAATTACGCTGGCCGTCGCGATGCTGTGGTTAACGCTCCGAATCAAACCCGGGAGCTTTGTACATCTTTCCGGCCACCGTGCATCAGGCGCTTTGCTTTTGCAGTGCCGCTGGAACGAGTGTGTCCGCGAGGATGTTTAAAGCTTCGTCCAGATCTGCGCGCGTGTGTTTGGCGGTCACACAGGCACGAAAACATATCCGATGTTGCGGCACAGCCGGATAATCAACGGGAGCAACCCACAGACCACGGCGTCGCAGTTCATGTCCCAGCCGATACATGCGCTCCCGATCACCAATGACAATCGGCATCACATATGTCGTCGATCCTCCAGTATTCAATCCGAGACCACGAAGTTGCGCATGGAAGTAATCGGCGTTTTCCCAAAGTTGGGTCCGCAATTCCGGCTGGTTTGTGCCGAGCTCCAGCGCTTTTAGAATTGCCGCGATCACCACGGGTGGCAGCGCACAGGAATAAACATACGGGTGCGCATAAAACCGGAGGTATTGCAGCGTCTCCTTGGAACCGGCTACGAAGCCTCCCAGTGCTCCGAAAGCCTTGGAGAATGTCCCATAAACGAGCGGAACGCGGTCCTCCACTCCGAACTTTTCCGCAGCCCCGCGGCCGTGTTCGCCACATGCCAGCATGGAATGCGCTTCATCGATAAAAACGCTCGCGCCGTGAGACTCTGCGACAGCAAGTAATTCCGTCAGGTTTCCGAAATCGCCATCCATCGAATAAATGCCTTCCACAATCACGAGCTGTCGGCGCCCTTTTTGACGGCTCAGCGCGGCATCAAGCGAACCCGCGTCGTTATGCTCGAATTTCTCAGTGCGGCATCGGGACAGGACCGCGCCATCGCGCAAACTGAGGTGCGAGCGGTTGTCCAGAAGAGCGACATCGGTCTTGCGAAGCAGCCCGGAGATCGTGCCTAGCGCGCCGCCAAATCCACTGTTGAATAGCATCGCATCCTCACGTCCAAGAAACTTTGCGACGCGCCGTTCAAGCTCCCGATGCAGATCCGTCATTCCGGAAAGCATGGGGGATCCGCATGCTCCCAATCCATGGGTGCGGAGCGCCTCGTGCGCCGCGAGCAGGACCTCGGGATGATTGGCAAGGCCGAGATAATTATACGAACAGAGATTTATCACCGGCCGCGGCCTGCCGCCGTAACTGATCACTGTGCGCGCGTCCGCTGTCGCAAGCAGCTCAGGTTCATACAATTCAACCGCCCACGCGCCAACGCGCATCCAGTTTGTAAAGCTCGCTGGAGCTTGTAGCGGATCATTGCTTTCACCCGCCAGGAAATTGCTCAGACTAAGTTTTGCCGGGTCCTGGTTCATCAAATGGTACACTGTCTTTCGCTCGCTCCCGTCCCTACGGACGGCCCGTCCCAGCAAAGTTGAGGCTTTTTGTGTTTCACAGCTTCCTTACGAAGTTATCTGCTGCATCCGCAGAGTTCCGTGTCGGGGCAGTCAATTTAGCGAGTTTCGGATTCCGGACAAGACTTTAGTGGACCGGAACTGCGCCCCCTTTTGCGGCGTCATCCTGAGCGAAGGACCTCCCGCAAGTTGATAGAGCACACAAATTGATTTGTGTGGCTGCCATCGTAGGCGGGGTCCCACGCCGTCTTCGCGGCTCGGGATGACGTGTCAGGCGGTGAGGGTGAATTGGGACCCTACTTTCGCGTGGTTCGAAAGATGTAATCCCATAGCGGCGAGCTAATGCCGTATCCGACGTGATCGTCCTTGAAATGATGGCGCAGATGATACTGCTTCAGCCAAAGCCACACGCCGCTTTTCATGGCGAGATGGTGCGTCGCATAATGGAGCATGTCATAGCAGAGATAACCGAAAACCAACCCCGCAAACACCGCCGGCGCCAGGCTTCGAAAAACTAGAAGGAATAGACCAAAAAAAAGAAACGCGAGCGGGATGCTTATGACTGGCGGCATAACGAGCCGGCGCGCGTCGTTAGGATAATCGTGATGCACTCCGTGAATCACAAAGTGCAGCTGCTTTCCCCAACGAGTCTTCGGTTCGTAATGGAAGATGTACCGGTGAATGAGGTACTCGATCAGCGTCCAGAGCAAAATACCTAGCAAAAATAACGCCGCTACGGCAACAAACGACAATTGCCGTCGCCACAAAGAGACGTAAAGCATGTAGCCAACCACCGGCAAGTACAGCGCCAACGGAATCACCGGATGCACCCGTGAAAAAAACTCCATGAAATCACTCTCGAACATCCGGACCGTTTCGTTCTTGTTCGAGACGTATAGTCGGTCTGCCATGATCAAAAACTAATTGGCCTCGCACTCAGATCAAGGCCGCCAACTTGGCTGGGTGTCGCGTCCGGGACCCGGCGATAGTCGGCCTTTTGTTTCATTCGTTCAACCCGGGAATACAGGCTGTATCGCTTATCGAAAACGAACTGGAACAGCAACCGGCTCCACGATGAGTGATACTTCAGATCGCTGTAAAATTCCGGGGCCATCGCGCGCAGTTTCGGCAGGTTGTTCCACGGGATCGAGGGGAGATCGTGGTGTTCGTTGTGATAACCCATGTTTAGCGCTACGCGATTGATTGGCCCGTAATAGCTGAATGTCTCCTGGTCGAAATCGTAAGTGTAATGCTCCTGAATCCAGCGAGCCCCAACAGGGTGTAACCCAATCGAAAAGAAAAACGCGAACACGAGATAAAGAAATCCCGGCCAACCGCAAAAATAAACGATCGCCACATCGTAGAGCGCGGCGCACGCAAAATTGATGAAGAACCAGCGATCCCACATCGTAATCGCCTTCAATCGTGGCGGGCGCGTCAGCTGAAAAAATGGGAAGAGCATGAGCCAGATTGCCTTCGTGTACCACCGGTTGCCTACCAGCCGCGCTTCCCAATGGTTCGCCAGGTCTGCGTCGTATTCGTAATCACCCTGATGGGAATGATGCTTTAAATGATAAACGCGAAAGCCCATCGCGCCCGGCGTGAGATTGGGAAGATCGGCGATGACGGCCACCATCTTGTTCCAGCTCTTGTTCCGGAAAATCAGATTGTGAGTTGCGTCGTGAATGATGACGTAATTCGCATGATTCGCGAACGCACCGACGCAATATGCGATGAGAAGACTTAGCCACCAGTAACCAAACCCGAGTTGTCCCATTCCAAAGGCGAGGGCCGTCTGCATGAATACGATTGAAGCGGCAATGAGCGCCGTCCACGGATTGCGCACCATCAGTTGCCGGACTTCCGGATGCGCTTTGACGATCGCACGCGCCCGTCCCGGATGCGGTTGATCGGATTCAGATTGATAAAACGCAGCCTGCATCGCTTTCAAAATATGCATTGCGGACGTATCCTCAAACGCGCTTTTTCAAGGGCGCGCCACCGAGCAGCGGCAATACGAACAGATTTGCCAGGATGTCTATGATGCAGCCAGCGAGCACTACGAGGCCAAAACGCTGCGTCGGTGGAAAATCTGATAGCACGAAAATTGCGAAGCCGGCGGCGATAATCACGTCCGAATAAACAATCCCGCGCCATTGCTCTTCGCGCGCGAAGACCCAGGCGTTCCACCCTTTTTTTCCGTCGCGTTGCGCGCGGCGGACCCCGAACATGAGATGAATCATCGAATCGATTGCAATGCCGATGCAGACGTTTGTGGCCGGCGCCGAAATGACGTCCACCGGCACATGAAACCAGCCGATCCCTCCAAGCATCGACAGCGGCACAAGCGTCAGGCTCGCGATCATCGCTACCGCACCGCGGACAGATCGGGCGACAACCAGCGCGATCACAACGAACAACAGATTCAGCCAGAACAATCCGGTCACGAGACTTTCAGCGACGAGTTTGGCGAGCCGACCTTGCAAATAATAAATACCGCCGACGAGGTCAGCCTTGAATCCATACTTGCGACAGAGAGCGCGAAGATCGTTCACAACATCGACACGGTATTTCGTACGGCGTGCCTCGATCATCCGGAGTGTGAAAACCGCGTCCGTACGGTCTTTACTGACAAAACTTTTGGCCACGCGCGCATACTTCGGTTGCTCCATGATCTCCATCATCTTTTCGTAGCTGATGAGAAACGAAAACGGCGTGCGATCGCCTTCGGCCAGAAGCGTTGGCAACGAAATTACAGTGCCAACATCTTTCTCGTTCTCCAGCGCGCCATGCAGTCTCCACATTCTTTGGTAGGCCTCATCCGTGTTCAGTCTGCTGCCGCTCGTCGCGGAGACGACCAGTGTCAGCGGGTTGGAGCCGCCGGTCCGATCTACGAATTCCAGTCCGTCGCGGAGTTCCCGATTCGGCTTGAAATAAGCCATAAGGCTCGGGTCAGTGT
>QHQO01000217.1 GCA_003221195.1 Verrucomicrobiota bacterium
AAAATTGCGAAATTGCGAGTTGAGTGAATGGTAGCTGGCTGAGCACCTGGCGTGCGAACGATTGCCAAAAGAGTTCTATTCCACTCGATGACGGCGTTGACAGGCTGGGCCGGATTCCGTTCTTCGTCCGTCGGCGCAGCCGCAAGCGAAGCGATCTGCAAGAAAGCGGAAATTAACGCAAACAGGGCCAAAATTCTGAACATATGTTTTACCTCAGGTTGTTGATTAGACTGTTGTTTGTAAGGACGCTGGTACTCCGGCCTGTGTAGCTACAGACTGCAAGCCCGCGTGAGATATTCCTTGTTGTTGTAAAACAATAACAAATCGCTACCAAAAAAGTGATGGCGCCACTTCTCGCATACACACACGATGGGAGCAGCTTGGAATTGGCCAGCCAGACATTTGACCCGTGCACAACCCCATGTGTGTGCGGATTGATTACCGGGTGTTGCTCGTGTTTCGCACGCAGGGCGGCTTTTAGGTCAAACGGATTCATGCGATCCTTGTGAAACTTTCGGAGCTTTTAGGATGCTCAGTTGGGTGCTACCCCGCTGGTGATTCCTTGCCTCTCTAATCCAAGTCGAGGATTGTTTGCCGGCCGGCCTTGATAACAATGCGCACTCGGACATAGCCGTCCCTCTCCGATCGAGCTTCGATGACGTAAGATCCAACTGGCAGTCTCACGACCTCGGGAATCTCGTCGCTTCGCGACATGTGATTCTCCACGCTTTTGAACAGCTTCCCATCCGGTGTGTATATCAAATAGGAGCTGTGGGGGTTAAATGGGAGGTCGCCATCGCTAACTTGATCAGTTGCCGAATACACCAATAGATAGCCTCCGGCTAAACCCGTACCATGATCCGGTGGACCGGAACGCACCAGACCGATGAATAACGAATCGGTATCTTCCGCTTGGGCCATCATTAGACTGCCACAAGAGAAGGCAAACAGAACAATCAGAAGTTTGGTTTTCGAATGGGTTGATTTTAGTAATGATTTCATATGCTGTGATATAATGTTAGTAGGTTGATGTTTTTCTCTCCGCGCCCTGGCAGGGCGTTGTCTGTAAATCGTGTATGTCTGTTCCTTGCTGTTTCGCGTATTCGATAAGCGCCGGGTCGTTTAGTGCGGCTGTGAAAGCGTGAACAATTCGGGCCGTGAACTGCCACAGGATCAACGGTGCCGCAGCCGAGGCGCCCTGGTAGCCATTATCGCGCGGCTCCGTGTTTGTAACTCCGGCAGCTGGCTTGTCGATTGGGGCGTCTTTTCCGTGCGTAGGATTCAGGAATGCAAAACCAACGAACAGTAAAAAGGCCAATGTGCGCGTGTTTAGGTATCTTAGGAGCGGCAAGATTGCCGCGAGCCATGTTCCAGGCTGGTTGTTATCGCCGCCAGAAGACGTTGGCGGCCCGTGAGTGCTTGTATCGGTGGAGTTCATTTGTTGTGTTTGTAAATCTGCTTTCACTTATCCCTACCATTTTGCCGAACAGATATTCCCGTTGTGAGGCGCATTGGCAGAACACAGCACTTCCTGGGTAGCTTGTGATACGTTGCTGGAGGCGGAGCCATAGTCCCAAACGACAAGCGACAACGGGTGCACTCGCCCGGAGGACTCTGTTACGGCCATGGCTGCCGCGGTGTCCGAAAAATGTTACTTAGGCGCGCGGCACAATCAGCCGGAGCTGATTAGATCACTGCAATCTACGACCGGGCGACAGACTCGTCGCTTTGTTAGTGACGCGCTGTTTGTTGTTCAAACAGCTGCTTGAAATTCTGCAAGTCGCTAGGGTTGACGTCCGATACCGCCCAGTAAGTGAAATCGCCGTCGCTCCAATGGACCAGGTGATAGCCCTCCCGCTCAACCATTGTCTGCGCTGTGCTATCCTCGGGCGTTGTTGGCCAAATAAACAGATTAATAAAATGTTTGCGTTTTTGGTAAACCAGAGCTGCTACCGAATGGTTATTGAGGTAATCAAGGCGGCCGCCAATCAAAGGAAAACCCTGGCTGGAAAGGTCTGCCACGGGAGCCGCGAAATCGAGTTTTGCATCCAGCCATGGCTTTACCGTGTGCTGATCGGAAGATGGGACGTCCATAAGGTGGTTTGCCATGAGCGAGCGAACGTGACTAGCTATAAGTTGTGTCGCGAGAAACTGATCGGCATTGGGTGGGCGCATTCGAGGCAGAAAAACTGCAGTGATAAGCGCGCCTGACATTATAGCTGCTGCCAAAGCCAGCCAGTTCCATGGCACGTGAGAAAGGACGGGACGCCGCTCTCCTTGCGGCCGTGGGACTGAGAGTTGACCTGGCTGCCCACTACCGCCCTTATCTTTCGCGCCGACTGCGTCTCGTAAAGACGATTGAATTTGCTCACGTAATTCCGCGGGCGCCTTGTAATAAGGAGTTGCGTTGCCAATCACGCGAATCAGCGAGCCATGGATTTTGTAAGCTTGATCGCATTTAGGGCACTCCCGCAAGTGCTGTTCGATTTTCTGACTGGTAATTGGATCCAGTTCGCTATCCAAATAACCATCCATCAACTTTGTGGCTTCTTCGCAGTTCATCTATTTCTCCTTACCGATCCGGGCTGCTAAATATTCCTTAAGCTTGCCTCGGGCGCGGGCGAGCCGCGACATGACCGTGCCCGGCGGAATTTGCGCGATGTCGGCTATTTCCTTGTAGGAGAGACCTTCCTGGTGTCGCAATACCAAGATCTCACGGAATTCCGCTGGCAATTCATCCATCGCTTCCCTAATTAGTTCCGCGTCTTCAGAGTTCTCAAGAATCGTCGCGGGACTCACAGACTCGTGTCCGGGCGCGTGTATTTCGTCATCGAAAGTTGTGGTGAGATCGGCTGCACTATTCTTTTTTAGCAGGGTATATGAAGTATTTCGGACGATTGTGAGCAGCCAAGCCCGCCCGTTAGAACCGTGGAATCCGCCAAAAGACTTGAACGCCCGCAGATACGCCTCTTGCACGACATCCTCCGCATCTTGTTCATTGCGCAGCAACCACCTCGCCAAATTGTGGGCTGCATCAAGATGCGGCAGCAGCGCTTCTTCAAAAGAGGCCAGCTCCGCTTTCTGAGCGTGGTTCTGGTCGCTTCCCTTGAATACCGTGAACTTCACAATGTTCCGACTCGATTCGAAATCTTCGGTCTCGGAAGCATGCGCCGCTTTCAGTGGCAAAGCCATAGTGATTTTCGAGGGGTCATAACCTCAGCGCGGCACAGTACATTCAAATGCTTTGTCATTTATCTAACTAGACCGGCTTTGCGTCATTTTATTCCATTTATCCGAAGAAAAATTTCATCGAAGAGCTGATCGTCTCAAGAATATCGGCGGATCAAACAACCCGCGCGTCACTCTTCGGGAATATAAATCGGCTAGATCGGTATGAATGAATTGAACGCCGCACAACCTTCTTACGAAACAAACATATCCGAGATTTTTTTATGCCTATTACAATCGCTAGTATCATGAATTTGATGGGGCCGGACATGATGGTAATCCTGCTTATCGTGTTGCTCCTGTTTGGAGCAAAAAAACTGCCTGAGCTCGCCCGAGGGATGGGTCGAGCGGTAAAAGAGTTCAGCGCAGCGCGAGATGAGATTGAGAAAGGGTTGAGTCAGTCCGGTCCCAGTGGCGTAGCGCCGTCCAAATTACTGGACACAAAAAGCGAGCTACCGTCCGCGCGGTAGTCCTGGCGGGATCTAAAGGTTTCTCGACGGCTTCTCTCCGGCAACTCAGCTACAGAAAGAATTCCATGATCGCTCGGGTAACTCGTAGGCCGCGCCAAAAACGAATCGTCATTCTCGGCGGTGGTTTCGGCGGAGTTTATGCTGCCATCCATCTTGAGAAATTGCTGGAGAGGCAGAGCGCGGTTGAGATTTGTCTGGTTAGCCACGACAATTTCTTTCTGTTCACGCCGATGCTTCACGAGGTCGCGGCGAGCGATCTCGAGATGACAAATATCGTAAATCCACTTCGGAAGTTACTTCACAAGGTTGAGGTGTTAGTCGGGGATGTGCACCAGATCGATCTATCTGCAAAGCGAGTCTCGATTTCGCGCAGCTTTCGCAATCACCCACAACAAATCGGGTATGATCATTTGGTCATTGCGCTGGGATCGGTCACCAACTTTTATAATCTCCCAGGTATTGCCGAGTTAGCCGTACCGATGAAATCGCTTTCGGATGCGATTCGATTGCGCGCTCAAATTCTTCGCCACCTCGAAGAGGCAAATTCAGAATGTAATCCGATCGATCGCCAGTCGTTACTTACTTTCGTAGTCGCAGGCGGAGGCTTCGCCGGTGTGGAAACAGTGGCGGCTTTGAATGACTACGTACGACAAGCGCTGCCATTCTATCCTAATCTGTGTGAAGATATGTTGCGGGTTATGCTTGTGCATTCTGGTCCGGTGATCTTGCCGGAGCTGGGTCAAGCTCTGGGACGATACGCGCAGAAGGTGCTCGCGCGGCGCGGCGTCGAAATTCGATTTAACACTCGGGTCAAGAGCATGACGGAAGGGAACGTGTCTTTAGTTGATGGTCTCTCAATTCCAACCCGCAATTTGGTGTGGACAGCCGGAGCCGTGCCTAGTCCGCTCATCTTTTCGCTTCCGTGCCCAAAAAA
>QHQO01000161.1 GCA_003221195.1 Verrucomicrobiota bacterium
TTGCCTAACTAATCACCACCGCGCGGACTGCCCGAAGAGACGCTCCACCTCCCAACCCCAGTCGGCAAAAATGTCCGATCCTTATGGGGCCGGCGGAGCTACACACTTTTTCCTTGATTAAGAACCTGCATCGTTTGGTTAGGCGAATAACGTGGCAGCATCACTGATTTTTTTCACGAGGCTTTCCACCAGCGCGCCGCTCCTTGACCCATGAAATAAGACACATCAAGCCGATAACCAAGAAGCCGACTCCGGCGGCACGCGCTGGCAAGCCCGAGGCGGACATCTGAGGAGAGTATAACCAGTGCCCGACGTAGCCGGTGATGAGCGTCCGAATTCCGAGTGCTGTAGCCAGTAAGCCAACAACTAGCTTGCCCCAGTCACTGCGGCGGGAACTATTCGGCAAAACCAATAAGAGGAGAAAAACCGCAATGCACAGGAGGCCGATCAGGAGCATCCCGAGCAATAGATTACCAAGAGCTGACATATCGCCTAACGAGAATTCGGCCCCAAAAATCTGTATAATCCAGTTGCCTTTACCTGGGCCAATCACTAAAAGCGATCTCATGACCCCGGCATCTGTACCGCCCGGTGTTCCGGGGAGCAAGCCGAAAAAGCTCCTCGATCAGACGCGTGATGTCCTGCGGCTGAAACATTACAGTCTTCGCACCGAACGGTCGTATTGTGATTGGATCGAGCGTTTCATCCGTTTCCATCGACTGCGCCACCCCAGGGAAATGGGCGTGACGGAGATCACGCAATTTCTCACGCATTTGGCGAGAATCGGGAATGTCTCGGCGGCGACGCAGAACCAAGCGTTGAGCGCATTGTTATTCCTCTATCAGAAAGTGCTCAAACAAGAAGTTGGCTGGATTGATCAGGTAGAGCGAGCCAAGAAGCCCAAGCGCATCCCGATGGTGCTGACCCGGGATGAGGTCCACAAAATCTTCGCGCATATGCACGGGACGCCGCGACTTATGGCTGGGTTACTTTACGGAAGCGGCCTTCGTCTAATGGAATGTGTTCGCTTACGAGTAAAGGACGTGGATTTCGGATATGCGCGAATCACAGTGCGCGACGGTAAAGGCGCGAAAGATCGCCTAACGATGTTGCCAGTGAATCTCGCAGCGCCCTTGGAGCGACATCTGGCGAAAGTGAAAGCGCAACACGAGCAAGATCTCGACGATGGATTTGGCGAAGTGTATTTGCCCGGCGCGTTGGCATGCAAATACGAAAGTGCGGCTCGATCCTGGGCCTGGCAATTTGTGTTCCCATCATCGCGAATTTCGATAGACCCCCGTACAGGCCTACGCCGCCGGCACCATGTCGACGAGAATGTCTTGCAAGTGGCAGTGAAGCACGCGGTACGCGCTTCCGGAGTTCACAAGCCAGCCACTTGTCATACGCTACGTCATTCGTTCGCGACGCACTTGTTGGAAAACGGATATGACATTCGCGCCGTGCAGGAGCTGCTCGGACATTCACCCCGTGAGATAACAAAAACTTATGCCAAGGTATTGCTATGTGTATGTCTTGCGTTCGCTAAAGGACAATCAGTTTTATGTTGGATTGACCAGAGATGCGCCTGTGCGAGTGCAACAACATAACAACGGGCTGGTTACCTCAACCAAGAAACGCACGCCGTTTGAGCTTGTTTATTGGGAAGGCTGTCTCAACGAAAGTGACGCAGGCACGACGTGAGAAATATCTCAAAAGTGCGTGGGGCAAACGTTATATCAAAGCCCGATTGCGGCAATATCTCACGGGGTAAAGGACGTGAGCACTACGATGATTTACACGCACGTGCTCAATAAGCCGGGGATTGGAGTAAAGAGCCCGCTGGATTAAAAGTTCGCGATGGCGAGGACACCATCGCCAACACGCGAGACGCGTGCGCTACCCGAACCCTCAGGCCCGCACCGGCACGCTGGCGGTGCGCTCGAGTTTGCCCCAGCTTACCCAGGCGCCTTTGATCGCGCGCAGGATCGCTTTCCAGATGCAGTAACTCAGCATCGGACGGTAAATCAGGCGCATCGGTAAAATGCGCCAGGCGCGCAGGATCGGTTCGCGTTCCAGAATGCAGGCGAGCGTGGCGAGAAGCACGTCCATCGCCAGGAATGTGATCACGAACGGCAGCACCGCATTCCATGTGCCGAATGGGAGCGAGGCAAGCAGGAACAAGTCTACCATCGGCGTAATGGCCACCAGAATGATCTGGAAAAACCAGATACTCGGCAAACTGAACCAGCCGAGCGCGCGATAGTTCCAGTTGAACACCATGTCGCGATGTTTCCATAAACATTGCAGCGTGCCATAGGCCCAGCGAAATCGTTGTCGTGCAAGTGTGCGCACACTTTCGGGCGCTTCTGTCCACGCAATCGCGTCGGGCACGTAAACGATGCGTTGCCGATGCCTGTGCAACGTGAGCGTCAGATCGGTGTCTTCGGCGAGCGTTTGCAGACTCAGCCCGCCCGCTTCATCGATTGCATCCTTGCGTACTGCGCTGATCGCGCCGGGGACGACGGTGATGCAATCCCAGCGGGTGTAAGCGCGCCGGTCCAGGTTAAAACCGCACGTGTATTCCAAAGCCTGACACCGCGCGATGAACGTGCGCAAGTTGCCGACCTTCGCGTGACCTGACACAGCGCCGATGCGCGCATCAGCGAATGGCTCAAGCAGGCGCGGGAGCGTATCGCGCTGACATTGTGTATCAGCATCAATGAAAACAATGATGCCGTGACGCACAGCGGCCAGGCCGCGTTGGAGAGCTTGCGCCTTCCCACGGTTTTCCTGTCGCAATAAGCGAACACGCGGCTCGCTGTTCGCAGCGCGCTCCACTTCGGTGGCAGTTGCGTCCCGCGAGCCGTCATCCACAACAACGACTTCAATTTCGCCTTTATAGTCGGTGGCAAGAAGTGTGCGCAAAGTTTCGGCAATCACTTTGCCTTCGTTGTAGGCAGCAATCACTACACTGACTGGCTCCGTGAAATTTGTCTTTGGTCCGCGTCGAAAACGATAAGCAAGCCAGATAACAATCAGCGTGCGAACGACCACAAGCGCCGTCGCCACGATCATGAACGCCCAAAGAAATTCCTCGATGGTGTGGTAAACGCGAAAGCCGGTGCTGCTTACCAGACGCGTGAGCGATTGCCCATTATTTTGCACGACCGGCATCAACGCGTCGCGTGTCGTGCCCAGCAGCGTGCTCAAAGGCACCACGGTATCGCCCCGCTTATGCAGCCAATCCAAAATGCGCGGAAGCGCTTCCACTGTTTGGGAACGGTCTCCACCTGCATCGTGCAGCAAAATGATGCTGCCATCGCGACGTTGTTGCTTTACGCGCTGCAGGATGACGTCCGCGCCCGGTTTTGACCAATCCTGCGGGTCGATACTCTCCAGAACGATGAGATAATTGAGGTCTTCCGCGATCTTCAGCGGTGTCAATTCACTCAGTTGCGTTGGACTGCTATCAGCGGCGTAAGGCGGACGAAACAATGTGGTGGCGCGACCTGTTATCGTTTCGAGCAAAAGCTGCGTCGCATTCAGCTCTACCCGGATATGTTCGGGCCAGCAGAGCGCGAGATTGGGATGATAGTAAGTGTGGTTCCCGATCTCGTGCCCTTCGTTAACGATGCGACGAACAAGATTTGGGTATCGTTCCGCGTTCACTCCCACGAGAAAAAAGGCCGCTTTCACATTTGCTGCTTTGAGAATGTCTAAAATCTTTGGCGTCCATCGTGGGTCGGGGCCGTCGTCAAAAGTGATTGCGACCTGATGCTCGCCGCCAGCGCCCTGGTGATAAAGCGTTGGGAATTCTGCAAACCTCACGTACTTCGCCGTGAGATAGCCCTCCGCGTCCACAGCGAGTTTTCGCCTCCCGTCGGTGCGATCCTCGTCAACAGTGACAATTTCGCCGTCGCCGACATCGGTTATTGTGTCGGTCGATTTTATCAGTTCGAGCGCCTGCCGCGTCTGATTATCCAAATTGAATTCGCGGGAGACATTTAACGCATCCCAAATCGCCGGGTCTTCGCTGCCGAGCCGATAAAGGGCGAACCCGCCAGCCTTCTTATCGCGCACCTCGCGCAGTTGGTTAACAAACGTGACCGCATCCAGAAACCAGACGGCATGCTCCTTATCTTCATCCTGAAAATAAAAATACGGGCTGTAAGCCGGGCCTCGCACTTCCGCGCTCTCGATTTCGGCGTCATTAGCGCGGCTCATCGCTTCCGAAAAACTGATCATCTCAGCTTTTCGTCCGCCGATCGTCCAATCGTATCCGTAACTGCCGATTGCGAAGATCCATTGCTTCGTGTCGGCATCCTCCAGCAGGCTGTGCAGCCAGCCTTCAAACCACGAGCGCGATGCCAGCGGCCCGGGCGGATCCGTGTCCGAGGTTTCGTCAAACAACATCGCTACAAAACGATCGACGTTATCGGAAAGCGCCTCGAAATCGATGTAATCCAATTCCTGGTTAGGCTGAACGCACAGCCAAAGCTCCTTGTTATCGTCGTGCAACGCGTCAGCAAACTTGTCGATGAATCCAGTGATGTCTTTTTTGTAAGCCGGGTCGATTTGCTGCCAGTCGACCACAACGCCCGCTGCTTTCGCGTTGCGCAAGACGGAAAGCACACGCTGGATAAACCGGTCCTGTCTTTGCGCCGGTCCGTGCGCGAGATTTTCAATCGCTTCCGGCTCCCACGTGTCACCGACAAGATTTGTCAGCAGCGGCAGAAGCGCGATGCCCTTGTTTGCGGTCAGTTTCGATAGCCGGGTGTCTCCGTCGATTTGTAAATCGCCCAAGCCATCGATCACGGTCATCCATTCCGGGCAGAGATGTGTAATCTGTCCTGCGTGTTCCTCGAGCGACGCGTAGCTGTACGGATCACCGTTCCCGTAGAACGCCAGGCGCACTTCGTTATTGGGCGATTTCTTCGCCGAAAGCTTGCGGGGTGAAGGCGCCGGCGCCGCGCCGGCAAGCTTTCTCGCCGCTTGTCGCGCTTGGGCGAATTTCTGCCACAGCAACGAACTTGGAGACAATTGGTCGGCCGGATTTTGCTTTTGCAACGCTTTCAACTGGCCTTTCAATTGTCGCAGTGAAAACGGCACATTCATTTTCGGCGTGACGAAAAGCGTCTGAACAAACACGACCGTCCCGAGAAAAAATAGTACGCTCGCAATAAGGAGGATCAGACGCAGGCGCGGCCAACGCTTTCCCGTCGGATCGGAGAAAACGAACGGCGTGACTTCTTCTGGGGGGAACTCCCGCATGCGGTGCCTATAATCGCTCAAGCGCAAAAATAAGAAAATCCGATTCTGTTATTCGAGATCGTGCCCTCCAATGACTGAACGGCAAACTGCGCGGCAGGGACCTAGGTCGCCTCGCCCTTTCAGGGAGAGGGGCGGGTGAGGGTCTAGTTTTGGTAACGGACCTCCGCGCTCGAACCCCTCACCGCTATCCTCTCCTCTTGACAAGGGGAGAGGCGGAAACTGCGGAAAATATGTCTGGCGTGGATTGCTTGTCCTATCACCCAAAATTCGGCGTTGGACGCTGAGCGTACGATGTTGAACGTTGGATCCTGAATGCACATCGAAGCCGACTCACTTCCAACTGGGCACGCCGGTATCCTAGGGCGCTTAAAAAAAGGCCCAACCATCCATTCGAGCGCATGGGTTGTCCCGGGAGCAACGGTGATTGGCGACGTGATTTTGGAGGAAGAATCGAGCGTATGGTACGGCGCTGTGCTTCGTGGCGATATCAATCGGATCGTCGTCGGCCCGCGGTCGAATATTCAAGATAACGCCGTCGTTCATATCGACACAGGTTATCCAACAACCATGGGCGAACTGGTTACCGTTGGTCACACCGCCGTCGTACACGCATGCAAAATCGACAATGAAGTGCTGGTTGGGATGGGCGCCATCATTCTCGACGATGTGGAAGTCGGGGCGCGCTCGATCATCGGAGCAAACGCTCTTGTCACAATCGGGACGAAAATTCCCCCGGGATCGCTCGTGCTCGGATCACCGGCGAAAATACGCCGCCAACTTACTCTGGATGAACAAAAGGATATCGCCCGGTGGGCTTGGAGCTATGTCGAAACGGCAAAGCAATATCGCGAATTTTACTAAACAATTTGCTACCAGAAAAAACATCAAACATCGATGAAAACGACTTTCGGTTCCGCATTAGCTGTGCTCTTAGCCCTGGGCTTCTCCTTGGCGCGGTCCTCTGCCGAAGAGACGCAGTCCGCAGACATGCGCCTTTATCCGCCGACGACTATTGAATGGAAAGCAGCGCCAGCGGCATTGCCTCCTGGCGCAAAGATGGCTGTACTCGAAGGCGACCCAACCAAAGAAGGCCCGTTCGTGGTGCGTTTTCAGTTTCCTGAGGGCTATCATATCCCGCCGCATACCCATCCGAAAACCGAGCGAGTCACTGTGATTTCGGGTGCTCTTTATTTTGCGACCGGAGAAGCGCTTGATCGCGGCAGCGCAAAAAAACTTCCGGCTGGCTCCTTCGGTTACTGGCCGGCCGGAATGAAACACACGGCGTGGTCTGAAGGTGAAACAGTTATCCAACTTCATGGCGTCGGACCGTGGCAGATCAATTACGTGAATCCCGCCGATGATCCGAGGAACGCAAAGAAATCACCCTAACCGGTAGGGCGCGACCGGTGGGCGCGCCGATGGCGTTTCACAGTATGGAGCCGCGGGGACGCATGCGACATAGACGGGCAGCTCGTTAGAGCGAGAGAGCGGGGGCGAACGAGTCAAACACGCTACAAGTCACGCGCGAGTTCGCGCGCTTTCTCGCGCAATAATTCTCCAGCACGTTTCATTTGTTCCTTCTCGCTCATGTCAGAGCGCGCGAGTTGATCGACTTCATCAAACAACTCGTGCACCTGTTGGTTTCCGTCATAACGCCCAGCAATTGCGAAAACTTTCTTGCCAAGTTTTCGCGCCAATCTCGCAACCCCTGCAGGCGTTTTTCCCTCCAAAGTCTGCCGATCCAAGCTCCCCTCGCCCGTGATGACAACATCGACACCTTTCATTTTTGATTCCAGCCCGACGGCTTCTGCAACGACATCGAAGCCGGGCCGAATCGTCGCTCCGCAGAAACTCATCAGACCAAATCCGAGTCCACCCGCCGCGCCCGCGCCGGGCCTGTTGCGATAATCAAAATCAAATTCCTTAGCGACAATATCAGTTAACCTGGTGAGTGCCCGTTCCAAGAGATTGAGCTCATTCTTCGTCGCGCCCTTTTGCGGACCAAATACTCGCGTCGCCCCATTTTCGCCGAGCAACGGATTCTGCACATCAACTGCAGCAATGATTTTCGGCAAATTCAAATCTTGCGGTCTTTCGATCCGACTGAGATTGACCAAATCGGTCACGCATCCTCTGTCTTTTTCTTTCTGTTGCTCGCTTGCTGCGCCGAAACCTGGCGAAGGCGGGTGCTCATAATCGAATCGAAACCCCAAAGCCCTTGCCATCCCAGATCCGCCATCATTCGTTGCGCTGCCGCCAAGACCGAGAATGATTTCGTTCGCTCCTCGACCAGCTGCGTCCAAAATCATTTCGCCAACACCGAACGTGGTCGCGTAAACGGGGTCTCGTTCGCTTTCAGATAGTCGACGCATTCCGGCGGCTTCGCTCATTTCCAGCACCGCCAGTTTCCCGTCTTTAATCCACGCGTAACGCGCCTCGATTTCACGACCGATTGGATCGTGTGCTTTGCATTTCAACCATGACCCTCCGCGCGCTTCGCAAATCGCTTCTGCCGTTCCCTCACCACCGTCCGCCATCGGCACGATGTCGATCTCGGCGTCCGGCAAAGCGTCGCGCAGACCTTTCGCAATGTTTTCGGCGACTTCTCGCGCGTTGAGTGCGCCTTTGAATTTATCCGGAGCGATGAGGACTTTCATGGTGGCACAGGCCGGCGGGCGTCTCGCCTGCCGGATCGAGCAGGCTAGAAGCCCTCTCGCCCAACAGACGAGAACATCTGTGCTACGATTGCAACTTTCGTTCCAAAATTTCTCCGGCCAACTGCGGATTAGCCTTCCCTTTTGATAATTTAATCACCTGCCCCTTAAGAAAATTTAGGGAGGAGATATTACCGGCTTTGAAATCCGCGACCGGCTTGGGATTCGCGGCGATTACTTCGTCGCATAATTTTTCGATAGTGCTTAGATCGCTTAGTTGTTCGATCCCCTTTTCTTTCACAATCGTGGGCGCCGTTCTTCCACTCGCAAACATCTCCGCGAAAACCTCTTTACCTTGCTTGCCGCTGATTTTTCCGCTGTCGATCAGATTGACCAACTCATCAAAGGCCTCTGGTGGAATCGGACAATCGGTGATGGTTTTACCGGCGCTGCTAAGAGCGTTCTGCAGGTCGTTTAGAATCCAGTTTGCGATATTCTTCGGTTTCTTTGCGCCTTTAGCTGCCGCTTCAAAATAACGCGCCACATCAAGATCGTTCGCCAGCACGGCAGCATCGTACGGGCTCACCTGGTATTGCTGCACAAAACGGTCTCGTTTCGCTTTCGGCAACTCAGGCACCCGCTGTCGAACTTCGGCCAGAAGCACTTCAGTTTTTACCGGCACAAGGTCAGGATCCGGGAAGTAGCGGTAATCATGCGCGAATTCTTTTGTCCTCATCAAAAACGTTTCGCCGGCTGTATCGCTCCAACCCCGTGTCTCTTGCTCGAGTGTGTCGCCATTTTCTAGTGCACTAATTTGACGTCGGATCTCGTACGCCAGGGCGCGTCGCACTCCACTGAGTGAATTCAGGTTCTTGATCTCGATCTTCGCTCCAAGCTCTGTCTGCGACTCCGGTCGCACCGACACGTTGCAGTCACAGCGGAGTTGCCCCTTCTCCATATCGGCATCGCTTACCGCTCCGTAGATCAAGATTTGCCTGAGAGACGTCAGAAACGCGAACGCTTCCTCCGGCGAGTTGATTTCCGGTTGCGTCACGATCTCCATCAACGGTATGCCGGCACGATTGAAGTCGATTCCCGTGCTGTTCTCAAGGTGGAAGCTCTTGGCCACGTCTTCCTCGAGATGAATGCGCACGAGATGCACTTCCTTGTCGGGCGTAGCGATATTTTTCTGTGCGTCCTTCGGGTAAGCCAGATCGTGCAATGGGACGGCGCCGTTGGAGCAAAGCGGCATGTCGTACTGCGAGATCTGATAGTTCTTCGGCATGTCTGGATAGAAATAGTTTTTGCGATCGAACTTGCAGATGGGTGCAATGTCGCATCCGAGCATGAGTCCAGTCAGCACCGTCATGCGCAGCGCCTCCTGATTCATCACTGGCAATGCGCCAGGCAAACCAAGACAAACCGGGCAGGTGTGCGTGTTCGGTTCCGCTCCGAACTCAACCGGCGAAGCACAAAACATCTTCGAGCGCGTGTTAAGCTGGACGTGCACTTCCAGACCGATGGTGGCGAGATACTTCATGCGATTCCGTATATTCGTTGAAGCGTTAAAGCGTTGCTGCCTTGTCATGTTGAGCGGAGCGAAACATCTCTAGCTGTTGGCTTGGGGCAACTCGAACTCCAGAAGGGATCAGAGATTCTTCGCTTCATTCAGAATGACGGAGGACGGTTCCAACCGCTTCAACGCTTTAGCGGTTTAGCAGGTGGCGAATTCTGCTCCAGCGCATAATCGAGCGCGCGCTGAATGTCGAATTTCCTGACTCGCTCTGCGAGGACCGGATCATTTGCCGCATCGATGACACGAGGATTTTGAAGGAGATCGACGAAGCGCCTCTGCGCGATCAGATCGGCGATTTCCGGATCGCTTCGCAACGCGACGATCTTTGGATGCTCGCTCAATTCGCGGGCACCCGGGAACGTTAGAAATTTCTCCGCGCGTTCCGGGCTGGAAAGAACGTTCCCCGCTTTCTCCAGCGTTTCATATGTTCTCTGCGAAATCGGGTCGGCGCCCTTGAACACGCTTCCAAGCAGACCTAGTTCGAGCGAATTCTTCAGGCGTGCCAGTGATGTCGCGAGCGCCGGCGCGCGATCGTCTGATTCCGAAAGAAAATGGCGGCGCACATCGAGAGCACGGGAGGTTGCATCTTGTGCATCATGCGCTGATGCGCGCGGCCGGCTGCGAGCCTGCCCTTCAGCGAGAGCGCCAATCGCTCGCACACTCGCAACGGTCAGCCAAAGCAAAAAAACGCCGAAAAACAATCCAATGATTGCACCCGAAAAACCGTAAAGAAAATAGACCAGTCCGGATTCCTGCTGGGAAGTTCGCTTAAACAAAATCGCTCCGATGCCGCTTATGAGCGCATAGACGGCCAGGGCAAGTATTGCGCCGCATAAGATCGACAAAAGGGGGTCAGGTATTTTGAAAAAGGACCGCGCCGCAGGAACACACAAGCCGCCTCCAAGAAACGCAGCCCCGTAGGCAGCGGCAAGAGCGATAAGGCGCATGACTTGACGCATCAAGCCCAATCGCCAACCCCGCACGACTTCGAATAAAATCAAAATGACGCCAAAAGAAATGAAGACTACCTGCCAAAGTGGCGACCCGGCGACTGACGGAATTGCGGATTGCGGATTTTGGATTGCGGATAGGTGAATGCCTACGAACGACCTCATATTGTCATTCTGAGCGAAGCGAAGAATCTCTGATCATTTCTGAAGGGGCAGCCAGGAAACAGCCAGGGATGTTTCGCTTCGCTCAATATGACAGTGCTGATACTGGATAGTTCTGGCATTTCGATCTCACTGTTCCGCACTCGACATTCCGCGATCTGCAATCATGATTGCACGCTGCCGCAAAGCATGATCGCAAAGCACCAGCGCGGCCATCGCTTCCACGATCGGCACCGCTCGGGGAAGAACGCACGGATCATGGCGTCCGCGGGCAGCGAGCTGAGTTTGCTTGCGTGAACTGGTCACGGTCTTCTGTTCATGGGCGATCGTAGCTGTCGGCTTGAACGCGACACGAAAATAAATCTCCTCTCCATTACTGATGCCGCCCTGCGCGCCGCCAGAATTGTTAGTTGCCGCGCGAATTCTCCCGCCGCGTATTTCAAATGGATCGTTATGCTGCGAGCCCCGCATCCGCGTCGCGGCAAAACCAGAACCAATCTCGAATCCTTTCGTTGCCGGTATGCTCAGCATCGCTTTAGCCAGATCTGCATCGAGCTTGTCGAAAACCGGTTCGCCGAGTCCGGGCGGAATGCCGCGCACCACGCATTCAATAACGCCACCAACCGAATCGCCTTTGTTGCGAATCTCTTCGATCAGCGACACCATCTTTTTCGCCGCCACGGTATCCGGGCAGCGAACAATATTCTTCTCGATCTCCTTCCCCTTTACGGTGGAACGATTGATTTTCGCAACGACTTCGTGAATTTGCGTGACGTAGGCGACAATCTCGAATTCCGCATACAGCACTGACAATATTTTCTTTGCAACTGCGCCTGCTGCCACTCGGCCGATAGTTTCCCGCGCTGAAGCGCGGCCACCGCCCTGCCAGTTCCGTATTCCATACTTGGCTTCATAAGTGAAATCGGCATGCGAAGGCCGAAATTTCTCTGCGATCTCCATGTAGTCCTCCGGTCGCGCGTCTTTGTTGCGCACGAGAATCGCGATCGGAGTACCGAGTGTTTTGCCTCCAAAGATACCTGACAGAATTTCGCATCGATCTTCTTCTTTCCGCTGCGTTGCAATTTTACTTTGACCCGGACGGCGGCGGTCCAGCTCCCGTTGGATCCGTGCCTCAGACAGTTCAATATTCGGCGGGCAACCGTCGATGACCACGCCCACGCCGCCCCCGTGCGATTCGCCAAAAGTGGTGACGCGAAAGAGCTGGCCAAAGGTGTTGGACATTAAACTATTGTAGCACAGGCATCTTGCCTGTGGGGCCAGCGGGCGTCTCGCCTGCGGAAATCCCCACTCGGCAGGCGAGATGCATGCCTACCCCACCGCCGGGACGGCCGTGTTACTGTTTCGTGCTCTTGGGAGCAGGAGGCGACAAAAGCTGAGGCGACCGTGGCGGCACGGGCGAGGACTGCACAATGGACGTTGTCGTCTGTCCATGAACGAGAAAGCGATCCAGCACGCGATCCAAAGACGCGATTTCGGGCAGGTGCACTTTGAGAATGAAACAATCTTCTCCGGTGACTCGATGACATTCCACTATCTCGGGAATTTGTTGAGCAAGCGCCGAGATTTTTGGCACGTGGCCGGGTAGTGGCCGGATTCTGACGAACGCTGTGATATCATGCCCTGCCGCTTTCGGATCCAGTTCGAGACGATAGCCGGCGATCACACCACTTTTTTCTAAACGTCGAACGCGCTCTTTCGCCGCTGGATTGGACATCCGAATTTTTCTGGCCAGCTCGGCGGTCGACATTCGTGGATTCCGTTGCAAGAGCTTCAGAATTTCAATATTCTTGTGATCTTCTAATATTTCCTTAATATTCACGGATCTCCCCCCCTAATACATTAAAAGTTATCACTGATAACTAGAGTCTACCTTATTTATGCTTGTTCTCATGGCTCAATGATCTATTTATAATTATGACGGACGAGATCATTTTTCCGACAAAGCCAATAGCCGGGGAACGGCCGCGCACAGCGGAACGTATTCCGCCGGAGGCTTTTTTTATTTGCAGCGCCATTTTTCATTATCTTGGGCCAGCCTTTGCAGTGCTTCTCTTTGCCAGGGTTGATGTATTAGGCGTCGCGTGGCTGCGGATTGCAAGCGCGGCGGTAGTGTTCGCAGTCTGGAAGCGTCCCTGGCGTTTATTCGCTGAATTGGAGACACGCGAGCGGCGAACCGTGATCGCATTAGGTTTCGTGCTGGCAATCATGAACGTCTGTTTTTATCTGGCGATCGATCGGCTGCCATTAGCGACAGTCGGGACAATTGAGTTTCTCGGACCAATCGTGCTGGCAGCATTCGGTGTGCGGACGATGCGAAATCTTGCCGCTCTACTACTCGCGTGCGGCGGGGTGTTCCTGTTGACCAGCGTGCGGATCAGCGGCGAGCCGATTGGATACATTTTCGCATTTGCGAATTGCGCGCTATTCGTTCTTTACATTCTGCTTGGGCATCGGATCGCCGCGACCGGTGGCCGCGGTGGAGTTGAACGTCTGGCACTGGCAATGGTTATCGCGAGTCTTGTGGTCACCCCTATTGGATTAAAAAACGCGTTGGTCGCAGTGTTCGATCCAAGTCTTCTTCTCGCTGGCGCCGGCGTCGGTATTTGTTCCTCCGTCATCCCTTACATCTGCGATCAATTTGCAATGGCGCGATTATCGAAGGCCACTTTTGCTCTTATGCTGTCCCTGTTGCCTGCGACAGCATGTCTGGTCGGAATAGTCGTGCTGCGACAGGTTCCGTCGATTTCCGACCTAAGCGGCGTCGGTGCAGTGATAGCTGGGGTCGCTTTAAAACGAAGCGCACATGGTTAGAAGCCATCACATAAATAGGAAACGGGTACGTTGCTTGAGATTTGGCGTTACAGCAATGCGCGAGGAGGGAGAATATCTTTCATGGATCTGTGACCGACGAGCAACGCCGCTGCAGCGGCAAAGATCCGCAACCCTCCGGGCTAAGCTCTGCCGCCCGCCAGAGCTTAGCGCACACATTCCCTATTTATGTGATGGGTTCTTAAACGGAGGTGTTAAAGGATGAATTATACAAATCTTGGTAAAACGGGACTCAAGGTATCCCGAATCTGTCTGGGCTGCATGAGTTACGGACTCGAGGAGAGAGAGTGGGGTCTGAATGAGGAACAAGGTCGGCCTTTCATTAAACGAGCGCTCGAGCTTGGCATTAACTTTTTTGACACAGCCAACATGTACGGGAATGGCAGGAGCGAAGAAGTTTTGGGCCGTGCGCTGCACGATTTTGCGAAACGGGATGAGACAGTCATCGCGACGAAAGTCTATTTCCCGATGCGTCCCGATGTGAATGGGCGTGGATTGTCCCGCAAAACGATCATGACAGAGATCGACCATAGTTTGCGGCGACTAGGAACGGATTACGTCGATCTTTATCAGATCCACCGTTGGGATTACGATACGCCGATTGAAGAGACACTAGAGGCCCTTCACGACGTCGTAAAATCAGGAAAGACGCGTTACATCGGGGCATCATCGATGTTTGCCTGGCGATTCTGCAAGGCTCTTTACCTGGCCGATCTCCACAGTTGGACGCGTTTTGTTTCGATGCAGCCGCATTACAATCTGCTGAATCGTGAAGAGGAACGGGAGATGTTACCTCTTTGCCTGACGGAGGGTATTGGTGTGTTGCCATGGAGCCCACTGGCGCGCGGTCGCCTTGCTCGCGCCTGGGAAACGCAGTCGAGCACTACTCGCGGTCAGACTGATGAGTACGGCAAAAAACTTTATTCCGGGACTGAGAAAGCGGACAAACCGGTTGTAGAGCGCGTGGGAGAAATTGCCAAGGCGCGAGGCATCCCTCGCGCACAGATCGCGCTCGCGTGGTTGCTTCACAAGCCTGCGGTAACGGCGCCGATTGTTGGCGCAACTAAACTTCACCATCTCGAAGAAGCAGTGGCAGCTCTGAACGTGAAACTATCCGACGCGGAAATCGAAGCGCTCGAGGCGCCATACGTGCCTCATCCGATCGCCGGATTCGAATGAGCAAGATTTCGAGAGCGAACGTGGCAGAAGACATCGATGCCGGGTAAGCTTTTAACTAACGCCAATCAACTTAACCCTATGCTTCCTGATTACGTCGACTTCTTAATCAAACGATTTGAGAACCCGGATGAGGTTCGCACTTTTGAGAAAGGACGGTTCGAACTCATCAAGATCGGCGGAATGACGATCGGCCGGGCGACGTATGAGCCCGGCTGGAAATGGTCGGAGCATATCGCACCCGTTGCCGGGACGTCCCTTTGCCAGGTGGAGCACATCGGCATGGTGATCTCGGGACAAGCTGCATGCGCGATGGAGGATGGAAGATCTTACGTCATGAAGCCTGGAGACATCTTTTACATCGGTCCCGGGCACGATAGTTGGGTGGTGGGCGATCAACCTTATGTTTCGCTTCACTTTCTCGGAGCGGAAAAATACGCGCATGACTAAGAGGACTTCTGCCGTTTCGAAATCCACTGCACCGCACCATACGTTGGCGAGCGTATGCGAGCTAAATCGCTTCGAGCGCGCTCTTCAAATCGTCGATTAAATCGCGGACATCTTCCACGCCCACCGAAAGCCTGACGAGCGAATCGGTAACGCCCAGTTCTTCGCGCCGCTCCTTCGGGACCGACGCATGCGTCATGAGCGCGGGATGATTAACGAGGCTTTCTACACCACCCAAACTTTCGGCCAACGCAAAAAGGTGCGTATTTTCTAAAAAGCGCCTGGTGTCCGCGAGATCACCTTTCAAGATGATCGTTACAATTCCGCCAAAGCCGCGCATTTGCTGACGCGCCAGATCGTGGTGCGGATGGGACTTTAGCCCCGGATAACGGACGGATTTTACCTCTCGCTGTTCCTCCAACCAGCGCGCAATCTCAAGGGCGTTTGCGCAATGGCGCTCCATTCGGAGCGGCAATGTTTTTAAACTGCGCAGCACAAGAAAACTGTCGAACGTGCCGGCGATTGCGCCGACTGAGTTTTGCAGGAACGCAATTTGATCGCCGAGTTCCTTGTTGTCGCCGACTACGACGACTCCGCCCACCAGATCGGAATGACCGTTCAAATACTTTGTCGCAGAATGCACCACTATGTCGAATCCAGTCTCAATCGGGCGTTGAATCCACGGCGTCGCAAATGTGTTATCGCAAACTGAGATGATTTTGTGCTCCCGCGCGATCTTCGCGATTGCTTCAAGATCGATCAGCTTCAGTAGTGGATTGCTCGGCGTTTCGATCCAAACCATGCGCGTATTGGGTTTGATGGCGCGCTCCAGATCTTTCGCGTCTGTCAGATCAGCGTAAGTAAAATCAAGGTTCGCCGACCGACGCCGCACCTTATCGAACAACCTGAATGTACCGCCGTAAAGATCGTCACTTGCAACGATATGCGACCCGCTCTCGAGCAGTTCAAGCACTGTCGCCATCGCGGCGAGGCCAGAGGCAAATGCGAAGCCGCGCGTACCGCTTTCCAGATCGGCGATGCACTTTTCATAAGCCAGCCGGGTGGGATTGATCGAGCGCGCGTAATCGTAGCCTTTGTGCTTTCCCGGACTTTCCTGCACGTACGTCGATGTTGCATAAATCGGCGTCATCACCGCACCAGTGGAAGGGTCGGGCGCCTGCCCCGCGTGAATCGCACGGGTGGCGAATTCGAGTTGCTTTTTCATATCGGTTTCATCTAACCACGGATGACGCGGATTTCTCGGAGAAAATTTGGCGCGCTGTCATTCTGAGCGGAGCGAAGAATCTCTGATCAGGTGTTCCGATAATCGTGAAGCGTCAAATCCAGAGATGTTTCGCTTCGCTGAACATGACAAAAATGGCGGCGGTCATCCGGTTCATCCGCGCAAGCAGCGATTCACTGCTTCGGCATGTGCAACCGCAAGTATGAGAGCAGATCGGAACGCGTGACCAGCCCGAGGAATTTGTCGTCTTCCATCACAATAGCCACCCGGCCGCGATCAAATACGTCCAAAAGATCTTTGATAGTCGCTTTGGGCGAGAGTGTTTCGAGCTTGGACGTCATCGCATTTTTGACCGGATCATTAAAGTGCAGGGGATCGCGGTGTACTTTCACAAGAATATCGGATTCATCGATAATCCCAAGCGCGCGTCCATCTTGATCGACCACGGGAAGCTGCGAGACATCCGCTCCACGCATCCGTTTGAACGCGGTCAGCAACGTGTCCGTCGGTCCAATGGAAATTACTTCGCCAGCTTCGTAACGATGCGAGATGAGATCGCTCAAATCGCCATGCGGCGGACGATGAATGAAACCTTGCTCCGCCATCCAGAAATCGTCGAACATCTTGGAAAGATATTTGTTCCCGGTATCGACCACAAAGCTGACGACGCGCTTCGGTTTCGTCTGTTTACGGCAATAACGCAGCGCCCCGGCGACCAGTGTGCCCGTGGAAGATCCACCGAAAATTCCTTCCTTGCGCAACAGTTCGCGCACTGTTGCAAAGCTTTCCGCGTCATCAATCTCAAATGCTTCGGTTACGAGCGACATGTCGGCAATCTCAGGAATAAAATCCTCGCCGATGCCTTCGACCGCCCAACTGCCTGCTTCGAGCAGCTTGCCCGACTTAATGTACTCGAAAAGTATGGAACCCTTCGGGTCGGCCAAAACCATTTCGATGCCGCGCCGCGGTTTAACGCGATTAAAAAATCGCCCGAGACCAGTCAGCGTCCCACCAGACCCGACGCCTACGACAACCGCATCGACATCGTGCCGCATTTGCTCCCAGATTTCCGGTCCTGTGGTGCGCTCGTGCGCTAAAGGATTTGCAGGATTCCCGAATTGATTCACATAGAACGCGCCCGGGATTTCCTCGGCAAGTCGCGCAGCCACATCCTGGTAATATTCAGGATGGCCGCGCGTCACGTCCGAACGTGTGATCCGCACTTCGGCGCCGAGCGCTTTCACATGCGAGATTTTTTCCTGCGACATTTTATCGGGGATTACGAGTAAGACGCGGTAGCCTTTCGCGCCTGCAACCAGCGCAAGACCCAAACCGGTGTTGCCTGCTGTGGCCTCAACAACCGTGCCGCCGGGCTGCAATTTCCCTTCGTCTTCCGCAGCTTCGATCATCGACAGCGCGATGCGATCCTTGATCGATCCGCCTGGATTTTGATTTTCAAGCTTGAGAAAAAGCTGACATGGACCCGTGTCGAGCTGCGTGACTTCTACCAACGGTGTGTCGCCAATCAGCGACAGAATTTGCGGCGGACGTTTTGAATTGATGTGGGGAACGGTGGGAGTTTCGAGCATTGCGAATCCTTAGGGGGAGCCTATTGCCGGTTCGCCTTTATGCGACCATTCCGATTTGCTGTCTTCGAGAAACTGCTGGAGCACAGGGAAACGGACCTCGCCGTAGTTCAATGCGTAGCGGAGATCGCCGCCTTTGTAAATCCAAGTCGTAGGAATCCACGAAAGCGGCATCCCGGCGAATTGCTTGATTTTGCCGTCACCCTTGCGCGGCCCCGGATCAGCCAGGATCGTGACGTTCGGTTGGTCCGTAATTTGGAATTTCTGCAAGATCGCATGGCCGTCCTCGCCATCGTTCCAAATAGATACGAAATAGAATTTCACCTGCGGATTCTCTTTGGCCATTTTGAGCCAGCCGCCGCTCTTCAATTCTGCCTGGCAATTGGAGCACCAAGGCGCCCAAAGATGCACGACGCTGAGATCGGGTGATTTGATCGCTTCGAGAATTTTTTGCTCGGCGGGGGACGCAGCGCGGAGTGATGTGGCTGTGAGAAGCGTGGCGAAGATCAACAATCGGAACAGCAACATATCGATGTTGAAAGATAGAGGGGAAACGCCCAACGCTCAACGTCCAACGCCAACATTCAATGTGGGTCATTCGGGCGGAGCGAGGAACCCCACATTCGAAGCCAGGGTCACGCGAACTATTCTGGGTGAAGCAGCAGTGATTGGGTGAGTCCTTTGCTTCGCTTAGGACGACGCCTGCGGTATCCTCGGCTGTCATTTGACCTGCGCGCGGAAAATGCATACTATGGCGTCCCGCTTCCGCGGCCCAGCTTCGCGGAAATCTTCCCCGAAGAAGTTCGGGGCTATCCCGAAAATTTCGGGAAAGGAGGCTCATTTAATTTTATGATTCACATGCAGGATGTAATGGCCAAGCCGATGCCGGACTTCCGGGAGGGAAGCATCGTCAAGGGACGCATTTTGGAAATTCGCCCGCGCGAAGTGTTGGTGGATGTCGGATACAAATCCGAGGGCGTCATTCCGTTGGCAGAATTTGATGATGTTGATTCCCTCGAGGTCGGCGACGAGGTGGAGGTGCTTCTGGAGCGGCTGGAAAACGAAGAAGGTATGGTTGTTCTCTCGAAGGAGAAAGCCGCCTACCGCCAAAATTGGAACAAGATCGTGGGTGTGTTCCAAGGTGACGGCCTCATCAAAGGCAAGGTGAAATCGGTAGTGAAAGGCGGCCTGATGGTGAACATCGGCGTTGAGGCATTTTTGCCGGCATCGCAAATCGACGTCGTTCCACCAAAGGATTTGCAGCAATTCGTTGGCAACACGTACGATTTCAAAATCGTTAAGCTCAATGACGATCGCAAGAACGTCGTGCTGAGCAGGCGCGAAGTAATCGAGAAGGAGCGAAGCGAAAAACGCCTGAAATTCATGGAAGGCGTTAACGTGGGCGACCGCGTAACCGGCACGGTGAAAAACATCACTGACTTCGGAGCATTCATCGATCTCGATGGGATGGATGGGTTGTTGCACGTCACCGACATGACCTGGGGTCGGCTGGGGCATCCGAACGAGTTATTGAAGGTCGGGCAGCAGTTGGAAGTAGTCGTGCTGGACATCAACAAGGAAAAAGAGCGCGTGTCGCTGGGGCTTAAACAAACTCAGAAGAATCCGTGGGACCAGATCGAGGAACGTTTCCCGGCAGGCCAGCGCATCAAGGGCAAGATCACCAATCTTGTTCCCTACGGCGCGTTTGTTGAGATCGAAGAGGGCGTGGAAGGACTAATCCATGTCTCCGAGCTTTCGTGGACGAAGCGCATCATGCGTCCATCTGACATCCTCAGTGTTGGCCAGGAAGTCGAAGCTGTCGTGCTCGGCGTGAACAAAGAAGAACAGAAAATTTCATTGGGTCTTCGCCAGCTCGAGCAGAACCCTTGGGATGAAATCGAAAAGAAATTCACCATCGGCAGTCAGGTGAAAGGCAAGATTCGCAACATGACCGCGTATGGCGCGTTCGTGGAGCTAGAGGAAGGCATCGATGGAATGATTCACGTCTCAGATTTGAGTTGGACCCGCAAGATCAATCACCCCAGCGAAGTCTTTAAGAAAGGCGACGAAGTCGAAGCCGTTGTCATCGACATCGACAAGGTAAACCAACGGATCAGCCTTGGAATCAAACAACTTACCGACGATCCCTGGAAAACAATCGATGAGAAATACAAGATCGGCGACCTTGTCAAAGGCAAGGTAACGAAGCTTGCCAGCTTTGGCGCCTTTGTGCAGCTGCAAGACGATATCGATGGCCTCGTGCACATCTCGCAATTGAGCGAAGATCACGTCGCGAAGGTAAAAGATGTGCTCAAAGTCGGTCAGGAAGTCGAAGCTCGTGTCATAAAAGTGGACAAAGTTGAGCGCCGCATTGGATTGTCGATCAAGGCCGCGAATTACACCGAGGAACAACTGCGCAAGGAAGCGGAAGCTCTCGACATCCTCCGCCCAGGCGAAGACATGGTCGGCCTTGAGAAAGCATTCGCCGCAGCCGAACAGGAAGAATATCGCCCCGGCGAATCTAAGAAGGCAGAAAACGAATCAACCGAGCCTAAGCGCGAGTCGAAGAAAGACTCGAAAAAGAAATAGGTGGCTGCCGCAATCGGGTGTGCGCGGACTGAATCGAGTTGATCGGCACGTTAGGCTTTTCAAATTACGCCGATCACGCCTGAGCGAGACGCGACCGGGCATGAGTTTTCATGCTAGCCCATGTCGAAATGAAGGTCGCGGAAATCCCCGACAATGCGGGTCAGATACTCCTCTAAGCTTTGGTACGGTCTCGTTGCCTACTTGGCTTCGGTAGGCGGTACCGTCCTGCTGGCGAGTGAGCTTGATCGGCCTTGGGCGGTGCTGCTGCTCATCAGCGCAGCAGTGCTGGCGGTGATCGTCTGGGGGCGACAAGAATGGATACCGGCGTTTCCGCGCTATCCTGTCACTCGCGTAACCTTCTTTAAGCGCAGCAGCTTTATCCATTGGTTCGTGTTGCTAAGTGCGTTCCTGGTCGCGCTGGCAGGCGACCTTCGTTACCTCGCCGTTCCGAAGGAAACTTTTGGGCTAGCCGGTCTTCTATGGCTCGCGAGCATCGGCTTTTTGCTGTGGTCTAGTTTTGTTTGGTCGCAATCAACCCCGGATTATACCCATGAGCTACACCTCCCAAGATGGACTGCTTGGGAGATGGTGATATTCGCTAGCTTACTGCTGGTGGCGTTGCTTGCCCGAATTTGGAATCTGACTGGCTTTCCTGACAATATTTACCCGGACGAGGTCATGACCGGCACCGTCGCCACTCAGTCTTACATAAATCCGACCGGTCGCAGTCCGTCGGTTTTCAGCACAGCGTGGAGCGGGATAGATTTACCTGCTCTGTGGTTCTGGATAGTTGGATGGTTTGTTAAGGTCGGTGGTAGCTCACTTGCGATGCTAAGGCTTCCTGCGGCTTTATTCGGCGCCGCTACAGCGGTCCCGTTGTATGGACTAATACGCGGCACATGGGGTAGATACGCCGCAATAAGCGGGACAGCGATCCTGGCCTTCAGCGCGTCTAATATCCACTTCAGCCGGCTCGCACTTAATAACATAACAACTCAGTTCTTCTGGACAGTCTGCTTCTTTTTTTTGTTGCGTGGCCTGCGATCACGCCGGCCGTTTGATTGGATATTCGCGGGCTTGTCGGCCGGGCTAAGTGAGTACTTCTACTATGGTACCCGGCTCTTGCCATTTATCCTGATTCTGTACTTCTGTTACATACTGATTTTTCACTGGAAGCAGGGGCGTGATTACCTGATGAATTTCGGACTGCTCGCCGCTGGCTACTTGATAGGGTTTGGCCCGCTCCTAGTGCAGTTTATACGGCACCCCCATCTTTATTTCGGCCGGGGAGCAAGCCTAATGATATGGTCTCCTCACGTTACAGCCAGTTTTCAGGATTTGCAGAACGCTTGGAAAACGGTTTGGCCTGTAATCCGCGAGAATTTTCTTGGCATGAGCACTCATAATTCACAGGACATTATTTACTATGCGCCGCTGCTCCTGCCTGCTGAAGCCGCAATACTTGTATTAGGGGTTGCTTTGCTCGTATGGCGCTGGCGTCACCCAGCCGCTTTTCTTATGCTGATTTCGGGACTCGGTGTCTTATTCGTCGGCGGCACGCTCGTCGCCTATTCCAACAGTGTTCCGCCTCTAATTAACCACTGGACTCCAGCTTTCCCGGCTTTTTATGTTGCGCTAGCCGTACCTATAGGAGCGTGGGCGACATCTGCGAAGGTAGAATTGCCGACAAAGGTGCGTTGGGTGGTGCCTGCGACTCTTACTGTCGGTTTATCACTGCTCGGATGGGCCAACCTGAATTTCTACTTTCATGACTATTACGCCGATCCCGCGAGTCTAAGGAGCGGCTCGTACATATCCGCCCAGCAGAACTACGAAGTTCAAACCGCCCAGAGTCGATATCGGTCTTCACTCGGTCCTGGATACCATGTGTTTACCATCGGCAAAGGCTCGCCAGCATATGATGCCACGACGATGCGATATCTGGTGGCGAAGCAGCAGTGGACAATGTTAAACAACCCTCCCGCTGAGTTGCCCTCGATCGCCGTTGAGAAGAACGGGCTGGCGTTCCTATTCTTTGCAGGAAACGAACAGTACCGGGAACTGGTCCATAAGCTATATCCAGGCGGCGCGGATGGCGAAGTGACGACAAAGAGCGGCAAGCACCTGTTCTACACGTACGTTATTACTCCGGCACAAGCGGAAGCGATCCACAAGTGATTTTCCGTGCTATCTTGAATGTTCTAGCTAGCGGCCTGCGGCGGTTGCATGTGGCCCGCGCTTTCATGCGAAGAGATGGTCGCAAATCCATGGCGACAGCGGTTCTGGCGCGCTGTTGAATCCGCTGCAAACTCGACAAGCCAATCTCAAATGAGTAACAAATCGGCAGGTCATGCCATTTGATCCTTCTCAGTCCAAACCGCGATTATGGATAATCGCGATCGCTTTGTCATTCGCGATGGCTGGCTGCGGAAACTCCACCATCGTAGGCAAATGGCGCTTGATGGGAGGATCAAATGCAATCCTGTGGGAATTTTCGGCAAATGGTGCCGTCCTTATCGGGGACGTGCGCGGCCGGTACAAATTCGGTGACCAGGACCGAATCAAAATCGAGACGCCATTCGCAACGACAGTTTACCAGATAACAATTTCCGGCGAGCGGATGACGCTGCAAGAACCCGGCGGCTCCAAGCTCGAGTTTACGAGGATAGGAGAAACGCAGCGCTGACTTGTGTTTCGGTAAAGCCTAGCGATTTCATCATTGGTTAGCTCTTTTCGGACCGCGCTTTTTTGTTCATGCCGCGCCTGGAGTTTTTGTTCCTTTGTGAGTTGCCTGATGTTCCGCTAGCGATTGGTGGCGTGTGATGGAGCGCCAACGCGCGGGTGAGACCTTTTTCGTCGGTAAGATCAAGACGCAGCGGAGTGATGGAAACCCAGCTGTGTTCGACTGCCCAGCGATCGGTTCCTTCCTCTGCTCCCTCAAGGGGCGTAATAGTGAACCAGTAAATTGGACGGCCCATTGGATCCTTGCTCGGGACCACTTTTCCGTCGTACTGCCGCACAGACTGGCGCGTCCAGCGAATGCCTCGCGGTTTTGGAGGCAAATTCACGTTGACGAGCGACATCGCTTTTTCTTCCAATAGCAACTCCAGCACCTTCGTCACATATGGCTCAAGGGCAGAGAAATTCGGTTCCTGTTTATCACTGAACTCTGTGCTGATGGCGATTCCGCGCAGACCGAGTAAAGCTGCCTGTTTTGCCGCCGCAAGCGTTCCGGAGTGCCAGCAGGAGTTGCCGAGATTTAGACCAAGATTGATTCCCGACAGGACAACATCAGTATGCTGCCACTGATGGGTCCCAAGTGCGACGCAATCGGCGGGCGTGCCGTTTACCCTGTAAGCGTCGAACTCGTCGAGGCGAATCCGTTTGTATCGCAGCGGCCGTGAAGCGGTAATAGCGTGGCCCATCGAAGATTGCTCGACGTCGGGCGCAACGATGCGCACTTCGCCAAAGCGCGACGCCACTTTCGCTAGGGCCAGAATGCCGGGACTATAGATTCCATCGTCGTTCGAAATCAAAATTCGCATGTCTTTATTTTATGAAACGTGTGCCAGATTGTTTTTGGCCGAACCGTTCCAGGTTGTATCTACGATTGCGAAAGAGGATGCGAATCACATTGATACACAATCCGAAGGCTGGCGATGCAAAACATGGCAAAAGGCAATTGATGGCAGCACTAGCCAAAGCTGGACATCACGCCACTTATCAATCCACGAAAGAACCGGGCCTCAAGAAGGCTCTCAAGAAACCGACCGACCTCATGCTTGCCGCCGGCGGAGACGGGACTACTGCAAAGGTCGCGTCCCAGCTCGTCGACAGCGGCATTCCCTTAAGCGTGCTGCCGCTCGGCACGGCGAATAATCTCGCTCGTGCGCTCGGCTTCGTCGCTTCTCCCGAGGAAATTATTACGAGGCTCGAAGACGGAAGGAAGCGGGCATTTGATGTCGGATTTGCGTATGGGCCGTGGGGTGAACGCTACTTTTTTGAAGCAGCAGGCGGCGGCCTCCTTGCAGATTACGTTCGAGCCGCGAAAAAAGAGGAAAAAAAGAACAAAACGATTAAGAAGCTTTCCAAAGAGCAAGAGATGGCTCGACACAGCGCGCTGTTATGCCGGATGCTGCACGATTATCCGGCGCGTAAATGGAAGATCGAGCTCGACGGAAAAGACATTTCCGGGCGCTACATTCTTTGGGAAGCAATGAATATTCATTCCGTCGGTCCTGCACTTTATTTGGCGCCGCGAGCCGGCACCAGAGATGGACGATTCGATTTTGCCTGCGCACGCCCAGCCGATTCCGCGCTTCTGGCGAAACACTTCGAAGCACGCGTAAATGGGAAGAAGAGCAATTCTCCGCTGCCCGCTCGAAAATTCCGCAAATTAAAGGTTGTTTGGAAAGGACCAGCACTTCATTTGGACGACAAGCTTTGGCCCAAGAAGAAGCAGAGCGGCAAATATTCCAGTGAAATTGAAATCACTGTGAAACCGTCGGCGCTGATCATTCTGCAACCAGCGCCCGCCGTCAAAACCTAGAATGCCGGTGTTTCCCTTGGAACAGGGGTTATTTCCCTGCTCAGAATTCGGCGCTGCCAGGCGTGCGCGCGAACGGGATAACGTCACGGATGTTCGGGACGCCAGTGATGAACATTAGCATTCGCTCGAAGCCGAGGCCGAAGCCGGAGTGCGGAACGGTGCCGTAACGGCGAAGATCGAGATACCATTTGTAGTCGGCTGGGTCCATGTTGTATCGGTGCATGTTTTCCTCCAGCATATCCAGCCGCTCTTCGCGCTGGCTGCCGCCGACGATTTCGCCAATTCCCGGCACGAGGAGGTCCATTGCGGTCACTGTCTTCCCGTCATCATTCAAACGCATGTAGAACGGTTTGATTTCCTTTGGGTAATTGAAAACCGTGACCGGGCACTGGAAGTGTTTCTCCGTCAACCAGCGCTCGTGTTCTGATTGCAGATTCAATCCGTAATCAATCGGGAACTCGAATTTCTCTCCGCTCTTTTTTAACAGCTCGACAGCTTCAGAATAGGTGATCCGCTGAAATGGGCGGTCTACCACAAAATCAAGTCGCGCAAGTAACTCTTTGTCCACGAACTTGCCGAAAAGTTCCATCTCATCCGGGCAATGTTCGCGCGCGTGTGCGACTAGATACTTAACAAACTCCTCGGCGAGGTCCATGTTGCCCTTCAGATCGCAAAACGCCATTTCCGGTTCGATCATCCAAAACTCGCTGGCGTGCCTGGACGTGTTGGAGTTCTCAGCGCGAAAAGTGGGTCCAAAGGTGTACACTTTGGACAACGCCAGCGCGAAGGCTTCCGCTTCAAGTTGGCCGCTTACGGTCAGATACGTCGGCCGTGCGAAAAAGTCGTTCGTATAATCGGTCTTGCCATCGGCGGTTCGCGGTATTTTCTCGGCGTCGAGTGTTGTGACCCGAAATAGTTCTCCAGCCCCTTCGCAATCGCTGCCGGTGATAATTGGCGTATGAACATAAACGAAACCGCGGTCCTGAAAAAACTGGTGAACAGCAAACGCGAGCCTGCTCCGCACGCGAAAGACACTACTGAAAAGATTTGAGCGAGGACGCAGATGGGCGATTTCGCGCAGAAATTCAGGCGTGTGCCCCTTCTTTTGCAGCGGATAGGAATCATCGGTAGTTCCTACGATCTCGATGTTGTTCCCAACCAGCTCCCATCTTTGTCCTTTGCCTTGCGAAGGAACCAACGCGCCAGTTACGCTGACTGATGCTCCCGTTGTGAGCCGTTGAACCGCCGGGTAATTCGGCAACGTGTTCTTCGCGATAACCTGAAGATTGCGCAGGGTGGACCCGTCGTTCAGTTCGACAAATGAGAAATCTTTGGAATCGCGTCGCGTCCGCACCCAGCCCTGCACTCGAATCGAATCGATTGGCGCGGTGCTTTGCAAAGCATCCTTAATCGGAGTGGGAGAAATAGGTTTATCCATACGCCTCAACCAAACGTTCTACGTTCAACACTCAACGCTCAATGTTCAACGCTCAATTCGTAATCGCATGACGATCCCCACAGAACTTGTAGCCACCGGCCTATGGCCGGTTATCCAGGCTATGCGTCTTGCTCAAGTCAAACGGCCCACAGGGCCGTGGCTACAGAACTAGCCTAGCGGAAGCCAGTTCCCCGGCTGCGGCGGCAGTTTGACGCCGTTAAGTGAGAGATAAGTGTACTCCTGCAAAAGACGCTCGTAATCATCCAATAGCCTCATGGCATCGTTAGGCTTAAGGCGATCGGTTTTGATGGCATCGTCGACCTGTGTCTTGAGTAGCCGCATCAACTCGATTTTGTCCCACTGCGTCATGGCCAGAACTTCGCCGATGGTACTGCCACCGATCACTTCTTCGATGTACCAGCCGGACTCCTCATCGGGATCGAGAAAAATATGCACCTCGGTTACTCGGCCAAACAAATTGTGCAGGTCACCCATGATGTCCTGATACGCGCCGACCATGAACACGCCGAGGTAATACATCTCGCCCGGCACAATGCGATGCAGCGGGATCGTATCACGCACATCCTGTAAATCGGTGAACTTCGAGACCTTTCCGTCGGAATCGCACGTGATGTCAACAATCATTCCGTGACGATCGGGCGGCGTGTTAAGCCGATGGATCGGCATGATCGGAAACAATTGACCAAGCGCCCAGTGATCGAGCAGCGATTGAAAAACCGAGAAATTGCAGATGTACTGGTCACCGAGGGTCGTCTCGAGCTGCTTGACTTCTTCGGGAATGAAACGCAAGCCGCGATGCATGTTCACAATCTGCTGTGCCAGCTGCCAGTAGATGGTGTCGATCTTTGCTTTTGATTCGAGATCGAGCAGACCAAATTCGAATGTCTGTTGCGCTTCCTCCTTGATCTGCCGGATGTCGTGCAAGCTCTCAATGCGATTGCCGCGCTTAAGCCGTTGTTTCACATCGAGGATATCGCCCACCAGCTTGTGATCTTTCTCGCTCGCGGTGACGCGCAACTTCGGCGCCGTTTTCTCGATCGAACTAAACGCTTCCATCACCAGCACGGAATGATGCGCTACGATCGCGCGACCCCCTTCACTCACAATCGCCGGATGCGGAACGCCTTCCGAATCGCAAACATCCATGATATTCCACACGACGTCGTTGGCGTATTCCTGGAGAGAATAATTTGCCGAACTATCGAAGTCGCTACGCGAGCCGTCGTAATCGACGCCGAGCCCGCCGCCGACATCCAAATATCCGAGTTCATGCCCAAGCTTCGCAATCTTTGCATAATAACGGGCCGCTTCGCGGACCGCGCGCTTGATGATTGAAATATCCGGAACCTGCGACCCAACGTGGAAGTGAATGAGTTTGAGGCAATGCGCCAGGCCTGCGGCCTTTAGCATTTCGCTCGCGGCAATGAGACTTGTGGTATCGAGACCGAACTTCGCGTTCTCGCCCCCGCTCGGCGCCCATTTGCCCGCGCCTTTGCTGTAAAGGCGGACGCGAATGCCGATGTGCGGTTCGACGCCGACTTCCTTTGCCGCGCGGATCGTTTGCTCAAGCTCTTCGAGTTTCTCAGCAACGATGACCACTTTCTTGCCGAGCTTGCAGCCAAGCAGCGCGATGCGGACGAACGCCGCGTCTTTGTAGCCATTGCAAATGATGAGACTTTCGGGGTCCTGGTGCATCGCCAGCGCAGCGACCAGTTCCGGCTTGCTTCCGGCTTCGAGACCGAAGTGAAATTGCTGGCCGGCATCGACAATTTCTTCGATAACTTCCCGCAATTGATTGACCTTGATCGGAAAAACGCCGCGATATTCATTTTTGTAGCCAAACTCCGTGATCGCGTTTTGGAATGCGCGATTAACCGTTTCGACACGGTGGCGGAGCAGATCCTGAAATCGGATGACGAGCGGGAAACTTAAACCGCGATTGCGTGCTTCATTTACGACTTCCAGGATGTCGATGGTGCCACCGTTTTGCTGCAAAGGCTGCGCGACGACGTTGCCTGTTGCGTTGATAGTAAAATATCCCCCGCCCCAACCGTCGACATTATAAGTCGCGATCGCTGCATCAACGTCCCATTCGTTTTTCATTTGGCCAAAGCGCGCAGGGGATGAATGCCGTAAAACGCACAATGATTCAGCCTGCCTAACATGCAAGCGAGTAGGTCCAAAAATCTCATGCGGCTCACGTGTTGCCACGTATCGCATGAAAAGAATGCGACCCATGCGATGCACGTCGCTTGTTTTTCGTTTCCCTGCGGATAACGTTCGCTGGTGAACAAAACGGTGATCGAAGTGCAGGTGCGCGCGGTTTTGCCGACAAGCGGCGGGTGTGCCGTGTTCCTCGGCAACAACGACAAAGTCTTCATCATTTATGTCGATCAAACCGTGGGCAGCGCGATTACGATGTTCATGCGCCAGATTACCAAGGAGCGTCCGCTCACTCACGATCTGATGGCGCATTTACTGACTGCTCTGGGCGCAAAGGTCGAGCGAGTCATCATCAATGACCTAAAAAATGCCACCTACTACGCGCGAGTCATCATTCGCGTCCAAAATGAATTACATCAAAAAAAGATTATCGAGCTCGACGGGCGCCCGAGTGACTGCATCGCGATGGCCACTCAGCAAAAGGCACCCATCTATGTGAGTCAGGACGTCTGGGACGAAGTGGACGATATGAGCGATGTCTTGCGCAAGATGGAGGAAGAAGGTCTGAAGCCGGATCCCGAGGCGGAAGAGTAAAAAGTTAAAAAAATTCCGCATCCATCGCTCGGACGCCGTTCCCGTATTAACTTTGTAACTCTTTTAACTTTTTAACTTTTATTGGGCTTCAGCCCAAAAGATCGCCGTAACGCTTGTCCGCTAATTCGAGGCACCGCGCCAGAATCTCCGAGGAAGTATTCAGCTTGAGTGTTTCCTCGACCAGCTCGCGGCATTCAGGAAGAGCCAGACTTTGCACCGCGCGTTTCACTCGCGGAACCGACGTCGCCCCCGCGCTCAGTTCATCCATGCCAAGACCGAGCAAAAGCGGAACGAGCGCGACGTCTCCGGCCATTTCTCCGCAAACACCCACCCAGATGTGATGCGCATGCGCCGCTTCGGCGATCATTTTTAACAAACGCAGTATTGCCGGATGCGTAGGCTCATAAAGGTGTGCGATCTTTTCGTTCACTCGGTCGACTGCGAGCGTATACTGGATCAGATCGTTGGTTCCGATGCTGAAGAAATCGACCTCGGTTGCGAGGACATTGGCGCAGATGGCTGCGCTTGGGATTTCAATCATCGCGCCAACCTCGATCTCTTCGTCCAAAGGAACGCCCGACCGGCGCAACTCTTGATGGCACTCAGCGAGGACGGCCTTGGCACCTCGCAATTCCTCCAGACGCGAGATCATGGGAAACATGATTTTTATGTTCCCGACAGCGCTGGCACGGAGAATAGCGCGCAACTGCGTTTTAAAAATGTCTATGTTCTCGAGACAAAGACGAATAGCACGCCAGCCAAGGAAAGGATTTAACTCGTCAGTGATATCCACCGTACCAGGAGCCAGTTTGTCGCCGCCTAGATCAAATGTTCGGATAATTAGCGGATCAGGCCGGACGCGCTCTGCTACTTTCCGATAGGTTTCGAATTGTTCGTCCTCTGTAGGCAGGGTAGTACGATTCAAATAAAGGAATTCCGTGCGATAAAGTCCGATGCCCTCTGCGCCATTGGCTGCGACGGCCTCGACGTCTTCCGGGAGTTCAATGTTTGCGGAGAGCACAATGTGACGACCATCGCGCGTGGTTGATCTTGTCGTGCGCAGTTCTTTGAGTTGTGCCACAACCCTGGCCCTTCTTGATTCAAGCTCTGCGTAGTGCCCGATCGTTTCCGGTGCCGGATTGACAATTAGCAGGCCATCACTCCCATCGACCAGCACGTGTTGGCCAGTCTCGAGCTTCGCGGTAATATCGTGCAATCCGACGACCGCCGGGATGTTAAGAGAGCGCGCCAGAATCGCCGCGTGCGATGTGCGGCTACCCAGATCGGTCGCGATCCCGAGCACGTTTGCGCGGTTCATGCTTGCCGTGTCCGAAGGAGTAAGATTATGCGCAACGAGAATGTGCGACTCGCTCAGGGCAAGAAACGTCTTGGGAGCTTTGCCCTGCAGATTGCGAACCACGCGTTTTGTCACGTCCTGAATATCGAGCGCACGTTCTCGAAGGTAAGGATCGTCGATCTTATTCAGAGTCTCAGCGTAACGTGTGGCAACTTCCTGGAAGACCCACTCGACATTGCAAAGTTCGGTTTCCAGCTTCCGCAGCACTTCGTCGATCAGCGTCCGATCCTCGACGACAAGTAGATGCGCATCGAAAATGGCTGCATCCTTTGCTCCAATGGATTCCGCAATGCGCTGCTGCATTTCCAGAATCTGCATGCGCGTTTGAATAAGCGCGGTCTCAAACCGCCCGATCTCGTCCGGAACCTGGGAGGGCGCGATCCGGTACCGCGGAACATCATCCAAGTCATCGCGCACGACATGGATCTTGCCGCAGGCCATTCCGGGCGAAACGCCTGCTCCTTCAAACCGGATTTCCTGACGCTCGCCGCCGCTCATGCACCTGCCAGAGTAAAGCAGATGTCAAACAATGCGAGAGCCTCTTCGTAGACCTTAAGGAGACAGCGCCGCCCGGAGGGCTTTCGGGGTTGTTGCAGCGCGGCGAGCTTACCTTACTCCTCGTTAAAACCCGCCTTGATCAAGGCCTCGAGTTCTTCCATCGCCTTGTCAGCGTCGGGGCCTTCGCAGCGGATGTGAAGCTTTGATCCCTGGCCAGCGGCCAACATCATCAAGCCCATGATGCTTTTCCCATTTACTTCTTCCCCTTCCTTGGAAACCCAGATTTCCGAGCGATGACGACTCGCAATCCGCACAAACATGGCCGCTGGCCGCGCGTGAAGCCCCAGCCGATTGGTAATCGGAATCTCTTTTTCGACCTTTTGGGCAGCTGCGGAGCGGCCGGTTTTTCTATACAGCAAGCCCATTACACTGCTCCCTTCCCTGCTGCGCCGGAGTCATGCGAAGGCGGGCGCTCCATCAAACTGAGCAGTCTAGCGTTAAAATCGACTGCACTGTTTTGTCCGAGACCCTTCAATTTTTCGTCCATCGCCGCGACCTCGATCAGGCGCGCCATATCGCGACCGGGCCTTACCGGAATGGTCACATGCGGCACCGGAAGCCCGAGGATTTCATAGAATTCCCGATCCAGCCCGATCCGATCGACCTCGTCCACGTCTTGCCAATCCTTCAGCGTGACCACGAGGTCGAGGCGCTTCTCGATTCGAATGCTGCCAATGCCGAAAACCTTCGCCACATCAATAATGCCAATGCCGCGCACTTCCATGTGATTACGAGTCAATTCGGGCGCTGTCGCCATGAGCTCGCGGCCTTCGAGCGAAGTGATCCGGGTCACGTCGTCGGCCACGAGGCTGTAACCGCGCTCGATCAACCCCAAGACGCATTCGCTCTTGCCGATTCCGCTCGCACCGCGGATCAAAACGCCCACACCCAGGATGTCCACCATGCTGCCGAACTCCGTTACCGTCGGGGAAAAATCCATCTCTAGAGCAATTGTCGCCGCGTTAATGAACTTCATGGTAATCATCGGAGTGCGAAACACTGCGATTTTTGCCTCTGCCGTCACGCCTAGCAACTCCGGCGCAAGACGAAACCCCCGCGACATGACCAGGCACGGAATTTTGCGCTCGCACAATTTTCGAAATCGTTTTACGCGCAACTTCGAAGGCAAACTTTTGAGATAGGAATGCTCGGCTGCACCCAGCACCTGCACACGTTTCTCAGCGAAATAAGTATAGAAGCCCGACAGAGCAAGGCCGGGGCGGTTGATAGTGGGCTCGCGAATTTTGCGATGGAACCCCACCTGCGGCCCCTCTAGTTTCATCTGCAGCTTTTGAGCGTGCGAGTTGTAAAAGCTCTCGACCGTAACAACCGGGACGCTTTTCTGTCGATCGCTTGGAGATGTGATCGTCTGGGTGCCGAGTTGTTCCGCCATGAGGATTAACTTCTAGCGTGGATACGGAGCGATTTCCAATATGCGTCGCAGCACAGACTCGCTGCTGCATGCAAGGATGCCAAGATCCGAGCGAACTCTCTATTAGCGTTTCTCCTGATCTTGATAGCGGATCACTTTCGCCTTTTCGAGCGTGACGAGACCGCCGCCCATCATTTCATCGAGCACTGGCAGGAATGCATTTACCTTTTCTTCAGTATCTACGATTTCGATCACCATTGGAAGATCCATGGATAAGCGAAGGATCTTGGCAGTGTGCAAGTGACTTGATTTTCCAAAACCCATTGGCCCGCGCAACACGGTTGCGCCTGCCAGTTGCAGTTCGCGTGCTTTCAAGACAATCGCCTCGTACAGCGGTCGGTGCTGATAACGATCACTTTCACCGATAAAAATCCGCAGGAGGACAGCGTCTTCTGGAAGGTGCATGGCTTGTTTCTATTTCGGCAATAGTGCAAGAGCAAGAATGCGTCCAAGCCATACCGCTGCGACGCAGCAAGCGAATGAGAGCGCCATGTTCAGGCAGGCCCTGAACCAATCTCCGTCCCGAGCGAGGTCGAGCGTTTGTAAGCTGAATGATGAAAACGTAGTGAAACCTCCACACACGCCGATCATGAAGAATTGACGAAGCCGCGGTGACACAAGAAGCGGCCCTTCCGGATCCGTAAATGCGGCAAAGAACCCGATAGCGAAGGATCCCGTGACGTTCACGACGAGCGTTCCCAGAGGGAAAAGCTCCCCGGCCGTTTCAGCAACAAACCCCGATGCCCAGAATCGCACTCCAGTCCCAAGTGCACCGCCTAGCATCACCAAAATGTAATTGAGCATTAAAAAACTCCTTCCGTTTGGAAGGAGTCATTAGCTCACGCGGTTTTCCCAGCCTTCAGCGGGGACGGCAAACTCCATTGCCTTGAACACACTCTACCGAACGTTCGTTTCGGGTCAACCGGACGTCCTTAGGATTCCTCTGCTTCCGCTGGAAGGACAGAAATTACATCTTGAAGCGCTCGCCGAGGTAAAGCTGACGGCTGATGGGATCATCGATGAGAAAATCCTTTGTGCCTTCGCTCTCGACGCGGCCATCGAAAATCAAATACGCGCGGTCGACGATAGAAAGAGTCTCGCGCACATTGTGATCGGTGATCATGATCGCAAGGCCCGATTTGCGCAGGTTTACGATAATTTGCTGCACATCGTAGACGGCGATGGGATCCACGCCGCTGAACGGCTCATCGAGCATCAACAATTTCGGCTGCGTGACGAGCGAACGCGCAATTGTTAATCGACGTTTCTCTCCGCCGCTCAACGTAAGCGCTATATTTTTGGCGATCCGCTCAATGCCAAACTGATGCAGCAGTTGATCGCAACGGTTGCGCCGTTCGGCCTTGCTTAGGGGCAGCGTTTCCAAAATGGCGAGGATGTTTTGTTCAACTGTCATCTTCCGGAAGATCGATTCTTCCTGCGGTAAATAGCCCATGCCAAGTCGCGCGCGCTTGTACATCGGATAGTCAGTGACGTCGGTGTCCGAAAAAATCACCCGACCGCTGTTTGGCCTGATCAGGCCAACGATCATGTAAAAACTCGTAGTCTTACCTGCTCCATTCGGTCCGAGTAGTCCCACAATTTCGCTAGCTCCAACATGCATGTTGATTCCGTCGACAACCGCTCGGCCTCCGTAAATCTTAACCAGTTGGTCGGTACTCAGTACGGTCTCCGCTTTCGTTGTGGCCGGCGACGGAGCTTTCGGAGTCGAAACAGGCGCAGCTTGGCTAATCATGGCTTTGGCAGAGACGGACCGGGTGACGCTTGCGCGGCGGGAGTTTGGGACGAATTCGCTTGTCCCTTTTTCTCTTCGTTCGGCTGCTGGACAATTTGAGTGCGACTGGGTCCATGCGTCCTTAGCTGACTGTTTTGACTAATGATCATGATCGTATCAGGGCTGGTCGCCACATGCAGGTTTTGTCCCTCTTGCACCCGCGGTGTTCCCACCAATTCAACATCGCCCGTCGTAGCTGTATAGGTGGCTTTATCGGAGCGGCCAACAGCGCGCGTCGGCGGGCCGCCATTCGGATCGGGCCGGTCGCGCACAAGCCCAACACTCCCTTCTGCGACGGCTTTCTCCAAGCTCTGGTTTTGTCCCTTTGTAATGAACACTGTCAATTTGTCAGATTGAAGATTGAAACGCGGATCGACTACCTTCACACGGCCGCTAAAGATGCCCATGTTCTTGGTTGAATCAAAAAAAGCCTCGTCCGAATAGATTTCCGTTGTCGTCGGTTCATTGGGTTGCAGCCCAGTAGCGCTCGAGGCAAATAAGTTCGTGCCGGCCGATTTATCTTCTTTCTTTTTGTCCTTGTTTTTCGCTTTGTCTCTCGCTGGTTTCTCAGCCTTCTTGGCAGGCACGGGCGAGCCCGCTGGCGCAGCGGCAATCTGCTCAGCCGAGCGCGCCCCGATCGCGCATGCGATAAACAAGACTAACACCCCTAATTTTCTCATTCGGTCGTGTTGGGTTTTGCCGTTAGATGAGATTTGTCAGTGATCACCATCTTTACATTTCCGCTCAATCGTCCGGTCTTCGAATTCGTGTCGAATTGCACCGAATCACCAGCGATGTTGAAATCCGACCGCTGAATGGTTGTGCGCTCCTGTGAGCTTAGAATCCGAGTCTTCAAATCCAGCACCGATGTGAGCATGTCGATTTGCAGGTCAGGCTGACTCTGCGGAGTGTAGGTTGTAATTTTAAGATGCTGAAAGCCTACGTGCTCCTGGTCAATCCGGTGAGCAGTCCCGGCTTCGAATTTTCCCCTTAAACGACCGTCACCATCGAAATCTGGCAATACAAGGCCCTTGGCTTCGTGCCCAATTGGCAGCGGAATGTTCGTCAAGCTCTGTTCCCCGGGAGACTCGCCCGCCGTCGCTGACATGCCCGCCTTCTTTTTACGACCTTTTGACTGACCTGATACTTGCGGCGCCGCTATTACAACGCACATCAACACCGACACTAACCAAAGCGACAAAACCCGGCGGAGATGAGAGCCGGTCACTGGAATCTCCTCCTCCCTCGACGCAATATCCCTGTTACCCGGTCGATTGCGGTCAATCGCCCCTACCTGAGACGGCAGCATGAATAGCCTTTAACACGCGCAGGTGCTTCGGCAAATCCTTTAGGGGAATCTGATTTGGCCCATCTGATAACGCACGGCTCGGGTTTTCGTGCACCTCCATGAAGATTCCGTCGCACCCGGTCGCCATCGCTGCTCTCGCCAGCGCCGGCGCCAAAACACCGTCACCAGGTGTTGAGTCCCCTGCCCCACCCGGCCGCTGCACCGAATGGGTCGCATCAAAAATCACGCGATAGCCGGCGTCGCGCAGCCAATAGAGTGAGCGCATATCGGCAACGAGGTTGTTATAGCCAAAACTAGTGCCGCGCTCCGTGAAACAGAATTTCTCATTGCCGAACGCAATCAACTTCTCGGCGATATTACGCACGTCCCACGGCGCAAGAAACTGGCCTTTTTTCACATTGATCGCGCGATCCGTTTCCGCAGCTGCGTGCAGGAGATCGGTTTGGCGGCAAAGAAATGCCGGGATTTGCAACATATCAATCTTCTCGCCAGCAATTTCGGCTTCGGCAGAGGAATGAACATCCGTTGTGACGGGAATTTTCAAATCCCGGCCGATGACTGAAAGAATCTCGCAACCTTCGCGTACTCCGATTCCGCGAAAAGAGCGCACCGAAGTTCGATTCGCCTTGTCATACGAGGCCTTGAAAATGAAATCGATATCTTCGGCCGCGCAGATTTCAGCGATCTTCCTAGCCATCCGCCGGACAAACTTCTCCGACTCAATCACGCACGGCCCGAGGATGAACGTCGGACGTTTGCCGCCAATGGTAACTTTGCCAACACGCAATGGCTTCATTTTCTCGCTCATATTTATTCAACGTCATCCCGAGCCGCGAAAACGGCGAGGGACCTCGCAATCGGGCGAAACATTACGCAAATAAGCCAGTGCGACCAATTACCAACTGTGAGGTTCCTCGCTCCGCTCGGAATGACCGCCTTTTTAGTCAGTGATTGAACCTGTGGGCCTCACCAAATCGTAAATTGCAAATGGCGCATACAGCGCGAGAAAGAACGACAAGGCCAGTCCGTGCATTTGCAGAAGGTACAGCGGGCGCGAATCGGAAAGAAAACTCAAAATCGAAAATGCTTCCGGTTTGTGCAGCAAAAATCCATAATTAAAACCTGTCAGTTTGTCAGTAATGAACGTGACGACAAAATAAAACTCCGACCAGAGAAACGCGCGCACGATCGACATGGGATATGGCCGGTATCGCCGCGTCAACATCAGGAAGACAACGCCGATGATGATCCCGCAATGCGAGGTGAAAAAGCTAATGAATCGCCAATCTGGAAAGCCAAAGCGGAGGTTTGGCGTGAGCACGGCCTGCAGCGTGCCGCCAATTCCCCAGAAATATGCTACCTCGAACCAGCGCTGATTTCCGGTGCACATTGCCACGATGACAACCACCATGCCCCAATCGCATAGTTGCATCGGCAGCATCTGTTGCCAGGTCGTGATGCCGCGGCTGCGGATAAAAATCAAATAGACGACGTAGTTCAACACAAGGACTGCAGAGAGAACGCCGACGATCACTTTTTCGGCACGGAGTGATTTTGTGCGCCAAACGATCGCAGCCAGCACAAACGGCAGAACAATCGTGAGGAAAATAACGGTGAGATGCGGCAAACCGTACGGTTGGAATTCAGGTTCCATGCGTTGTTGTAGTGGCGGTTGTATCAACCGCCGAATCTTATAGAAAGGCGTTTGACACAAGCGCCTCTACAATTCCTGCGCAAGGACGGCAGTTTAATTCAACGAATTACCCACAAGTTACACGGAATGACATCGGTGACCCAAGCAATATTACTCGGCAATTGTTGGATTGCTCCGGCACTTTTCTGCAGCGGCACCACGAGCAAATCAGCTTTCACCGATTGAACAAAATCCGAGGCAGCCAATCCGGTGTTTCCGCGGATGCAGCGTGCTTCGATCGGGACGTCGGTCGCGCCGGCCGACAAGACGAATTCCTCCACTGCGGCTTCCTCATCCTCCGCTCGGGGCTTTTCGTGTCCCTTGGCACTCACGCGAATCGATTCGCGTGCCTGATCGAACGTCGTGATGATCCGAATAACATAAAGTCGCTCGCATGATTCCGCCGCAGCGAAGGGCAGCGTCCTTTTCAAAGCCTGCAACCCTTGATCTGAATAATCCGCCACGAAAACAATCCGGCGGAGCGGTCTCGGTTTTATTGCGGGTCTTGTGAAAAGCATGACTGCGCAGCGCGCTTCGCGCACCAGCCGGCGAGCGACATTGCCCAAAAACGGGTGCAATACTGCCTCCTTTTCCAGTGCGCCCGCGACAATCATGTCGATTTTTTCCCGCGCCAGCGCGCCCAGAATAGCTTCTGCAGGGGTTCCTTTTTCATAATGAATCGCCGAGTCAGGCGGAAGCTGCAGTTGCGCGAGCGCGTCTCTAAACTTGTTTGCCGTTTCCTCATCTCCTTCGCCCACATAAATCAGATGAAGATGAGCGGAAAAGCGTTCTCGAATGCGCTTTGCCTCCGCGAGCACTTGCTTAAACCGCGGAGAGAACGTGCTCGCCACGGCGATGGTTTTGTATGGCGATGGATCACGCATGCGAGCAATTTGATGGAGCACGAACTTTAGGCAAACGGCTTCGCCACGTTAACTCGTTAAAGCGTTTGGTCGTTTGGTCATTCGCCTGCCACCCCGTAGCGAAAGCGAAGGCGGGTGCTTCGTCATTCTCTTCAATACGCTTTTCATTTTCCAATTCCTCTGCGAATTTTCGCCAATGCGATGTGCAATTTATCCGGGGAGTTTTGATCCGATCACGAATGGTCACCTCGATGTAATCGAGCGTGCTCGAAAATTGTTCGACGAAGTGGTAGTGGCTGTGGCGCACAACGACGAGAAGCAACCTCTTTTCTCCCTGAAGGATCGTCTCGGCTTGCTGCGCCAAACAGCGGGGAAAATCGACAATGTGCGAATCGCTGAGTTCGAAGGATTACTGGTCGAGTTCGCCAGGAAAGAAGAAGCCGGGGCGGTAATCCGTGGCTTGCGCGCGGTTTCCGACTTTGAAATTGAATTTCAAATGGCCTTAATGAACCGGAAATTGGATGCTGCGGTAGAAACAATTTTCCTCATGCCGAAGGAGGAATACACTTATCTAAGTTCTCGCATTGTTAAGGAAATCGCGCGCCTCGGCGGGGATGTCTCCGGTTTTGTTCCGGCTTGTGTTGCCAAGGCGCTGAGCACGAAATTTGGCTGATAATATTCGAGGGTTTGACGCGTGAAAATTCATCTCAGACAAATTCCTGCGCAGGGTTTGCATTTGGACGGGGATGAGGATTGCCCGATCCACGACCTTGAAGCAGAAGGAATTCGTTGTGCCGGCCCAACGCATTACAACATCGACGTGGGCGTTGCTGGAGGGGCCCTTTGGGCAAGAGGCTCGCTGTCACAACCGGTGGAGCTGCGTTGCGTATCGTGCCTGGAGAATTTTGTGCACGACATTCAAGTGCCCGCATTCGCCGTACACACCGAGCTGCGTGGCCCCGAGACGGTCGACCTCACGCCGTTTATTCGCGAGGATCTTTTGCTCAATCTGCCAGCGCATCCACGTTGCGACGTAGACGGCAATCGTGTTTGCAAACCGAAACAATCGAAGAGCGTTGAGCAAGATACGAAGCGAAAATTGGATTGGAGTGCGCTGGATAAGTTGAAGATCGAGAACCGTTAAATCGTTGAATCGTTACATCGGATCACGAATTTCAAATTACGAATCACGTTTGTCTTTTTCAGGCTACATGCTTTAGTCACCGCCTGCCATGGGAGTCCCAAAACGCAAAACATCCAAGATGCGGTTACGCACGCGCAAAGCGGCGAACCGCTGGCATGCTGCACATTTGAACAAATGTCCCCAGTGCGGGAGCACCGTTCCCTCGCACATCGCCTGCCCCTCGTGCGGTTACTACCGCGGCCGGCAGGTGCTCACGCTTGAGGGCAAATAAGTTGCATTCGGCGGCTAAAGTCCGCAAAGTTTCAAACCGATGAAGATCGCCCTCGACGCGATGGGCGGTGACTTTGGCCCGCCTAACCTCGTTGCTGGCGCCGTTATGGCGTTGCGTGAGTACCCTCACATCAATAAACTTTTTCTTGTCGGTGACTCCGCGCGGATCGAAGAGGAACTTAGGAAGCATGGCTGCAACGACAGCCGGATCGAGATCACACATGCGACGCAGGTAGTAGATATGAGCGACCGCGCATGGTCGGCGGTCAGACGAAAGAAGGATTCATCAGTAAGCCGCGCCTTCGACCTCGTGAAGCACGGGCAAGCGGATGCAGTGGTGAGCGCAGGTCACACGGGCGCGTCCGTCGCCGCGGGCACGATTAAACTTCGCACGTTGCCAGGAATCGATCGACCAGGTATCGCGGCCGTGCTTCCGACTGAAACGAACGTCTTCGTTTTGATCGATGCAGGGGCAAATATCGATGCGCGCCCAGAACATCTTCTTCAGTACGCGTTCATGGGCTCGGTCTATTCACGTCACGTGCTCCATTACAAGAATCCTACCGTTGGTTTGGTCTCGCTCGGCGACGAGGATGTTAAGGGCACCGAATTAACCAAGGAAGTGTTCAAGATGCTGAAACCAAGTTCGCTGAACTTTGTCGGCAACATAGAAGGTCGGCATTTGTTTGAGGACCCGGTGGAGGTTGTGGTGTGCGACGGATTCGTTGGCAATGTCATCTTGAAAACGTGCGAATCGATCGCCGTGGCAATGTTTCAATGGCTCAAGCACGAACTCATGCGCACAACAATGCGAAAGGCCGGCGCGTTCCTCGCTAAGGGTGCTATTGGAACAATTAAGGACAAGACGAACTATGAAGAATATGGCGGCAGCCCGCTTCTCGGCGTAAACGGCATCTGCATCATCGCGCATGGCGCGAGCACGCCGCTGGCAATCAAGAACGCGCTGCGAGTGGCGGCGGAGTCGATTGAACAGCAGGTAAACCCGCATATCGTCGAGGAGATTCGCCGTTACTATG